>NZ_JBSFQI010000056.1:0-1067 GCF_053588635.1 Gordonia sp. NPDC003425 | reverse complement strand
GGCTCTTCCGAATTGACGGTGCGTAGAACGGGTTCTCGCGGGCACAAGATGTGGGTGAGCAAGGTCGCGGGGTGTGGGCGGTGAGTCTGGGGATGTAGGCGGGTCCTGTGGTGTGAGGATGACAGTTCCTACACAATCACTCACACACCGACAGGACCCACGTTGCAGGGTAGCGCTATTGCCGACACGATTTGCCGCACCATCGAGCTCGGGGTGACGATCACCGATGCCGCCCTTGACGGCGAGGACCGCACCCACGTGTTCTGCCAGGTCTTGGCCCCGAACAATAGGTGTGCCGGGTGCGGGCAGCCGGGCCGGCTGCGTGATCATGTTGACCGTGAGGTTGCTGATCTGCCGATCGTGGGGCACCCGACGCGGCTGCATATCGCGGTGCCACGCTACGTGTGCGCCAATCCCGACTGTGCCGCCACGATCTTTCGTGCCGACATCTCCACGATCGCGGCGCCACGGGCCCAGGTCACCCGCCGGACGACGACCTGGATTCTGCGGGCGATGATCTGCGACAAGATGTCGGTGACGGCGGCCGCGGCTGCGGTCGGGTTGAGCTGGAACACCGTCAATACCCTGGCCCTGGACGCAGCCCGCACGTTAGCGTCCGCACCGGCCCGCCTGGACGGTGTACGGGTTCTTGGCGTGGATGAGCACAAATGGAAACATGTTCGCGGTCATGGTGATTCGAGTTTCGTGACCGTGCTCGTCGACCTGACGCCGATCGTGGACGGTACCGGGCCGGCACGCTTGTTGGACATGGTCGCCGGCCGCTCCAAGGCCGCGTTGAAGAATTGGCTGACCGCGCGCGATCCCGCGTTTCGTGACCGGATCAAGGTCGTCACGATGGACGGGTTCTCCGGCTACCGCACCGCGACCGCCGAAACCCTAGACAAGGCGCGTGCGGTGATGGATCCGTTTCATGTGGTGCACCTGGCCGCTGAGAAGTTGACGGTGTGTCGTCAACGTGTGCAACAGGATACGTGCGGACACCGCGGCCGCGCCGGGGACCCGCTCTACGGCATCCGCCGCCCCCTGCTCACCCGAATCGGCTTGTT
>NZ_JBSFQI010000055.1:0-1131 GCF_053588635.1 Gordonia sp. NPDC003425 | reverse complement strand
CGCTAGTGTCGCGTGTCGTTAATTAGTTTATGGTTCGTGGTTTGAGAGAATTGGCTATGGCGAATTCTGCGGCCCCGGCTCTTGGCCTGCGTGATGGTGATGCGGATGAACTTGATCGGCTACTACGGTCGACGTCGACGCCTGCGGGGCTGGTGCGTCGGGCGCGGATCGTGACTCTTGCTGCTGCAGGGGTGGCCAATTCGCGGATCAGCGAGGTTGTCGGGACGTCGGTGCCGACGGTACTCAAGTGGCGTTCCCGGTATCTCCATGACGGCCTCGACGGACTTCTTGACGCCCAACGATCGGGTCGCCCAAGACATCTCGATCACGCGGGTGTCATCTCGGCGACGTTGAAGCCACCGCCCAAGAAGTATGGGGTGACCCACTGGTCATCACGCCTGTTGGCCAGTCACCTCGGGATCGGCAACGCCACGGTCGCCCGCGCGTGGCGTGAGTATGGGGTACAGCCGTGGCGTTCGGGGACGTTCAAGTTCTCCACCGACCCGGAGTTGGTCGCCAAAGTCACCGATGTCGTCGGCCTGTATCTGGCACCGCCGGAGAATGCGATCGTATTGTGCGTGGACGAGAAGTCCCAGATTCAGGCCCTCGACCGCACCGCGCCTATGCTCCCGATGCAGCCAGGACAGATCGAACGCCGAACCCACGACTACAAACGCCACGGCACCACCACACTGTTCGCCGCACTGGAGATCGCGACCGGACAGGTGACCGCCACAGTCAAGCCACGGCACCGCCACCAGGAGTTCTTGTCGTTCCTCAGGCAAATCGACCGCACCTACGGCGACCAGGAGTTACACCTGGTGATGGACAACTACGCCACCCACAAAAAGTCGGCAGTCACCGAGTGGATCGCCGCGCACCCCAACATCCACGTCCACTTCACCCCGACATCAGGGTCGTGGCTCAACCTCGTCGAGGTCTGGTTCGGCATTATCGACCGGCAAGCGATCCGGCGTGGTGTGTTCACCTCAGTCAAGGACCTCAACGCGAAGATCCGAGCCTTCATCAACGGCTGGAACGACCGCAAACACCCCTTCGTGTGGACGAAACCGGTCGAGGAGATTCTCAAGAAAGCTCAACCGAAAACCAACTAACGAAACGCGACACTAG
>NZ_JBSFQI010000054.1:0-1159 GCF_053588635.1 Gordonia sp. NPDC003425 | reverse complement strand
CGTTGATGTTTGCGCTGGCGTGGTTGATGTTGTCGGATCTGCCGGAGTATCGGACGGGCCTGATCATCGTCGGACTGGCCAGGTGTATCGCGATGCGTACTTACCGAACTCAGGTGCTTTCGGATTCCGGTAGAAGTCCCTCGTCTGCAGATGTCGGACTTCGTTACCGCGAAGCCCCCAACCGTAGGCGACCTTGAACCAGGTCGCATCTCGGTAGGCCGCCCGCCAGCCCTTGCGGCCGCTTGCGGCGATCCGATCCACCTCACTATCGGCATGATCGAAAAAGCGTTGCAGCTCAGCGCGACTGAACGCACGTTTCGTCGGATTCGACTCGGCTTCCTGAACGTGCCGCGCGGAGTTCCAGTCATGACACACCTGCACCGGATGCGAACCAAACAGCTCAAAGCACAAATCTGTCCACCCGTAGTCCGAGGACGAGACGTAGTCGCAGAACAGGCGCAGCGATGCCTGATAGTTGCGCACGGAGGTTTGGCGGAGATGGCGCACACCGCGCAGATCCCCGAAAAACTCGTCGACCATCGCCGGCGTCCACTGCCACGGATACTCGTTCGCATAGTCGGCGAACCGACTGATCAGCTTCACGCGCTTCTCGATCGTCCCGAACGACAGATTGCGCGACAACTGCTGATTGCGCCAACCCTCGAGCATCTCCGCGAACACCACATCCTGGCTGTTCAGATAGCGCACACCGGGAACCACAACCAACCGCCCGGCTTCATCGACCGCCACCTGACATCACCTCCCACGCGGCTGCATCAGATGCTCATATCTTGCACCAAACGCAGGAATGAAGTCAATCCCGAAGTCGCACAGACCTACTCAGAAGGCCTTCGCAAACCGCATGATGTTCTCGTAACCCGATCTGGCGGACGTCTCACGCGCTCGGGACCGCATCAGTGCAGGTTGTCGGCTCGTGCCGATAATCAATCCGCAGCCAAAGGGGAAGTGCGTCGTCCTGCATCTGTTGCAATATTACAGCTTTTACTTTACATAATGTTTCTTATCGGCACCTGAAAATGGCTGAGGGAGAGTAGCTTTGAAGCGGAGATATTGTCAAGATCTGTGGATGAGGTTGTTTCAGGCAGCCTCCTGCTGGTCGGGTGAGGCGGTGCCGGGTTCGACGAGTTCGCCGTTTTTG
>NZ_JBSFQI010000053.1:0-1266 GCF_053588635.1 Gordonia sp. NPDC003425 | reverse complement strand
GATTCCGCAACCTCGGCCACTACATCTTGCGGTCACTCATCCACTCCGGCGGCCTGGCACAACACCTCGATGCACTCTGAATCCGGAAGAGCCCGTTTGTCATGCGTCCTTCGACGTCGTCGAGCCGCTCCTGCATGCGCTGAATTCCCTCTTCATCGCCGCGCTCACGAAGTGAAGCAATTGTATTGAGATAGTGCGCGCGTTCCTTCGCTAGCTTTGCACGTTCAGCTTCTAGCTCACGGCGCGCTTTCTCCTCCTCGCGCAACTCTGCGCGGCGCTCCCGTTCGAGCTCCCGCTCCACTTGTCTTGCCGTGAGATGTCTGGCTGCCAACTCAAGCTCCTCCATCCGTAGCTGGTGGTATTCGGGCACGATGTGGAGGTCGATCATGGTCCCGTTCTGCGCGATTTGATCAGCGGCTTTACGAAGGCGCGCTTGTGCCGTGGACAGGTTCCCTGCCTTCACGGTTTTGACGCAATTCTCGGCTTCGGCGTCGTATGCGCGCAGGAGGACTCGGCTCATCTGGTCGACAAACCTGCGCCCCTGTGCAAGTGAGCCATTGAAAGTAAAGGACGTGACAGCTTGTGTCGCGGTCTTATCACGAAGCATCTGTTTGATGTGCTGGCGGACTGCCTCGAGTTGTCCAGCGAGCTTCATTGAATGCTCGGCGGGATGCTCGTACTCGAAGAAGCCGACGTCCTGCAATTCGATCTGCGTGGTGACATCGATAAGTTCTGTTTTGGCACGTGCAATCTGCTCGCTGAGCAGTTCCAGTTCTGCCGATTTTGCCGCAGGCTCGTGCTGGTTGGCAGTATCGACCGAGCGCGCCGTGTTTTCGCGAAGGCCGTTGTTTTCGGTCTCGAGTTGCTCGATGCGGCGAGCCAAGCGCTGGTTCTCTACGGCTGATTCCGATAGCTCGGCCTGAAGCGCGACACACTGCGCACGGCACTTCGTCAAGTCTTCCAGAACAGTGGTGTACTCGGTGACAAGCGGAGTGGGCTGCATTGGTGCGACGACGCGCGGTTGAGTATTCGCTGTCCAGACGCGACCATCCCACCAACGCAACTGCTCAGAGGCTTGGGGATCGGGATACCACCCCGGAGCTGGCATTGGTGTATCTCCTTTTCGCTCTTCGACGACTCTGATTGACAGCCAAGAGCTCGGCTCTCACTTGAGGAATGATCAAGACCTGTGGATCTGGGAGGGCGTGCCTTCCCGCAGAATGATCCCGGTAGTCACTTGATCAAGTCAGCGTTGCAGCGCTGGCG
>NZ_JBSFQI010000052.1:0-1269 GCF_053588635.1 Gordonia sp. NPDC003425 | reverse complement strand
TGGGCCTGGTGCACGGATAGGTGACAGGGTTAGTCACGCGGCCTGAGGGGCCTCGTGGTTGATGATGGTCTCGAATTCAATGGGGGTCAATCTGCCGAGGCGGTCCTGTCGTCTGCGGCGGTGGTAGGTCCGTTCGATCCAGTGCACGATGGCGGCCCGGAGCTCGTCTCTGGTGGCCCAGGATCGACGGTCGAGGACGTTGTTCTGTAGCAGCGAGAAGAAGCTCTCCATCGCCGCGTTGTCACCACACGCACCGACCCTGCCCATCGACCCGAGCATGCCGTGCCGGGTGATGGCCTTCTGCATCTTCTTCGAACGAAATTGAGACCCTCTATCGCTGTGCAGAACGCAGCCGACCACGTCCCCTCGCCTGGCGACAGCGCTGTTCAGGGCGGCCACGGCCAGGCGGGACTTCATTCTCGAGTCGATCGAGTACCCGACGATCCGGCCCGAGTAGACGTCCTTGATCGCGCACAGGTACAGCTTGCCCTCGGCCGTCCAGTGCTCGGTGATGTCGGTCAGCCACAGCTCGTTGGGGCCGGGCGCGGTGAAGTCTCTCTTGACGAGATCGTCGTGTACAGGCGGGCCGGC
Source organism: Gordonia sp. NPDC003425 (assembly GCF_053588635.1). Classification (NCBI taxonomy): domain Bacteria; kingdom Bacillati; phylum Actinomycetota; class Actinomycetes; order Mycobacteriales; family Gordoniaceae; genus Gordonia; species Gordonia sp. NPDC003425. The sequence continues at coordinate 678 of NZ_JBSFQI010000052.1, read as the reverse complement.
CTTGCGGTGCTTGCCGCGGCCTCTCTTGCTGATGGTGCTGGTCCAGCCGCCGGCGGAGCAGATCCGCCACGCCGTCCGCCGGCACATCTTCTCGCCTGCGGCTTCGGCCTCGTCGGCGAGGTAGCGGTAGCCGAACTCCGGGTCTTCGCGGTGGGCGTCGAACAGGGCGTTGGCCCGGTACGCCTCGGCGAGCTCGGCGTCGGTGATCGGGTTCTTGCGCCACCGGTAGTAGGGCTGGCGAGCGATCTTGAGTACCCGACACGCCACCGTGACGGGGATGCCGTCAGCGGCCAGCTCACTCACGAGCGGGTACCACCTTTTCCCGGCAGATTCGCTTGGGACAGGTACGCCGCCGCCCGGCGTAAGACCTCGTTCTCCTGTTCAAGCAGGCGCACACGCCGCTTGGCCTCGCGCAGCTCACGCGATTCGGCCGACGTGGTGCCGGGCTTGATCCCGGCCTCCACGTCGGCCTTGCGGATCCACTTGTTCAGGGTCATCGGGTGGATACCGAAGTCGGCAGCGATCTGTTCGAGAGTCACACCGTCTTCACGGTTCTGGGCGACGCGGACAACGTCGTCGCGGAACTCCTGGGGATAGGGCTTGGGCACAGCTGGCATCCTTCCAGGCCGCCCGGCAGGGCAAGCCAGATCAGATGTCACCTACTCGTGCACCAGCCCC
>NZ_JBSFQI010000051.1:0-1386 GCF_053588635.1 Gordonia sp. NPDC003425 | reverse complement strand
GAGATATTGTCAAGATCTGTGGATGAGGTTGTTTCAGGCAGCCTCCTGCTGGTCGGGTGAGGCGGTGCCGGGTTCGACGAGTTCGCCGTTTTTGAAGGTGGCGCCGGCCCGGACGTGAGCGACGAGGTGGGGTGCGTTGACGGCCCGCCATTTCGTCTGTGCGGCTTCGATGAGTTTGTAGGCCATCGCCAGTCCCGCGGCCCGTGAGCCGGGGCCCTTGGTCACCTTGGTGCGCAACCGGACCGTGGCGAAGGTCGACTCGATCGGGTTGGTCGTGCGCAGATGAATCCAGTGCTCGGCCGGGTAACGGTAGAACTCCAGCAGCACATCAGCGTCGTCGACGATCTTGGCGACCGCTTTGGGGTACTTGGCGCCGTAGGTCTTGGCGAAAGCCGTGATCGCGGTGCGGGCGTGGTCGATGTCTTCGGCGTTGTAGATCTCCTGCATCGCTTTGATCGCATTCGGATGGGCCGACTTCGGCAGTGCGGCAAGCACATTGCCTTGTTTATGAAACCAGCACCGCTGCTCTCGGGTATCCGGGAACACCTCGCGCAACGCAGCCCAGAACCCCAGGGCACCGTCCCCGACGGCCAGGTTCGGGGCCGCCATGCCGCGGCGCCGGCACGACCGCAACAGATCGGCCCACGATTCGGTCGATTCGCGGTAGCCATCGGCCAGGGCGACGAGCTCTTTACGGCCGTCGGCCCGCACACCGATCATCACCAACAGGCACAGTTTCTCCTGCTCAAGCCGGACTTTGAGGTGGATTCCGTCGACCCAGAGGTAGACATAATCGCTGGTGATGTCGCGGTCTTCGAAGGCCGCGGCTTCCTTCTGCCACTGGCTGGTCAACCGGGTGATCGTGGCCGCCGACAACCCTGCACCCGAGCCGAGAAACTGCTCGAGTGCCGGCCCGAAATCCCCCGACGACAACCCGTGCAGGTACAGCAGCGGCAACACCGCGCTGACCTCCGGACTCTTGCGTGCCCACGCCGGGATGATCTTCGACGAGAACCGTTGACGTTCACCAGTTTCAGGGTCGACCCGCTTGTCGTTGACCCGCGGTGCCCGCACCGGCACCGCACCAGCAGCGGTCATCACCTCCCGCTCGTTGTGGTAGCCGTTACGCACCACCAGCCGGCGACCGTGCTCATCGACCTGATCGGTGAACTGATCGACATAGGCAGCGACCTCGGCCTGCAGGGCTGCGGCGAGCATCTGCCGGGCCCCGTCGCGCACGATCTCATCGAGGATCGACCGGTGATCGTCGTTGGACTGGTTGGAACCATCAGGGGCGTTGACTACCGTGAGCATGAGGCGTGCCTTTCCGCCAGCGCTGCAACGCTGACTTGATCAAGTGACTACCGGGATCATTCTGCGGGAAGG
>NZ_JBSFQI010000050.1:0-1419 GCF_053588635.1 Gordonia sp. NPDC003425 | reverse complement strand
CGAGGAATGATCAAGACCTGTGGATCAGGGAGGGCGTGCCTTCCCGTAAATATGATCCTGGTAGTCACTTGATCAAGTCAGCGTTGCAGCGCTGGCGGAAAGGCACGCCTCGTGCTCACGGTAGTCAACTCCAACGAAGGTTCCAACCCGGCTGGCGAGGACCGCTCCATCCTCGATCAGATCGTCCGAGACGGTGCTCGGCAGATGCTCGCCGCGGCATTGCGCGCCGAGGTCGCCGCCTACATCGACCAGTTCACCGATCAGGTCGATGAGAACGGGCACCGTCTGGTGGTGCGTAACGGCTCCCACAACGAGCGGGAGGTGATGACCGCTGCGGGTGCGGTTGCGGTGAAGGCACCGCGGGTCAACGACAAGCGCGTCGACCCAGACACCGGTGAGCGGCAGAGGTTCTCGTCGAAGATTCTGCCGGCGTGGGCACGCAAAAGCCCGGAGATCTCCGCGGTCCTGCCGCTGCTGTACCTGCATGGACTGTCCACCGGCGATTTCGGGCCGGCACTCGAGCAGTTCCTCGGTTCCGGCGCTGGGTTGTCGGCGGCCACCATCAGCCGACTCACTGCCCAGTGGCAGAAAGAAGCCGCAGCCTTCGCCGACCGCGACATCACCGCCGACTATGTGTACGTGTGGGTCGACGGCATCCACCTCAAGGTGCGCCTGGAGCAGGAGAAGCTGTGTCTGTTGGTCATGATCGGCGTCCGCGCCGACGGCCGCAAGGAGTTGATCGCGCTCGCTGACGGCTACCGGGAATCGACCGAGTCGTGGGCCGATCTGCTGCGCAGCTGTAAACGCCGTGGCATGCCGTCCCCGACCCTGGCGGTCGGGGACGGCGCGCTCGGGTTCTGGGCCGGGGTCCGCGAGGTGTTCCCCGAGAGCCGGGAACAACGCTGCTGGTTTCATAAGCAAGCCAATGTGCTTGCGGCACTGCCGAAATCGGCACACCCCAACGCTATCAAAGCGATGCAGGAAATCTACAACGCCGAAGACGAACAGCATGCCCGTCAAGCCATCGCTGCATTCGAGAAGACCTACGGTGCCAAGTATCCGAAAGCCGTGGCCAAGATCGTCGACGACACCGACGTGCTCCTGGAGTTCTATCGGTATCCCGCTGAGCATTGGATTCATCTGCGGACCACCAATCCGATCGAGTCGACGTTCGCGACCGTGCGGCTACGGACCAAAGTCACCAAAGGCCCCGGATCCCGCGCGGCCGGCATCGCGATGGCCTACAAACTGATCGAGGCCGCGCAGTCGAAATGGCGGGCGGTCAACGCACCACATCTGGTGAAACTGGTCCGTGATGGCGCCACCTTCGAGAAAGGCAAACTCGTCGAACCCGACGCCACCTCAGGCACCCAGGAGGCCGCCTGAAAACCGCTCATCCACAGGTCTTGACAATATCTC
>NZ_JBSFQI010000049.1:0-1425 GCF_053588635.1 Gordonia sp. NPDC003425 | reverse complement strand
GACCTGACTTTTATCACCGAATCGGACATAGTAGACGCGTAGCGCGCTGACCTGGGGTGTTGTGTGGTTGGGCGGGTGGATTTGCGCACTAAGTGGGGTCTCGTAGGCTACGTTCGTGGCGTATGTGCGGACGGTGAAGACCGCTTCGGGAGCGACTGCGGTGCAGATCGTGCACTCGTCACGACGGGGTGCCCGCGATATTGAGCATCTCGGCTCGGCGCATGATGAGGCTGCGATCGTGGCGTTGAAAGCTGTAGCTGCGCAACGGATCGCCGGTGATCAGGAGACCCTTGATCTGGGTGTGGGTGTATCGCCGGGCGGTACTGGCGCGCCGCTGCCGATCACCTCGTCGCGGATGAGTCACCTCTGCGACAGCGTGGCCGGGGTGTATGACGAACTCGGCTTTCAGACGGCGACCGGCGGTGACCAGGTGTTTCGGGATCTCGTGATCGCACGGATCATCGAACCGACCAGCAAACTGGACTCGTTGCGGGTCTTGGCCGAGGCCGGGATCGAGGCCGCGTCCTATCCCACCCTGAATCGGCGTCTGCCGATCTATGCCACGGCCCGGTGGCGTCACGACTTGGCGGCCGCGTGCGCCGCCCATGCTGGTCTGGGGCCGGCCACGTTGTGTCTCTACGATGTGACGACCCTCTACTTCGAGACCGACAAGGCGGATGGATTCCGCGAGCCAGGATTCTCCAAGGAGCGTCGTCTTGAACCACAGATCACTGTCGGGTTGCTCACCGACGCAACAGGATTCCCGTTGATGATGGAAGCTTTCGAGGGGAACAAGGCCGAGACGTTGACGATGATGCCCACCCTGACCGCGTTCATGACCGCGCACAAGCTGACCGATGTGACGGTGGTGGCCGATGCCGGGATGATCTCGGCGGCGAACATGAAGGCCATCGAGGATGCCGGGTTGTCGTTCATCCTGGGTGAGAAGATCCCCAGCGTCCCGTACCAAATTCAGAAGTGGCACAAAAACAATCCGAATTCCACGCCCGCTGACGGGTTGACCTTGACCCAGCCACTGCCGGCGAACTCCAAGACCAGCTACCGCCGTCACCGGGTGGTGTACTACCGCTACAGTGCCGATCGGGCTCGCCGCAGCATCCGCGGTATCAACGAGCAGATCGCCAAGGCCGAGAAGGCGGTGGAAGGCAAGATCCCGGTCAAACGCAACCGGTTCGTCAAGCTGAAAGGCGGTGACCGAACTGTCAACCGGGAGCTGGAAATCAAGGCCCGTACCCTGGCCGGTTGGAAGGCCTATGCCACCAATATCGATTCTCCGACAGCCGATTTCGTGATCGGCTCGTACCATCAGCTGTGGCGGATCGAGAAGAGTTTTCGGATGTCAAAGTCCGACCTGGCCGCCCGACCTATCTTCGCGCGCAAGGAAGATTCGATCCGTGCCCACCT
>NZ_JBSFQI010000048.1:0-1440 GCF_053588635.1 Gordonia sp. NPDC003425 | reverse complement strand
ATCACGCAGGCCAAGAGCCGGGGCCGCAGAATTCGCCATAGCCAATTCTCTCAAACCACGAACCATAAACTAATTAACGACACGCGACACTAGCGCCGACTGGACCGGTTACCGGGGATCTGCCATCAGGAATGAGGACTCCAGTTGTGCAGAGTCAATTCGGTAGTCCAGTGCCCGCCAAGGCCGACTCGCCACGACGCTGGACGACAAGTGTTGGTATATTTCTCCTGCACTGCATTTTGGTTGCAGGTGCGTATCTCTGGGGGGAGACCAGTTTTTCCTTGCCAGGCTGTGATGGAAGGACTTGTCCGCATGAGTTTTTACGACTCGACCGGGATGGTCGCCACAGGGTCTGCGACTGCAGACGATCTGTTGTCCAACAGATGTGCGACGTCTGTCAGGCCTCAACCCATTAATTGGTTGTCCCGCTACGCTTCTGCGCTCTTTGTGACCGATATCATGGTCATCGTGACGGCCGTGGCCATCGGTCAAGTAGTTCGGTTCGGTCCCGACTCTTTTCTTCAGCCAGTCGGTCGTCTCAACACACCGTCAATTGTCGTGATGGCAGTGGTCGCGTCCGTTTGGGTTGTCGCCAATGCTGCTGGCCAGTGTTACGATCAGCGAGTTTTGGGCGTCGGGAACGTCGAATACGCGCGTGTGATACGCGCCGCATTCGTTGCGATGGGATTGATCGCGATCCTGGACGTCATGATCAACGGATGGACGGCCCGTGGGTTTCTCGCGGTCAGTTTTGTCGTGGGCGTCCCCGCTCTGGTCGTGTCTCGGTGGATGTGGCGGCAATATCTCGTAGCGACCCGCAAGCAGCGGCGGAACCTTCGGCGCGTGCTTGTGCTGGGCGACCTCAATTCATCGACACCACTGGTAGAGCGGATGAACGAGCGGCCTGAACTCGGATACGAGGTGATAGGTTTATGCGTTCCCGATACGAATAGTGTGATGTACCTGCGCGGTGATTCTCGTATCGCCGACGTCGGCGGCATAGAAGTGCCGATACTCGGGGCAGCCGAAGATGTGAAAGACATCGTTACCCTGTCAGGCGCGACGGTAGTCGCGATCACATCTGCCGATGTGATCGGCCACGATGCGATTCGTCGCATCTCCTGGGAACTAGAAGCCCTTGATGTAGAGATGCTGGTTGCCCCTGCTGTCGTCGATGTGGCCGGGCCGCGCATCGCTATGCGCCCGGAGGCCGGGTTTCCGCTCTTGCACATCGACAGCCCGAGATACCGCGGCGCTAACAAGTTTCTCAAGATGGCATTTGACCGCACGCTTGCGTCGCTCCTGATACTCGCTGCCGCGCCTGTGCTGGTAGGCTGCGCACTCGGAGATATTGTCAAGACCTGTGGATGAGCGGTTTTCAGGCGGCCTCCTGGGTGCCTGAGGTGGCGTCGGGTTCGACGAGTTTGCCTTTCTCGAAGG
>NZ_JBSFQI010000047.1:0-1470 GCF_053588635.1 Gordonia sp. NPDC003425 | reverse complement strand
CAAAAACGGCGAACTCGTCGAACCCGGCACCGCCTCACCCGACCAGCAGGAGGCTGCCTGAAACAACCTCATCCACAGATCTTGACAATATCTCGCGGACTGGGGCTGGGGACTTGTGCCGCCGTTCCAGTTCTCCGCCTGGCAATGGCAGAACAGCTACGGAGAGCGGCCGATCACCGACACACTGTCCGCACTGATCTTCGACAATCTCTTCGGACGATTCCCCAACATCAAGGTCCTGGTCAGTGAGTTCGGCGCCGAATGGGTGCCTCACTTCATTCGCCATATGGACAAGAGCAGAGGTATGGCTCGCAATGGACGCTGGCTGGGCGGCCAGTTGACCGAGCGCCCGAGTGCGGTCTTCAAGAAGCACATCCGAGTCGTGCCCTACCCCGAGGACGATACGGTGGGTATGGTCGAAAGACTGGGAACAGTCGAGTGCTTGGTGATGGGATCGGACTGGCCGCATGCCGAGGGTCTCCGTGAACCCGCCGACTTCTACACACGCGTCGAAGGCCTCGGTGAGGAGAATCGCAAGAAGTTCCTCCGTGACAACGGTCTTGATTTGATCAACGGGACGTAGATGGTCCCCGAGTGGAAGCGGGTCGCGTGGCGAAACAGACGGCGCGTAGCGGTCGCGTTGGTCGCCCGCCATCCAACTCCACTCGTGGCTCCACCAACCTCACACAAGATGAGATCGTCGATGCCGCGCTGAAGATCATTGCAGACGTCGGTGTCGACAAGCTGTCGATGCGGCGCCTATCGGAGGAACTGGGAGTTTCTCCGATGGCGTCGTATCACTATGTCTCGGGCAAAGATGCACTGCTCGACGTCGTCGCCCGCACAGCTCTCGCCGATGTCCGTATCCCGGACCGGTTCGAGGGGCGATGGTATGAGCGGTTGCGGATGATCGTCGATCAAGTCGAGACTCGACTTCATTCCTATCCGGGGATCGGCGAAGTCATCCTCGACCAGGTTCTTCGCGGTCAAACACGCATCGTTGACGGCGTCATGGCCACGCTCTATGAGGCCGGATTCGGTGACGCGGATGTGCTGGCCGGTTACTCGATGATCCACAGCTATCTGTTCGGACGTAACCGCGCCTCCCGGCAGGATCTGGAGGTCCCCCGCGAACGCGAGTTGCCTCCACGGATCTCCCGGGCGATCGAGGCTCTCGACAGCATGCGCGGGCACGACTTCTATGAGTTCGGAATCGACACGCTGATACTCGGCCTGCGCGCGCGGGCCGACGCCCTCGACCATCGGCCCGCCGACTGAACGGCGACCGTCATCGCGCCCGGATCGGACGAACGCACCGCGGAAAGGTGGCCAGGTCCGCGGAGCGTTCGCCGGGGTGATGCGGTCAGAGGATTTCGTAGATCGTTGCGTTCGCGGTACCGCCGCCTTCACACATCGTCTGCAGACCGTACCGTCCCCCGTTTCGACGGAGATGGTGAATCAACGTCACCG
>NZ_JBSFQI010000046.1:0-1472 GCF_053588635.1 Gordonia sp. NPDC003425 | reverse complement strand
GGCTCTTCGAAGTTGAGCGGGCAATTCCGTTCAGCAGTGGAATTGCTGGATGCTGGCCCGCTGGGCGCGGGTGCAGTGGAATCGTATCCGGCGCCGTGAGTTCTCGGTGTTGCGGAACCCGCAGGCCACGCGTTTGACCTGTTTGACCAGGCGGTTGTAGCCCTCGGTGCGGGCGTTGGTCAGCCCAGTGTGCAGGAACGCCAGGATCGCTGGCCACCACGTCTCGATCGTGCTCGCGAGCCGGGTAATCTCGGGAATGTCGGCGTCAGCACACCATCGGTAGAAGCGGTAGAGTCGGCGGCGGATCTCGCCGTCGTCAGCCCCGTCTCGTGCAGCGGAAAGTAGTTGCCGTAGTTCCTCTTTCGCGATGTAGGCGGTCAGGATCTGGCCGCTGGGATCATGGTCGAACAGCGCATTCCACATCTTCGCAAATGACCTGTCCGACAGCCGTTCTCGCGCACTGAGCAGTCGCCGACGGTTGGCCCACTCCGGATCCTGCTTGCGTCCACGGCGGCCATGGGCGTCGAAGGTGACCCGCCGGCGCACGCCGGTGACCATGTCGTTGGCCAGCTTGACCAGGTGAAAATGATCGACCACCACCTGCGCGTTGGGCAACAGTGCGTCGGTGACCGCGGCCGCGTAGGCGGCCGACGGATCGATCACCACGTGGGTGATCTGATCGCGGAACTGCTCGGATTGGGCGGTCAGCCAGTCGGTGACGGCCTTGCTGGTGCGGCCCTCGACTTGGCCGAGGAGGCCCTGATCGCCACCGAGATCGACGAACCCGGTGTCCCACGGATCCACACGCACCCAGCGGCGTCCGTCGGCGTCACGGATCCAGCGGGGCTTGCCACGGCGGGTCTCGTCGATCCCGAGCACCTGCACCGGTCGCGGCGTGCCCAACACCCGGTCGGCGTGCTCGACGAACGCGGCGTGCGCGGTCGGCCACGACACGCCGACTCCGGCGGCGACCTCGACCACCGAGCGGGCCGCGTCCCCGACGGCACGGCCAATCTGGGTGCGCAATCGGGTCGTGGTCCGGCGGTGTGGTGGCACCTGCGGGATCGATTCGGTGAAGGTGGCACGCTCACAGTTCGGGTTGACGCATCGGTATCGGGTCTTGTTCCACCGCAACAGGATTGGATCGTCACCGTAGCCGATATCACGGGGTCGGGTGACTGCGTGATCTTTCACCGACGTCGAAATCGTCCGACAGTCCGGGCACCGGGCCGCTTCAGGATCGGCGGTCACCACATCGACCACCCGCGTCCTGCCCTGCCGCGACACCGCGGCAACCTCGAGTCCTTCCAAACCCAACAACAACGACGACGTAGCATCGACCATGCCCCTGGTACTCCTCACCGAAATCTTGAATGCTTCGCAACATCCAGATTTCCGGAGACCAGGGGCGCCTTACGTCACCGACACGCCGGTCCGCTGACCAGGCATTGCCCGCTCAACCTTGAAGAGCC
>NZ_JBSFQI010000045.1:0-1473 GCF_053588635.1 Gordonia sp. NPDC003425 | reverse complement strand
GGCTCTTCCGGATTGACGGTGCGTGAAACAGGTTCTACTGACCCCAAGATGTAGGTCGGATTTGCGGTGTGAGCCTGCGTGATGTGGGCGGGTCCTGTGGTGTGAGGATGAAAGCTCCTACACAACCACCGCTCACACCAACAGGACCCATGACGCAGCGTAGCGCTATTGCCGACACGATTTGCCGCACCATCGAGCTCGGTGTGACGATCACCGATGCCGCCATCGACGGCGAGGACCGCACCCACCTGTTCTGCCAGCTCCTGGACCCAAAGAACACCTGCCCGACGTGCGGGCAGGCGGGCCGGCTGCGTGATCATGTCGACCGCGAGGTCGCTGATCTGCCGATCGTGGGGCACCCGACCCGGCTGCACCTGACGGTGCCGCGCTACACGTGCGCCACCAGCGACTGCTCGACGTCGATCTTCCGTGCCGACCTCAGCGCGATCGTGGCCCCGCGAGCGCAGGTCACCTGCCGCACCACCACCTGGATTCTGCGGTCGATGATCTGCGACAAAATGTCGGTCACGGCCGCGGCCGCCGCGGTGGGGTTGAGCTGGAACACCGTCAACATCCTGGCCTGCGAGGCGGCGCGGTCCCTGGCGGCCGCACCTGACCGGCTCGCGGGCGTGCGGGTCCTCGGAGTCGATGAGCACAAGTGGAAACATGTTCGTGGCCAGGGGGATTCGAGTTTCGTGACCGTGCTCGTCGACCTCACCCCGTTGGTCGATGGCACCGGGCCGGCACGATTGCTGGACATGGTCGCCGGCCGCTCCAAAGCCGCGTTGAAGGACTGGCTCGACGCCCGCGATCAGGCATTCCGCGATCGTATCCAGGTGGTGACCATGGACGGGTTCAGCGGCTATCGCACCGCGGCGGCCGAGTCGCTGGACAAGGCGCGCGCGGTGATGGATCCGTTCCATGTGGTGCATCTGGCCGCGGAGAAACTCACCCTGTGTCGTCAACGGGTGCAACAGGATACGTGCGGGCATCGGGGTCGCAGCGGGGATCCGCTCTACGGTATCCGCCGCACCCTGTTGACCCGGATTGGGTTGCTCACCGACAAGCAGAAGACCCGCCTGCGCGCCGGCCTCGACACCCGTGACGAGCATGTGGCCGTTGCGGTCACCTACGCGATCTACCAGGACTTGATCGACGCCTACGACCAGCCGAACAAGCGGGACGGGAAGATCGCGATGTACAAGCTGCTCAAACGAATCCACACCGGCCTACCCGCAGGCCTCGCGGAGGTGGCGCAGCTGGGCCGATCGTTGTGGGCCCGACGTGCCGAGATCCTGGCCTACTTCGACACCGGCGCCTCCAACGGGCCAGTCGAAGCCATCAACGGACGCCTCGAGCACCTCCGCGGAATCGCCCTCGGCTTCCGCAACCTCAACCACTACATCTTGCGGTCACTCATCCACTCCGGCCAACTCGCAGAACGACTGCATGCACTCTGAATCCGGAAGAGCC
>NZ_JBSFQI010000044.1:0-1501 GCF_053588635.1 Gordonia sp. NPDC003425 | reverse complement strand
TCAAAAACGGCGAACTCGTCGAACCCGGCACCGCCTCACCCGACCAGCAGGAGGCTGCCTGAAACAACCTCATCCACAGATCTTGACAATATCTCGAGCTGCGCGATGGTGACCCGCTGTTCACGCGTCTGCTTCGTCACGGCGCACCTCGCACTGATCGAGAAGCCGAGCGAGGTAGCTGTACGCCGACAGGCGCTCGATCGCCTCCTGCTCGGTCAACTCGTCCCTCGAATGCGTGGTTACGTTGCGGATCGTGAGGTTTACTCCGGTAGCCAACCCGTTCAGGGACTTCGCGAGCGGAGCCAGACCACCGCGCATGCTCGCTGCTGTCGTGCTCGTCGGGTCGCCCGGCCACACCAGCTTTGGCTTGCCCGGTTTCGGCTCACCTTCGGACAGCGTCTCTTGCCAAAAAGTCGTGTCGCTCTTCGCGTCATGACGACTGAGCTTGTCCTTCCAGTGCACGACAAGCGCCTCCGACGCCTCGCGCACCGCAACTCGATACTGGTGCGTCGTCCAGTGGGCAGCGGCCGCCGCCCAGATCACCGCATGCAAGTTGGCCGGGGAGAACACCGGGGCGTCCGACGACTCGGTGGCCTCCTCCTCAGTGATCATCGCTTCCAGCCGACCTCTGACCGTTGCCGCGCATGCTCTCACGTCCCGGGGCGAGAGCGGCGCCTTCGGCGATGACATGACCGACCAGTTCGAGATCGGGTCGATCGTCCCCAAACCGGCCACAACGATATAGGCGCCCGTCACCCGCACAGCCTGGGCCGCCTGACCGGCTGTCCGCGCCACTTCCAGCTCCAGCACGGCCACCTCCGCGGGGTCCGCGCCCTCCTTGTTCCAGGTCGTCGGGAACAGCCCCCGGGAGTCCATGTGGCTCGCCTCGACTTGCGTGTCTGCCCATGCGTCAAAGGCTCTCTCGAATTCCTCGGTCGCTTTCAGCAGCCGCCGCAAGTAGTCGACTCCGTAACTAGTCACCAAATCCGCCGTCCTGTTGCTGAGTGCTTCCGCCATCGTTTCGGTCTTCGGACGCTCATCAGGAGAAACCGCCTGTCACCACCGTCGCAAGTCGCACCCGGGAATCTTCACCGACTCGCCGGCAACCCCAGCCTGTCGAAGAACGCACGATTCCGTTCTGAAGCTCCGTTGACGAGGCCGTCGAAGCTGATGACCTCGATGTATACTCTGCGCGCATCGTTGAACCCGAAGTAGCAGAGCCCATCCTGAGTCGGACGCAGGCCCGCGAGTTCGCAACGGTCGATCATTCTGGACGTGAGGTCCGCGATGACATAGCAGAACGCTGGGGCGTCCTGCGATCTCGGTATCAAGCGGCCATCACTCGTCTTAGCCTCGCCCTCACGAATCTGTTTCACGTAACCCAGGCATTGATCTATCGGATTGTTGGCTCTTCCGAATTGACGGTGCGTAGAACGGGTTCTCGCGGGCACAAGATGTGGGTGAGCAAGGTCGCGGGGTGTGGGCGGTGAGTCTGGGGATG
>NZ_JBSFQI010000043.1:0-1521 GCF_053588635.1 Gordonia sp. NPDC003425 | reverse complement strand
ACTCAACGCATTCGCCATCACCTTCGCCGACCGCATGCCGGCCAGCGAGGACAACTAACCGAAAACGCCACTTACACCGTTAATCTGATACTCCCGCCTTCGATAACCGTCCCCGCCCAAGGCGATCTTTGAGGTCGCGGGTTCGGTGTGCTCACGCAGCTGTGACACGCGCAGCAAGTTCGTGGGGTAGTCGGGGCTGCTCGTCTCATCGATAACGACAGTGACGTCTTCGAAGACGTGGCGTTTCTGGGTGCCGTCAGGTGGTCGAGAGTGACCACCCAGGTCGGCCGGGTGCCACCGTCTGTCAGATCCTGCTCGTGGAGTGGGTGGAGTGGACGTGATCAAAAGCGCGTCCGGATCTGAGTCGCCTCCTTCCTTCGTTGCTCCACACGAGTCCGTTAGCTGAGCGTGTAGAGCAATTGTTCGTTTGCGGCGTATGCATTTTCGGCGTTTCTGGCGACCAGCGCGTTGACACTATTGATGGTGCTGCGTTGTTCCCAGTGTGTGCCGTCTGGGCTGCGCCAGACGGTGTCGGCGGTGTCGATGCCCCAGAGCGTGCCATCGGGTGCGGCCGCCAGGAGAGCTAGGGCCGGCGCATCGGGAACGGTTGTGAAGGTCTGGGCGTCGTCGGTGCTGTGTTGCAGGCCATCTGGGGTAGTCGCCCATACGCCGCGGTCGGTGATCGCGAGTGCTGCTGCGGCCAGGGGCGCGCCGGGGGTCCAGCTTCTCCCGTCATCGGTCGATACGAGCAGGCGGTTGATTCCGTCGAAGCCTACGAGTAGTTGTCCGTTGGTGGCGAGCGCGTGGAAGTCGATTTGGCCGGCCACCGATCTCGGTGTCCATGTCTGCCCGCCATCTTCGCTGGCGACGAGTCCCAGCGGGTTGGGTGCCGAGCTCCGCGGGCCGGGATGGCCGGAGGCGAAGAGCCGGTCAGAGCCGGTTACCCCGGTCAGTCCCATGAAGTCGTTGTCGGAGGCGCCGACCCGGCTGGTGGTTCCATCTGCGGTGAGGGCGATTACGCCGGTGTGAGTTCCGGCGAGGATAGTGCCGTCGGCGCGGATGTGCAGGGCGTGGAGGTGGTCGAGTTCTGGGGTCAGTGTTGCGCTCTCTGCTGAGGTTGCCGACGGTGGTGGGGATGTGGGTTGTTCCCGGGTGGAGCAGCCGGTTAGCACAGTCAGCGTGGCGATGACTGCGAGGACGACCGCAGCGGTGCGGTTGGACGGGTTTGAGGCAGGCAAGCGGCTAGGACTTTCGTGTGGATAGGGCCGTGTTCGGTGGTGGCGGCGCTGGATGGTGTGCTCGGTGTGGCGGCGAGACCGGGATAGAGGGTCGGTAGAGAGCCACCCTGGCCCTCTGGGGCGTCGTGGTCGTGGTCACGACTTCTGGATGGGGATGGAAGCCTGCGAAGGTTGTTGGCCGCAATGTCTTTGGAGGACGAGGGAGGCAAGGACGGTACCGAGGTGGTGACGCGCCCCGGCGAGGTCGCCGATCGCAGCGAGGTGGCGGACGAGACCGATGTGT
>NZ_JBSFQI010000042.1:0-1572 GCF_053588635.1 Gordonia sp. NPDC003425 | reverse complement strand
TCCCGGTCTCGCCGCCACACCGAGCACACCATCCAGCGCCGCCACCACCGAACACGGCCCTATCCACACGAAAGTCCTAGCCGCTTGCCTGCCTCGAGCCTGTCCATCCGCACTGTTGCGGTCGTAGTCATCGCCACGCTGACTGTGCTGACCGGTTGTGCCACCCAGGAACAACCCACATCTCTACCACCGCCGGCAATCTCAGCAGAGACAGCCACAACACTGACCCCAGAACTCGACCACCTCCACGCCCTGCACATCCGCGCCGACGGCACCATCCTGGCCGGAACTCACACCGGCGTAGTCGCTCTCACCGCAGATGGAACCACCAGCCGGGTCGGCGCCTCCGACAACGACTTCATGGGACTGACCGGGGTACCCGGCTCTGACCGGCTCTTCGCCTCCGGCCATCCAGGTCCAACGAGCTCGGCACCCAACCCGCTGGGACTCGTCGCCAGCGAAGATGGCGGGCAGACATGGACACCGAGATCGGTGGCCGGCCAAATCGACTTCCACGCGCTCGCCACCAACGGACAACTACTCGTAGGCTTCGACGGAATCAACCGCCTGCTCGTATCGACCGACGACGGGACAAGCTGGACCACCGGCGCGTCCCTGGCCGCAGCAGCACTCACGATCACCGACCACGGCGTCTGGGCGACCACCCCAGATGGCCTGCAACACAGCACCGACGACGCCCAGACCTTCACAATCGTCCCCGATGCGCCAGCCCTAGCCCTCCTGGCGGCCGCACCCGATGGCACGCTCTGGGGCATTGACACCGCCAACACCGTCTGGCGCAGCCCAGACGGCACACACTGGGAACAACGCAGCACCATCAGCAGTGTCACCGCGCTGGTCGCCAGAGACGCCGAAACTGCATACGCCGCAAATGGGCAATCGCTATACACGCTCAGCTAACGGACTCGTGGGGAGCAACGAAGGAAGGAGGCGACTGAGATCCGGAAGAGCGTTTTAGATCTCACCCACTCCTCGCGACAACCGCTAGGTTGCCCGGGCACCCCCTCTGTCAGATCGCCATGGGCGGGGACGGCCATCGAAGGCCCCGCCATTCGGCTGTCCTGGTAGCCGCAGTGATGACGTAACGTAGTTATCGGCGAAAAATGTTGCGTCGCATGTGATTCGTCACCCTGCTGGCGGATATTCTGCGCTGCCGCGACACCACGCCCTCCCGGACCCGCGTCGCTCCCGCACAATCACCACGTCTGCCACGTGCGTCCGGCGTGCCCGCGCCCCCTGACGAGAGGTCGCCGGCCGCGGTGGGTTGCGGTCTGTCTGCCGGCTCCGCCGTCACCTGATCGGAGCGGGCTACGCCGCACAGTGACGCCCTTCGGGCTGAGTTGGTTTGCGTTGCCCTGACTCATTCTCTTACCTCCAGTCGCGGCCCGCAAGGCGTGAAAAACTAATCCGCCCTGCGGGTTTCAGGGCTGCGCCCCGGATGACTTTTTCACTTTCCTACTGGATACCGTCAATATCGAATTGATCATATTCCCCAGCAAGAGGTTTCAAGGTCTGCAGTCTCGCGGTGGCGATAGATGGTAGGGGCTGGAT
>NZ_JBSFQI010000041.1:0-1620 GCF_053588635.1 Gordonia sp. NPDC003425 | reverse complement strand
CCTGACTTGGCTCAATTTAGTGTCCACCTCGGATCGCGATGATCGCTTCGCGGAGGCCGTCGGGTAGTGGATCGGCGGCGGTGAGGGTCTGTTCGCCGGCTTGGATGGTGACGGTGCGGTAGCGGCGGGCGGTGGTGACGAACTTCTTGATCGACCAGCCGGTGCGGGTTTCGATGATTCTGGTGATGGCCAGCGCGGCGAACACCACGGCCAAGTGTGCCCGGATGGAGTCCTCGAGGTGATGGAAGATCGGGCGTGCGGCCAGATCGGACTTCGACATCCGGAAGCTCTTCTCGATCCGCCACAGCTGGTGGTAGGAGCCGATTACGAATTCGGGTGTCGGAGAGTCGATGTTGGTGGCATAGGCCTTCCAGCCGGCCAGGGTGCGGGCCTTGGTTTCCAACTCTCGGTTGACGGTCCGGTCCCCGCCTTTGAGCTTGACGAACCGGTTGCGTTTGACCGGGATCTTGCCCTCGACCGCCTTCTCGGCTTTGGCGATCTGCT
The DNA here is from genome assembly GCF_053588635.1 of Gordonia sp. NPDC003425. NCBI lineage: Bacteria > Bacillati > Actinomycetota > Actinomycetes > Mycobacteriales > Gordoniaceae > Gordonia > Gordonia sp. NPDC003425. Next base: position 1,116 of record NZ_JBSFQI010000041.1, on the reverse strand, counting down.
CGTTGATACCGCGGATGCTGCGTCGCGCTCGGCCGGCGCTGTAGCGGTAGTAGACGACCCGGTGACGGAGGTAACTGGTCTTGGAATTCGCCGGCAGTGGCTGGGTCAAGGTCAGCCCGTCCTCGGGAGTGGAGTTCGGATTGTTCTTGTGCCACTTCTGAATCTGGTAGGGGATTCTGGGGATCTTCTCACCCAGGATGAACGACAACCCGGCATCCTCGATGGCCTTCATGTTCGCCGCGGAGATCATCCCGGCATCGGCCACCACCGTCACATCGGTCAGCTTGTGGGCGGCGATGAACGCGGTCAGGGTCGGCATCATCGTCAACGTCTCAGCTTTGTTCCCGGCGAATGCTTCCATCATCAACGGGAATCCTGTTGCGTCGGTGAGCAAACCGACAGTGACCTGTGGTTCGAGGCGGCGCTCCTTGGAGAACCCGGGTTCGCGGAACCCGTCCGCTTTGTCGGTCTCGAAGTACAGCGTGGTGACATCGTACAAACACAGTGTGGCGGGTCCCAGATTCGCTTGCGCGGCACATGCTTTCGCCAGTTCCTGACGCCAGGACGTGTCAGCGTAGATGGGTAAACGTCGTTTCACCGTTGCGTACGAGGCCGGGGCGACACCGGCTTCGGCCAGTACCCGCAGGGAGTCGAGTTTGCTGGTCGGTTCGATGATCCTCGCGGCCACCAGATCACGGAATACGCTGTCAGAGTTCGGGATCGAGGAGAATCCGAGTTCGTCGTACACCGCGGTGATCGCATCCAGCAACACCGCCATCCGGGAACTGGTGATCGGCAAGGGTCCTGCTCCGGACGCGGAAACCAGCCCGAGGTCGAGTTGCTGCTGCCCGGCAGCCAACCGATCAGCGGCCGCGGCCTTCAACGCCGCCAGCTCCGCATCGGTATGAGCTGAGCCGATGTGCTCGATCTGGCGCGACCCGCGACGGTTGGAGTGCACGATCTGGACCGCCGTCGCTCCCGACTTGGTCTTCACCGTCCGCACAAACGCCACCCCAGCAGCCTAAAACCCCCACCGTTAGTGTCCACCCCGGCATTCATCACCCCAGGTCACAGCCCCGCGATCGCCGAAATGGCGAAAATTGAGCCAAGTCAGGT
>NZ_JBSFQI010000040.1:0-1815 GCF_053588635.1 Gordonia sp. NPDC003425 | reverse complement strand
ACTCCTGGGGATAGGGCTTGGGCACAGCTGGCATCCTTCCAGGCCGCCCGGCAGGGCAAGCCAGATCAGATGTCACCTACTCGTGCACCAGCCCCCATTGCGCGGCAACATGAATGGCTTTGCATTGTCTTTTTCGGACTTGTAAAGGACGTCGATGCTCTGGTCGCGATACTCCAGCAAGAAGTACAGCTCTCCGAAGATCTTGGCCAGGTTGCCGCGGTTGATCTCATCGATGATGAGCACGTAGACGGCATCAGGGTTGTCCATCGCGCGGTCCACGAGTTTACGGAGTGGACCTGGGCGCAGTTCGAATCCGACTTGACCGTTGCTTTGCATCGCTGGCCGGAAGCCTTCGAAGAAGTCCTCGTACGAGTACGCCGGATGAAACTGGACGATGGTGACGTTCGATTCGCCTGTGGGTGACTGGCCCGGCCAACGAGAAGTGGGAGGTCTACACCGTGCTCGCCGACTCTGACACCTTCGGGAGCAGCCCGAAACTGTTGGCACAGAACGCCGTCGATAGTGCGGGCCAAGGTTCGGTGTGCTGCGGAGGCAGCGCCAGCGGTCCTGCTGAGGCTCGCCCAGCCTGCTGCTGACAAGCCGCATCTGCTCTCTCGCCTATCGCCCAAGCCGGTCGGCGAGAGAGCGGATGCGGTTGGTGATGTCGTCGCGGATCAACCGCATCCGTTCGATGCCCTCGATGCCACGTTCGGAGGGTTCGTCGGTGTTCCACACCTCGAGGGCGACGCCTTCGGGCGGGGTAACCTCGGCGGTGCCGATCACCACGACGAGATCTGCGGCCCGCATCAGCTCGTCGGTGAGTTGGCGAGGCTGATGTTCGGCGACGTCGGCGCCGATCTCGGCGAGCACCTGTGCCGACAGGCTATTGACCTGGCCGCCGATCGTCGCACTGGTCCCGGCCGATGATGCAGAGATCCGGTCGGTGACCGTCGGCGTGAGGTGTTCGGCCATCACAGATTTGCCGCGGTTGCTTACGCACACGAAGAGCACATCGATGGGTTCAAGCATGGCGCCCGGGCTCCTGGGTTGAGTTGGTGGTTGTGGTGAAGCGTTTCCGCAGCGCCAAAGACACGTACACGAGACCGACGAGGACGGGAACCTCGATCAGCGGGCCGATCACCCCGGCGAGAGCCTGGCCGGAGGTCGCACCGTAGGTGGCGATCGCCACAGCGATAGCAAGCTCAAAGTTGTTGCCCGCCGCGGTGAATGCGAGTGTCGCGGTCCGCTCGTAACCCAGTCCCATCGTGGCGCCCAGGATGAATCCGCCACCCCACATTACCGCGAAGTAGACCAACAGAGGAAGCGCGATCCGCACAACATCCCAGGGCCGCGACGTGATCTGCTCACCCTGCAAAGCGAACAGGATGACGGTGGTGAACAGCAGACCGTAGAGTGCCCACGGTCCGAGGCGCGGCAGCAACGAGGACTCGTACCACTCGCGGCCTTTGGCCCGCTCACCGATACGACGGGTCAGGTACCCGGCCACCAGGGGGATGCCGAGGAAGATCAGCACCGACTTCGCGATCTGCCACATCGAAGTGTCAATGGAGGTCTGCTCCAGACCGAGCCAGCCGGGTAGCACCGACAGGTAGAACCAGCCCAACACGGCGAACATGATGACCTGGAACACTGAATTCAGCGCGACAAGGACGGCAGCAGCTTCCCGGTCGCCGCAGGCCAGGTCGTTCCAGATGATGACCATCGCGATACACCTGGCCAGTCCGACGATGATCAGGCCCGTCCGATACTCCGGCAGATCCGACAACATCAACCACGCCAGCGCAAACATCAACG
>NZ_JBSFQI010000039.1:0-2247 GCF_053588635.1 Gordonia sp. NPDC003425 | reverse complement strand
GGTCGACCCACACCGTCACCAGCTACCGTGAGAACCCGGTCCCCGCAAACGCTGGAACCAACTAACCGAGCCTCCAGCAAACCCGGGGCGATTCAAAGTCGCCGATGGTGCCCCGGTTACCGAAGTCGCCGACCGTTACGGTGTGTCCCGCCAGACCGTTACAGGGTGGCGTAGACGCTATGCCGCATGAGGTCTGTCCGGACTATCGGATCGATCGCGCCGACCACGGACGAGCCCGAACCAGAGCGTACACATTCGTGTTTGTAGAGTCCGATCATCGTCTCAGCGAGCGCATTGTCGTAGACATCACCCACAGACCCGATCGACGGACGTAGATCCGAAAGTGCCAGTGTTTCAACGAGGCGCACACTCGTATACTGACCGGGTTCAACCAGTGGACGCAACACCCGTAGGGAGAGAGGGTGTTTGGATGGGTCGTCCGGACGGGTGGATGGTGACGGTGACGGGTAGGCCGGCAATGCGGTCGCCGGGCCGTCCGCCGTATCGCCGTGATGTCGAGCGTCAGTTCTGGGCCAAGATCGCCGAAGGTCTCACGAGTGACGACGCCGCGGTCGCGTGCTGCGTGTCGCAGGCCGTTGGGACCCGATGGTTCCGCCAGGGTGGGGGCATGGCACCTTTCGAATTGCACAGCGGGTCCGGTCGGTACTTGTCGTTCGCCGAGCGCGAGGAGATCGCGCTGGCACACGGCCGGGGTGAGAGCGCTCGCGCGATCGCACAGCTGCTGGGGCGCTCGCCGTCGACGATTTCAGCGAGTTGCGTCGGAACGCGGCCACGCGCAGCGGAAAGGTCGAGTACCGGGTCTCGGTGGCCCAGTGGAAAGCGGAGTTGATGGCGCGTCGACCGAAGGAGGCCAAGTTGGTGGCCAATCCGCGGTTGCGTGAATATGTTCAGGACCGTCTCGAGGGTGTGGTGCGCGATGAGGACGGGCAGGTAGTCGGCGGTCCGAAGCCGCGAGAATGAAAGGGCCGCAACAAACCTCGTCGTGAGGATCGTCGGTGGGCGGTGGCTGGAGTCAAGAACAGATCTCACATCGCCTTGAGCTCGATTTCCCGGATGATGAGAGTATGCGGATCTCACATGAGGCGATCTATCAGTCGCGCTATATCGAAGGGCGTGGCGCTCTCAAGCGTGAGCTGGTGACGTGTCTGCGCACCGGTCGGGTATTGCGGGTGCCGCAGGCGCGTTCGCGGCGTAAGGCCACCGGACACGTCACCGAGGAGGGGTTGATCAGTGCTCGACCGGCCGAGGTTGCTGATGCAGTCATCGCCGCCCACTCGCTGGAAAAGTCCTCGCGGTGCTCACGGACCAACCGGACCGCTTTGGCCCGAGTCTCCGGATCGTACTTACTCGGCATGCTTCACCTTCCCAAGAAAGGAGGTGTGCATCAAACCCGGGATGGTTCACGAGCTGGCCACCCTGGAATACGTCTGGTGTGCAACTACCGCGCCTGCACGAAGCCCTCGGCTACCGCACCCGGCCGAGTACGAGGCCACCTTGACCGGTGCCTCACAAGTCCGCGAGACCGCCGACCCGGCCCTCGCGCCCACATAGGAACTAAACCTGGGGTACTTTCATCTCAGACAGGTCGCAACGATGTAGGTCTTTCGCTACGGAGTCAGTATGCGCCTGACTTGCCAAATACGGCGCGCAGAGTTCGAGCGAGGATCACAATATCAAGAGGCAGCGACCAGTTCTCAACGTAGGATAAGTCGAGCCGGACCGACTCTTCCCAGCTAAGGTCACTACGGCCGGAGACCTGCCACAGCCCCGTCATGCCGGGTCTTACTAGCATCCTCCGAGTGACCGTCTCGTCGTATGTCTCGACCTCCTGCCGAAGTGGCGGACGAGGACCAACGAGACTCATCGAGCCGCCGACAACGTTGAACAGCTGCGGCAGCTCATCGAGGCTGTAGCGACGCAGAAATGATCCGACGCCGGTTACTCGCGGATCTTCCTTCATCTTGAACAGTGGACCGCTGCCCTCGCTCTCGGACGCGAGTTGCGCCCGCAATTGATCGGCGCCTACCACCATCGAGCGAAACTTCCACATGTGAAATGGCTTATTGTCGACGCCGATTCGCTCCGCTCGGTAGAAGACGGGCCCCCGAGAACCCATCTTGACTGCGAGTGCGCGAGGAATGATCAAGACCTGTGGATCAGGGAGGGCGTGCCTTCCCGTAAATATGATCCTGGTAGTCACTTGATCAAGTCAGCGTTGCAGCGCTG
>NZ_JBSFQI010000038.1:0-2386 GCF_053588635.1 Gordonia sp. NPDC003425 | reverse complement strand
TGACGAGGCTCATCGATCTTCCCCAGGTGTGCTCACTGAAATTCCCTACCCGGAGGCGGCTTCTACTCTAGCGTTCGTCGGGTCGGTGTGGTCGCGGTGCGCTGGTTTTGGGAGCGGGCATGGTGGTCGCGTAGGCGGTAGGAGTCGCCGTCGAGTTTGAGCACGACGGAGCGGTGTAGTAGCCGGTCGAGCATGGCCGCGGCGACGGTGGTATCGCCGAGGACTTCACCCCACTCGGCCACCGACCTGTTGGTGGTGATCACGATGCTGGTTTTCAAATAGCGTTGTGCCACAACTTGAAACAATGCTGACGCGGCCTCGGCGGGTAGTGGCAGGTAGCCGAGTTCATCGATCACCAGCAGCGTGGGTCCGGCAAAGAACCGCATGCAGGTGGCCCAGCGGCCCTCGATGGCGGCTTTGTGGCAGCGGGCGGCCAGATCGGCGGCGGTGGTGACGTAGGTGCGGTAGCCGGCGTGGACCGCGGCGCGGGCCAGACCGACTGCGAGGTGGGTTTTGCCGGTCCCGGGTGGCCCGATGAGCAGCACGTTGGTCGCTGATTCCAGGTAGGCGCAGGTGCCCAACTCGCGGATGAGGTGGCGATCCACGCCAGGAGCGGCGTCGTAGTCGAACCCGTCGAGGGTGGCTGGGGTGGGTAGGCAGGCGAACCGTAACCGGCCGGCCAGACGGCGGGCTTCGGTCGCGGAGACCTCGATCGCCAGGAGGTGCTCCAGCATCTGGGTCATCGACCACTCTTCGTCGCCGGCGGTCTGCAGCACCGAAGGTAGTGCTTCGGCGGCCGCGTCGAGTTTGAGCACGGCGAGGTGGCCCCGCAACTTCTGATAGGTCGAGACCGCCGTCTGGTTCTGTGGCTTGGGTGTCGTGGTGGTGTTGGTGGTCATGGCAGTTGGGTCCTGTTCTGGGCGGCGCGTTCGTACACGCTCATATCGATGACCGATGGTCCGGCATGAGCCGATGTGGACTTGGTCGTGGTTGTGTTGTGGCGCAACTGTTCTGCGGCCTGGAGAGCTTGTTGGCCGGGTGGGATGCGTTCTTTGCGGCGATGCGGTCTGCCGCCGGTGACCGCGGCAGCCATGGCTGCCTGATCTAGGGCGACAACATGGCCGTGGTCGCGGATCTGGGCGCCGGTGCCGGGTGCGGCGAGGCGGTGTCGGGCGATCACGATCCCCGAGGTGGTGGCGATGTCGATATGTCCCTCACCGAGGCGTTCGGTCACCGTCACCTCGGCCATCGCCAGCTCCGGTGGCACCGAGTACTGATTTCCGCGCCAGGCGATGAGCGCTTGGCGAGACGCCGTCCTGGTTTCACTCACCGACGCCGGGAACGGCTTCGCCGGTGCTGGAGACAGTGGTTCGCGTTGGGCGATGGTGGCGACGTTGTAGCGGCCATCACGGGTGCGGCGCATCCGCACATCTGAGCGGGTACGACAGAACTTGTCCAGGCTAGCTTGGGCCTGTTCGACGGTGATGTCATCGGCTACGGTGCGCCACCACCGTTGAGCAGCAACACGATTCGCTGACTCGACGACGCCTTTGCGGTTACCGCGTCGTGGCGGGCAGATTGCCACCGCAACGCCGTAATGTTTGGCCACTGCGGCGAACTCCGATGTCACGGCGCCGGTGGCCGGGTGACAGACCGTGGCCATCCGGTCGAACCGCCACACCTTCGTCACCCCGCCAAGCCGGCGGGTGATGCGATCGAGGCCGGCGACCACGTGCGGGCGAGTCATATTCGGTGCCAGATAGCCGCGCCAGCGCCCGGAGTGTGCCAACGATCCGACGAACAAGTACGCCGTCGATCCCCACCCCCAAGAGGTCGGCGGATGGGGTAGTTCGAGCCAATCCCATTGTGTCTCTTCACCAGGTGGATGCTCGATCACCGCATTGGGCCGGTGAATGGCGGTGGCGCACTGCTCGCACGTCGGTCGCAAATCACGTGCCCGGATCTGACGAGTCAGGGTTTGGTACGACTGGGTGTAGCCGAGTTCTTCGAGTTCGTCGCACAGCGTGCGCGCCCACAGATGCGGATCCTCAGCCAGGCGTGCGGTCACGTAGGGCGCGAACGGTTCGAACGGATCCTCATCCGGCTTCTTGCGTTGGCCCGGTGAGCGCACCCCGTTCAGATACGCCCGGATGGTCTTGCGGTCATGCCCGGTATGGCGGGCGATCGCCGAGATCGACCACCCCCGTTTGCGTAGTGCGTGTACTTCCACATCGTCCTCCCATGTCAACATGAGAAAGCGGGCCTCCCTGGAGCTGGTGCGTGGTCAGAGACCATCAGCATCTCGGGAGGCCCGCCTTCGCTGGCGGAGCCACACGGGTGGGGAATTTAGGTGAGCATCACTGGGGAATTTCGATGAGCGCCGTCA
>NZ_JBSFQI010000037.1:0-2472 GCF_053588635.1 Gordonia sp. NPDC003425 | reverse complement strand
CCGCCCACGCCGGCGGGGACGAGGCGCAGGAGAAGATCGCTGAAGCCTCGGCGGCCATCGCTCGCCTCGTTCGTTCCTGAGCCACCCACCACGCCGGGTTCGTCACAGGCGTGGTTCGCCGACCCACTGCGGCACCACCGGCCCCGGCGCGCGGGCGTCTGCATCAGCGGCCATCGCCAGAACCACCCCGCGATCGGCCAGCCACTGTGCCGGATCGACGTTGACTCCCGTCGGGTCGAGAACCTCGAAATGCAGATGCGGGCCGGTCGAGACCCCACGGTTGCCCACTGTGGCGATCGATTGGCCCATCCGTACTCGCGCGCCCTGCTCGAGCAGATTCTCGTCGTTGTGGCCGTAGGTGGTGATCGTGCCGTCATCGTGCCGGATCCGCATCCACAACCCGAACCCCTCGGCAGGTCCGGAGGTGATGACCTCCCCGTCAGCTACCGCGACAATGGGCGCGCCCAGATCATTGCCGATATCAATGCCCTGATGGCCCCGTCCGTCACCGAAGGTGGACGTGATCTCGCCCGCAGTCGGCGCCACCGCACCGCCACTACCGGGCAGCAGCGGTGTCGGCGTTCCGGGTTCCTGCGGCTGGGGGCCATGCGGCTCGTTCGGATCGTGCGGCACGATTGCGGCGATCAGGGTGGCTACCAGCCGAGCCAGCGGTAACGCGTCGATGATCCGGAACCCGTCTATCGGATCAATGAGCGAAAACGTGCCGAAGCACTGCAGTGCGGCTGCACTGCCCGCATCGCCGACGCTGCCCGACTGGGCCTGAGCGCCCAGGCAGGACGCCGTCTGCGTGATCGGCTTCCCCAAATTCGCCGCCGCGGCACCACCCAAAGCGGCCTTCACCGAGTCCTGCACGATCGCGATCAGCTCCCCGGCCACATGTCCATCGGTCGAGGCCGCCGCCGGTGCGGTGGCAATCACAGGCGCAACGCCCACGCACACCGCCGCTGCCACCCCCAGCGATTTGGGGCCCCACTGCTGCCCCGCCTTGACCCGTAGCGATGTCAACACCATCTGCATGCGGTCGGACCTTTCCCGCGGACGTCGTAGACCCACGCACGAGTGCCATGCGTGTACCCGCGAGATCACACCACAAGTCACTTGTGCCCCACCAGTCACACGCGGCTCCACTACGAAGCGAACTAATCAGGCATTAGCGGCTTTGTTTGCGCAGTTCACCGCCCGTTTTGTGGGTGCCGGGCAGGCGACTAACTACTATCGGTGTTAGTAGAATTGTTATCGAAGCGCTGCCGGGCGGTAGCGAAGTATCACTCTTGAGGAGGAGATCGATGAGAGTCACACGAACCGGTGTCGTCGTTGCTGCCGCGGCGGCTGTTCTGACAGTGGTGGCCGCGTGTTCGGACACCTCGACTGAGGATCATTCCTCGATGTCGGGGATGGGTACCAGCACGGTCAGTACCGAATCGTCAGCGGCGGCCTCTGCCGAACACAACAGCGCGGACATCTCGTTCGCCCAGCAGATGATCCCGCACCACACCCAGGCGATCATGATGAGCGACATCCTGTTGGAGAAGGACAACATCAACCCCCAGGTCGTCAGTCTGGCCCAGCAGATCAAAGACGCTCAGCAGCCCGAGATCGAGCAGATGCAGTCGTGGCTGAAGCAATGGGGAGCCCCACTCGAGGGCCAGGGACACAACATGGACATGGGTACGTCGATGGCGCCGGGTTCCTCCCCGATGCCGTCGATGATGGGCATGATGTCGCCAGAACAGATGCAGCAGCTACGCGACGCGCAAGGAGCCGAGGCGTCGCGCCTGTTCCTGACGCAGATGATCGAACACCATCGCGGCGCCATCGCCATGGCCAAGACCGAGATTCAAGACGGCCAATCGCCCGAGGCGATCGCTCTGGCACGTCAGATCGTCACTGATCAGGAGAGCGAAATCGCGAGGATGCAGCAGCTTCTCAACAACCCCTAGCGGTCGGACCTGCCCGGGTCGGTCTCGGCTACACACACATCGCGATCACCATCGCCGAGACGACACCGGACACCGCCAGCGTGGTCGGCACCGCCACCACACCAGCCACCGCCGCGGCAGCACCCACATGATGACGTCGCGACCGGCACCGGTGACCGGAGTCCAAGCGGCTCAACCGAGGCCCCACCGACGACGAATCGCTGATCGACAACACACCCACCGGGCCCGCTACAGGTCCCGAACGGGCCAACGTTCCCAACGCCGAGCAGACCGCCCACGCACCCACCAGCTGGGCCGCGCGGGCATCGGCGGCTTGCTCGACCAAGCCGGCGACCTCACGGCCCGCGCGGCTGAACAACGGAATCAGCGGGAACGCACGCCCGAGAGCGCGGGCCGCCAACACCACGGTGTGATGACGTTGCCGCCGGTGTGCGCGCTCATGAGCAACGACGGCATCGAGTTCCTCACCGGACAACGCCGCCTGCAACCCGGTCGTGGCGGCAATGCCGGC
>NZ_JBSFQI010000036.1:0-2636 GCF_053588635.1 Gordonia sp. NPDC003425 | reverse complement strand
TGTCAAGGGACATGTAGAACTGCCCACTGGTGGCCATCAAGACTGCCCGTAGGCGGTCACGTGGGGGTGCCCGGTGGCGGCCATGAAAGTGCCCACGAGACCACCACCGGGTTCGAGTTGGGGTTAGGTCAGGGCGGTGACTCCTTTCCCGGTGAGGGCTTGGGCCAGGCGCACGGAGTCGCCGCTGGTTTGGCAGAGGTGTGCGTGGTGCAGCAACCGGTCCACGGTGGCGGTGGCCAGCGTTTTGGGCATCAGCTCGTCGAATCCTGACGGGTGCAGGTTGGAGGACACGGCGACGGATTTGCGTTCGTAGGCGGCTTCCACGACGCGGTAGAGCCCTTCGGCGGCATCGGTACCCACCGGCAGCAGGCCCACGTCGTCGATGACGATCAGTTCGGCGCGCACGATTTTGGCGATCGCTTTGCCGAGGGTGTCATCGGCCCGGTGGGCACGCACGAGGGTGCCGAGTTGTTCGAGACTGAACCAGGCCACCGGCATACCCGCTTCGATCACTTTCTGCCCGAGGGCTTCAAGGAAGAATGTTTTACCGGTCCCGGCGGGCCCACACACCACGAGGTTCTCCCGCCGACCGACCCATTCGAGAGTTTGCAGGGCGTGTTGGGTGGGGATCGGGATAGAGGAGGCGGTCTCGTCCCACACGTCGAAGGTTTTGCCGGTCGGGAAGCTCGCCGCTTTGCGTCTGGAGGCGAGCATGGAGCGGGCGCGGCCGGCGGCCTCTTCGTCGAGGAGTGCTTTGAGGACGTCGGCGGGGTCCCAGCGTTGGGCGCGTGCGGTCGCCAGCACCTCGGCGGCGATGGCGCGGGCATGGGGCAGGCGGAGTTGTTTCATCAACGCTTCCACCTCGGCGGGCAACGATGCCAGTGTCGTGGTCATCGACCATCCTCCTCGGTGACGTCATCACTGTTGTCGATCATGGTGGTGCCCAGCATGTTCCATCCTTTGGTGCCTTGTGCCAGTGAGGTGGTTTCCGAGGCGTGCGCGCGGGTCAGGTCGAGGCCTTTGCTGGCCAGTACCGAGTCGAGGTCACCGGTGGCGAAGCGGCCATGCACCGCGGCATGCCCGAGTGCCCAGTCCACATCGGTGTGGCCGTGCAGGGCCGCCAACTCGACGGCGTGGGCCATTTTCTGAAACATGCGTTCGGTCCCGACGGCAGCGGCTTCTTTCAACCACAACCCCGCACCCTCACCGATCGCCAGGAACGACCGCTCGGCATCGGTGCGGGCCCGAATCCGGTAGTCGCCCGGCATTTTCGGGTGATACCCGGGGAAATGGGCGTCATCGACGGCCGGGATACCCCGAGTGGTTCGGGCATGGCGGGCCACCTCGCTCGGCCCACCCGCATCCAGGGCGCACACGATGACCTCATCGCTGCCGGAATGGTGCCGCACCCACACCGACTGACCCAATAGCGTTGCCGGAACCGAGTATTGACAGTGGTCGAAGGTGATCATCGGGGTGTTGTCGGGAACCCGGCGGGTCACTCCCAACCCCGTCGTGTGTGGCATGTCGGGGATCGGATGCAACCGCTGTCGTTCCTCGGCGAGCATCTCCACCGGACGCCGCCCGGTTGCCCGGTGCTCCCGATCATTGATCTGGGCCATGAACTGCTCACACGCCGCCTGCACCTGGGTGAACGACTCGTAGGCGTCGAGCAGGTTGGTGTCGGTCGGCACGATATCGGCTTTGGCCAGCTTCACCGCGTTTTCCACCCCGCCCTTGGTGGCGGGGTCGGCGGGCTCGCAGGTGAGCACGCTGACGCCGTAGAAGCGGCCGAAGCTGACCGCATCACGGTTGCGGACCGGAACCCCGGCGATATGCCCGGTGGTGACGGTTTTCTCGTTGTCGGTCAACACATACGTCGGGGCGCCACCGAGAATCCGGAACACCCGGTCCAGGCCGGCGAACACGCTCGGCGCGGTCCGATCACGCAACGGGATCACCACCCGATACCGGCACCACGCCAGCCACGCCACCAACAACACGACCTTGCGGCCATCAACGAGTGGGCCGTCACCGAAGTCGTACTGCAACCACAGCCCGGGTTCGGTGATCCACGGCCGGTGGACTCGTGTGTTCCCCAGTCGCCATTGGGTTTTCACTTCCGCGACCGCACGGCGGGTGGTGCGTTGCGCGCCGGTGAAACCCAACGCGACGAGTTTCTCGTGTGCTTTATCGGCGCGGATTTTGCCGCGTGACTCGGTCACCCATCGTTCGATCTGCGGTAGGAAATCGTCGATCAGCCGGGCCCGGCGCACCGCCGGCGCCAACCCCGCAGCCCGATCCTCGACCGCCTTCTTCACCGTGTGATGGGAGCAGCCGCACAACGCGGCCGCCGCCCGATACGACCCCGTCAGGTCGTAGGCATTGAGTATGTCCATGAGTTCTCCGTCAGACTTCAAGAGGGTCTCTCTCGTGAGGTTCCGATACGACTAGGCATCGACATCGAAACCAACGGGAGAGGCCCCCACAGCGCAGACGCGCCGGATCAACAAGAAGACGTGGGCAAAATCGTGGCCACCAACGGGCACCTACCTGACCGCCAGCGGGCAGTCCTTATTGGCCGTCAGCGGGCACTTTCATGGCCGCACACGGGCAGTTTTTCATGGCCGTCGACA
>NZ_JBSFQI010000035.1:0-2645 GCF_053588635.1 Gordonia sp. NPDC003425 | reverse complement strand
GCGTTGGGTGGTAATTCGTTGTCGGCGATGCGGGTGGCGGCGCGGGTGGCTGATGTGTTCGGGGTGCAGGTGTCGGTGCGTGATCTGTTCGATGCACCCACCGTCGACGAACTCGCCGAGCTGGTCGGCAGGCGCGACGCGGGGCTGGCACCGATCCGTGCCGTGGAGCCCCGCCCGGCGCGCATTCCGCTCTCATTCGCCCAGTCGCGGATGTGGTTCATCAACCGGTTCGAGCCGGGCACCGCGACCTACAACATCCCGGCGTTGCTGCGGCTGCGCGGACCGCTCGACATCGACGCGCTGCGACACGCCATGGTCGATGTCGTTGCACGCCACGAGATCCTGCGTACCACGTTCCCCGCGGTCGACGGCGCGCCGGTGCAGGTGATCCATCCCGCGCACCGTGTTACCACCGACCTGGACTTCGCGGTGGTGGACGACGAGGACGCACTGCGCGAGGCGGTGTCGACCGGATTCGACGTCACCGAACAGTGGCCGCTGCGGGTGCGGGTGCTCGCGATGAACGCCGACGAGCACCTCGTGGCCGTCGTCGCCCACCACATCGCCGCCGACGGGGAGTCGATGCGGCCGCTGGTTGCCGACCTGGTGACCGCCTACCTGGCCCGTGCCGGCGGCCGGTCTCCCGACTTCGTGCCGCTCACAGTGCAATTCGCCGACTACGCGATCTGGCAGCACGAAACGCTTGGCGATCCGGCCGATCCCGCATCGGTGGTCGGAGCGCAACTCGATCACTGGCGTACGACGCTGGCCGGGCTGCCCGACGTGCTGGACATCCCCGCCGACCGTCCTCGCCCGACCGTCGCGTCGCATCGTGGCGCCCGGCTGGAGGTCACGATCCCGGCCGAGGTCGCCGGACGTATCACCGCGACCGCCGCCGCACACGGCGTCACCCCCTTCATGGTGGTGCACGCGGCGCTGGCCGTACTGCTCGCGCGACTCTCCGGCGGCAACGACATCGCCATCGCCACCCCCGTCGCCGGACGTGGGCAGGCCGTCCTCGATCCGCTTGTCGGTATGTTCGTCAACACACTGGTGCTGCGCACCGGCATCGAACCCGCCGAACCGTTCAGCGATCTGCTCGACCGGGTGCGGGTGACCGATCTGGAGGCCTTCACCCACGCCGACGTCCCGTTCGAGACCATCGTCGACGCGCTCGATCCGGTGCGTTCGGAAGCGTTCGCACCGCTGGCGCAGGTGATGCTCTCGCTCGATTCGGGCGCTACCGCAGACGATGCCGTGCGCGTGGACACCCTCGAGGTGGAGTCGGTGGCCCCTCCGGTGGTGCCCGCCCAACTCGACCTCGCCGTCACCGTGGCCACCGAGCCCGCCGGCGAGGACTGGCGGTGCTCGATCGTCTACGCCACCGACCTGTTCGACGAGTCGAGGGTGGCGACGTTCGCCGAGCGCTACCGTGCGCTGCTCGGTGGCCTGACCGCCGTGCCGGGAGATGCGGTCGGTGACGTCGTCATGATCACCCGCGCCGAGGCCGATGCGGCGGTGGCCGCCGCGACCGGTCCGATCGTCGACCCGATCACCACCACAGTCGCCGATGCTGTTGCGGCGCAGGTGGTGCGGTCGCCGGGTGCGCCGGCGTTGTGGTTCGAGGGTCGGGTGGTGTCGTATGCGGAGTTCGGTGCGCGGGTGGCGGTGTTGGCGCGTGAGTTGATTGCTGTCGGCGTGGGTCCCGAGGTGGCGGTTGGGGTGTCGCTGGAGCGGTCGGTGGAGTTCGTGGTGGCCATTCATGCGGTGGTGGCCGCCGGTGGCCAGTACGTGCCGATCGATCCGTCCGCACCCGCCGAACGCGCGGCCTACATGCTCGACACCGCAGGCGTCGAGGTGATCGTGGTGCGCCGCGACGAGCGGCCCGGCTGGCTCGCCGGCGTCGGAGCCCGCCACATCGTGGAGGTGGATGCCTCGGGGTCGGTGGATGAGTCGGCGGCTCCGGTGGCCGATGGGGAGCGGTTGTCGGTGTTGCGTCCGGATGCGGCGTTGTACACGTTGTTCACGTCGGGGTCGACGGGCCGCCCGAAGGGTGTGACCGTCTCGCACCGGTCGGCGGCCAACCGGCTGTGGTGGGCCATCGACCGATTCGCGCTCACCGACGCCGACCGGGTGGTGCTCAAGACGCCGGTGACGTTCGACGTGTCGGTGCCGGAGTTGTTCGCGCCGTTGATGTCGGGTGCGCAGGTGGTGGTGGCGCGTGCGGGTGGGCATGCCGATCCGGGGTATCTGGCGGAGTTGATCGGTCAGACGCGGGCGACGTCGGTGCATTTCGTGCCGTCGATGTTGTCGGTGTTCCTCGATGTGGTTCCGGCCGAACGGATTCGGGCGTTGGATTCGCTGCGCTGGCTGCTCACCTCGGGTGAGGCGCTGCCCGCGTCGGTGGCCCGGCGGGCCCACGAGTTGCTCGGCGACACCAGGATTCACAATCTGTACGGCCCCACCGAGGCCGCGGTCGACGTCACCGACACCGACGTCACCGACGCCGAGCACATCACCATCGGCGCGCCCGTGTGGAACACCACCGCCTACGTGTTGGATGCGCGGTTGGGTGTGGTGCCGCCGGGGGTGCCGGGGGAGTTGTATCTGGGTGGTGTGCAGGTGGCGCGGGGGTATGCGTCGCG
>NZ_JBSFQI010000034.1:0-2941 GCF_053588635.1 Gordonia sp. NPDC003425 | reverse complement strand
CGGGCACCTACCTGACCGCCAGCGGGCAGTCCTTATTGGCCGTCAGCGGGCACTTTCATGGCCGCACACGGGCAGTTTTTCATGGCCGTCGACAGACTGCGAAAAAGTCGTTCTTCTGAACGCACAATAAGGAGTCTTGTGAAACCGTCAACTTACAAAATCACTAGGTATAGAGACAGCTCGAAGGCAAGCGTAATTGGCGAGTCCGAAATTATCAAGAGAAACAATAGAATGATTCTCCGTATCGACGGCGTGGATAGCGACCTTGGTGGCGAAACGCCGGACAGCACTGTCCTTTCCGCTGTTGCGGCCGATCCAAATCTTGGAGTGGTTCGCGAGAACGAGGTGACGTGCATCTTCGCCGACCCGTCAATTTCATTAGAACTCCCGTTTGTATTGAGAGCCGAGGCAGATCCATCCAAGCTTGAGAATTTATGTCCAGCTGATTGGGATGTGACCATCAACGAAGTACCTGTCGCTCCGTTCCCGTCCGGCGACGGACTACTCCGTTTGCTGCCGGTTGATGACTCATGGTCGAGCGTGAAACTCGTCCACGAGTGGGTGAACGTCTGTTTCTGCGAAACAGCGAGCATGACGTCAGGAGATAACGTCACTCGAATCGGCCTGCTGAGCGACTCGGTAGTCGCTGCAGTCACAGAACTTGACGTCATTGATGACGATTACGAAGTGCGACTCCACAGGCGCATTTCGGGAAATTCTGACGCGCAGCTCGTTGCAAACTGGCTGACAGATAATGCGTTACTCGAATATCTCGAAGCGGTTCCGCAATTGCTCATGGTCAAGCCCTTCCTCGATGCGGGAACAAGCGTTCCGGGCGGAAAAGGGTGTTTCACGACTTACGGCGATGAGCTGTCGGCTCCCTTCGGGTTGTCATATCAGGATGAGGCCGCGGGGTGCACGACGAGTAGCGAGTGGGTGATCGCACTCGATTTCCCCGCAGGGATGCGTGACGATATCGTTAGAGACATAGCTGCTGGATCGGACAGCGCAGCCAGGTTGGTTGCGAGCGATCAGCACCGCTGAGTCTCGACGTGAAATACGTCTGACCTCTCACCGCACAAGTCATCTAGCCCTTTAGAAGGTCGGGACGAGCAAACGCTGAAGGAGGAAAGCATCCTTAAGGCGATGGGGCCAAGATCGGTTGGATCTTGAACCCAGTCCCCGATGCGTGGGACCGTGACCCGCTCCCGCGCGTTCAGTTGTTGGCCGTCGCAGAGGCATTATCCGTACCAAGTTGCGCCCCTTCGGGTACAGAGCGCGTCACCACCCCTAACTCGCGACGACAGATCCGCTCTCGAACACGTCGATCGGCATAGCCCGTCGCAACTTCCAGTTAATGGCGATCGGGCGCTCGCCTTGGTGGCTGACGTAGTCGACCGGTCCCAGGAAGATGAACGGCATGGCGCCGAACTCGCCGTCCGGGCGGTCGCGTACGAAGAGCAGAATCTCGCAGCCGTTTGTTCGTTGCTGCACGTAGCGGCGACCCATATCTGAGTCGACCGCAGTGTTATTGGGTGATTCCCAATGAAATTCGGTCCTAGAGATGGGGTAGTCGCGGTACATCGTCGTTGGACTGAACTCCCTTTCATCTTTGTGGAGGTTGACGAAGAGTGCTCCGGTCTCACCGCTCCACGTCACGCCACCGGCTTGGCCCCGTGCTTTTCGCTCGATACTGGCGAATCCGATCGCTGCTAGAACTTCTTCACGCCGATACTGCGCGTGGGTCAGCAGCGGCATGTCCTTGTGCTCATCCTCGAGATCTCGAGGCACGTGTCGAATCCCTGCTGTCGATACATCCATGACCTGACCAATTTCTGCGCAGACGGCAGGGTGCGCTCGAAGATGTGCGAACCCTTCGTCGTACGTAGAGAAGCCACCATGGTCAGACCACAGGGTAAGAAACAGCATTCGCGCGTACGCGCGTTCGCGCGCGGTTAGGTCGTCGTACTGGGGTCCATCGGCCGAAGCGAGCCGTCTGTAGATGGCGGCCCGCTCTAGATCGTCGACATGCGCGAGCGCACGGACTCGTCTCAGCAACGGCTCTTCGTCGGGCCCTGCCGCTAAGGTAGGCAACTCGGCATCACGGAGCACCGGCGTCCACGCGCGAGTGCCGCTGCCCGAGTAGATATCGGCGAGATTGCTACCGGTTGCCCGTAGGTACTCGGCGAGCACCGGTGCGTTAACCTGCCGGACAGCTTCGACCAGTGCCCGTCGCCGATTCTTCGGGAGCGCACGTCTGACCGAATCGAGGATGACCTCCTGAGCCTGTCGATCCAGCACGAGTCGGCTGGCCCCAGGCAAGAACGGAAACTCATTGTCGATTTCCTCGATGAGGCGTTGTCCGTGCGCACCGGTGAGGGCGGTGAAACGAGGCGCGAAGTTAAACTCGGCACGTTGGTGGCCGATGAAGTCCAAAACGGTCAAGACAGCTTTGTCATTGCTCCGTCGAAGCCCTCGGCCAAGTTGCTGAAGGAACACAGTAGCGCTCTGCGTGGGGCGCAGCATAAGCAGGGTGTCGACGTCTGGGATGTCGAGTCCTTCGTTGAAGATGTCTACAGCGAATAGACAGGCAATTTCTCCGAGACGAAGTTGCCGCAAGGCAGCGGCTCGGTCACCCGAGCTGGTTTCCTGCGTTATCGCCAATGACCGCAGCCCTTGCCGTGTGAACTCGCCGGCCATGTACTTGGCGTGCGCAATGGAGACGCAGAAGCCCAGTGCGCGCATAGTCGTCGGAGACGAGACGTAGTCACGGACTGCGTTAAGTATCAATCGTGTTCGAGCGTCGTTTCCGGTGTAGACGTTCTCAAGGTCGTGTGTGTTGTAGTCGCGAGGAATGATCAAGACCTGTGGATCTGGGAGGGCGTGCCTTCCCGCAGAATGATCCCGGTAGTCACTTGATCAAGTCAGCGTTGCAGCGCTG
>NZ_JBSFQI010000033.1:3754-5384 GCF_053588635.1 Gordonia sp. NPDC003425 | reverse complement strand
AAATTGTGTTCGGCGGTGTCCTACTCTCCCACACTGGTTAGGGTGCAGTACCATTGGCGCTGGAGGGCTTAGCTTCCGGGTTCGGAATGGGGCCGGGCGTTTCCCCTCCGCTATGGCCGCCGTAACGATGTGAAACCATCACTGGTTTGTTTATCACAACCGGGTGTTGTTTCAGAAATGCATAGTGGATGCGAACATCATGTGCACGTGTTGTGCTGGTGATGTTGGGGGTGTTGTTGGTAAGTCCTCGGCCGATTAGTACCAGTCACCTACACCCATTACTGGGCTTACAGTTCTGGCCTATCAACCCCATGGTCTGTGGGGGGCCTTAACCACTCGAAGGTGGTGAGAAACCTCATCTTGGAACAGGCTTCCCGCTTAGATGCTTTCAGCGGTTATCCCTTCCGAACGTAGCTAACCAGCAGTGCACCTGGCGGTACAACTGGCACACCAGAGGTTCGTCCGTCCCGGTCCTCTCGTACTAGGGACAGGTTTCCTCAAGTTTCTAACGCGCGCGGCGGATAGAGACCGAACTGTCTCACGACGTTCTAAACCCAGCTCGCGTGCCGCTTTAATGGGCGAACAGCCCAACCCTTGGGACCTACTCCAGCCCCAGGATGCGACGAGCCGACATCGAGGTGCCAAACCATCCCGTCGATATGGACTCTTGGGGAAGATCAGCCTGTTATCCCCGGGGTACCTTTTATCCGTTGAGCGACACCACTTCCACACGTTGGTGCCGGATCACTAGTCCCGACTTTCGTCCCTGCTCGACATGTACGTCTCACAGTCAAGCTCCCTTGTGCACTTACACTCAACACCTGATTGCCAACCAGGCTGAGGGAACCTTTGGGCGCCTCCGTTACATTTTGGGAGGCAACCGCCCCAGTTAAACTACCCACCAGGCACTGTCCCTGAACCCGATCAGGGTCCGAGGTTAGAAGTCCAATACGATCAGAGTGGTATTTCAACAACGACTCCATGAACACTGGCGTGCCCACTTCACAGTCTCCCACCTATCCTACACAAACCGAACCGAACACCAATACCAAGCTATAGTGAAGGTCCCGGGGTCTTTTCGTCCTGCCGCGCGTAACGAGCATCTTTACTCGTACTGCAATTTCGCCGAGTCTGTGGTTGAGACAGCAGAGAAGTCGTTACGCCATTCGTGCAGGTCGGAACTTACCCGACAAGGAATTTCGCTACCTTAGGATGGTTATAGTTACCACCGCCGTTTACTGGGGCTTAAATTCTCAGCTTCACCACCGAAGTGATTAACCGGTCCTCTTAACCTTCCAGCACCGGGCAGGCGTCAGTCCGTATACATCGTCTTACGACTTCGCACGGACCTGTGTTTTTAGTAAACAGTCGCTTCTCTCTGGTCTCTGCGACCCCCACCAGCTCCCGGAGAAAATCCGTTCACCAGTGCAGGTCCCCCTTCTCCCGAAGTTACGGGGGTATTTTGCCGAGTTCCTTAACCACAGTTCTCTCGATCGCCTTAGTATTCTCTACCTGACCACCTGTGTTGGTTTGGGGTACGGGCCGTGTATCAACTCACTAGAGGCTTTTCTCGGCAGCATAGGATCATGGAATTCACCACAACGGTTACGCATCACCTCTCAGGAACAAT
>NZ_JBSFQI010000033.1:1766-3657 GCF_053588635.1 Gordonia sp. NPDC003425 | reverse complement strand
GTGTGTGACGGATTTACCTACCACACTCCCTACAGGCTTACACCAGGACAACCATCGCCTGGCCCCACTACCTTCCTGCGTCACCCCATCGCTTGCCTACTACCAACCGAGGTCCCGTGCATCGCCATCCGGTCACCCGAAGGTGATCCATCCGGTCCTGGACGGTTAGTACAATTGATTCAGCATGGGCGCGGATACACGGGTACGGGAATATCAACCCGTTGTCCATCGACTACGCCTGTCGGCCTCGCCTTAGGTCCCGACTCACCCTGGGCGGATTAGCCTGGCCCAGGAACCCTTGGTCATTCGGCGGCAGAGTTTCTCACTCTGCTTTCGCTACTCATGCCTGCATTCTCACTCCCACACCCTCCACCACTAGATCACTCCGTGGCTTCCCCGGATGCAGGACGCTCCCCTACCCACCCACACACCTAGACCACCATCCATAGACGATGACCGGGCTTATGTGAGTGCCGCGGCTTCGGCGGTGTACTTGAGCCCCGCTACATTGTCGGCGCAGGATCACTTGACCAGTGAGCTATTACGCACTCTTTCAAGGGTGGCTGCTTCTAAGCCAACCTCCTGGTTGTCTTCGCGACCCCACATCCTTTTCCACTTAGTACACGCTTAGGGGCCTTAGCCGGCGATCTGGGCTGTTTCCCTCTCGACCACGAACCTTATCGCCCGCAGTCTCACTGCCACGCTCTCACTTACCGGCATTCGGAGTTTGGCTGACGTCAGTAACCTGATAGGGCCCATCGGCCATCCAGTAGCTCTACCTCCAGTAAGAAACACGCAACGCTGCACCTAAATGCATTTCGGGGAGAACCAGCTATCACGGAGTTTGATTGGCCTTTCACCCCTACCCACAACTC
Organism: Gordonia sp. NPDC003425; assembly: GCF_053588635.1. Classification (NCBI taxonomy): domain Bacteria; kingdom Bacillati; phylum Actinomycetota; class Actinomycetes; order Mycobacteriales; family Gordoniaceae; genus Gordonia; species Gordonia sp. NPDC003425. The sequence continues at coordinate 2,782 of NZ_JBSFQI010000033.1, read as the reverse complement.
ATCCCCTCCATTTTCAACTGAAGTGGGTTCGGGCCTCCACGACGTCTTACCGACGCTTCACCCTGGCCATGGGTAGATCACTCCGCTTCGGGTCTAGACCCGGCGACTCCACGCCCTATTCAGACTCGCTTTCGCTACGGCTACCCCACACGGGTTAACCTCGCCACCGAGCACTAACTCGCAGGCTCATTCTTCAAAAGGCACGCCATCACCCCCAGCCGACCAAACGACTCAAAGGCTCTGACGGATTGTAAGCGTCCGGTTTCAGGTACTATTTCACTCCCCTCCCGGGGTACTTTTCACCTTTCCCTCACGGTACTCGTCCGCTATCGGTCACTAGGAAGTATTCAGGCTTACCGGGTGGTCCCGGCAGATTCACAGCAGATTCCACGAGCCCGCTGCTACTTGGGCATCCATCACGCAAGACCACACGTTTTCAGCTACCGGACTCTCACCGTCTACGGCAGACCATCCCAGGCCACTTCACCTAACATGCAGCTTTCTCACTCACGCCCCGACAGGTAGATCGAAGAATGATGAACCCCACAACCCCACACGCACAACCCCTACCCGGTCTCACATACGCGCGGTTTAGCCTCCTCCGCTTTCGCTCGCCACTACTCACGGAATCACAATTGTTTTCTCTTCCTATGGGTACTGAGATGTTTCACTTCCCCACGTTCCCCCCACACAGCCTATACATTCAGCTGGTGGTAACACGACATCACTCGTGCTGGGTTTCCCCATTCGGACACCCTCGGATCACAGCTCGTTTGACAACTCCCCGAGGCCTATCGCGGCCTACCACGTCCTTCATCGGCTCCTAGTGCCAAGGCATCCACCGAACGCCCTCAAACACTTACAACAACACCTACAAACAACCCCGCCACCACACAAGCAGCAACAGGACCAAATGTAGACACCACAAAAACAGCACAACTCAAAAAAGAATCATGCACAACAATAAAAATAAAGATGCTCGCATCCACTATGCACTTCTCAAACAACACACACCC
>NZ_JBSFQI010000032.1:0-8019 GCF_053588635.1 Gordonia sp. NPDC003425 | reverse complement strand
ACGGGCACCTACCTGACCGCCAGCGGGCAGTCCTTATTGGCCGTCAGCGGGCACTTTCATGGCCGCACACGGGCAGTTTTTCATGGCCGTCGACAGGGGCTGTTCGAGCTCACCGGTGAGCTGCTGCCGCCCGGGCTGCAGTGGTACAAGGCCGGTGTCGACCTGGGCACCTACTACGTGTCCCAACTGTTCCAGGTATCGGGGAACTATCAGGGGCGTCCGGTCCGAGGCATGATCGGGTTGGATCGCACGTACATGCCCGAGGGCGGGATGCTGTATGTCCGAAAAGACATCCTGGTCGGCGAACAACTGCACAATTCGTGGTACACGTGGGCCACGCGGTACACCGACGGCTCGTTCGAGGCGGGTCACTTCATGCTCGCCAACGACCACGGGGGATTCGCGATATTCACCAACGACAGTCAAGAGGTGACTGCCACTCAGAACATCACCGGCTCGGTGACCCCCGGCTCGGACCAGAACTTTCCAGATGCCATCAGCCTTTTCATCGACGGCGTCGAATGGGAGTTCCTTCCGGACCCCAAAGGCAAGATGCCTGACTTCCTCAACGCCGCAAAGCGGTTGCCGACACCTCAGAACGAGGGCAGGTGGAGACGTAAGGGCGACGAACGCGAGCCCGACGTGTGGTTTGCCTGGGGTGAGATCGCTCCCGGACACGGCTTGTCGCCCACCGACAGATGGCGCGGGTGACCGCGGTGCCGACCGATGAAGTACTGCTGATCGAGGACAGAGGCCCCGTTCGAATCCTCACCATGAACCGGCCCGAGGAGATGAACGCGGCTGACGCCGTGCTACATCGTCGCCTCGCGGAGGTCTGGGCGGAGACGGCCGAGCGATCTGACACTCACGTCGTCGTATTGACGGGTGCCGGCAGAGCGTTCAGCGCTGGTGGAAATCTGCCGCGAATGGTCGAGACCCAGCGCGATCCACGAGTGCAGGACGAAGTATTCGATGAGGCCCGCAGGACCGTCACCGGAATGATCGGGCTGCCACAGCCCATCGTCGCAGCCGTCAACGGGCCGGCAGTCGGATTGGGTGCCAGTCTGGTTGCGCTGTGCGACCTCTCGGTCATGGCGGAGTCGGCGTTTCTTGCCGATCCGCACCTGACCGTGGGATTGGTACCCGGCGATGGGGCGGCGTTTCTCTGGTCACTCAGTGCAGGATTGGCGCGAGCCAAGGAGTACGTCCTTCTGGGACAGCGGATTTCGGCTCAGACAGCTCTGGAGGCCGGCCTGGTCAACCGCGTCGTGCCGCGCGATGCTGTCCTCGATACGGCGCTTGAGATCGCAGAGCGCCTCGCCGAATTACCACAGCGCGCCCTGCGTGATACGCGACGAATCCTCAACAACCCCGCGGCGCAGGCCATGGGACAGTGCTTGGAACTCGCTCTGGCGACCGAACGACAGAGTCTGACCTCGACCGAGCACGCCTCCCGGGTCGAAGATCTTGTCGCCCGTTCATCGAGTGCCGCCCGCGGCTCCTCGTGACCGGCGCCGGGTGGTGATGGTGAACCAGATCCCGAGCCGGAGACATGCCCACGAGTGCATGTCTCCGGCCGTTTCGGCGCTGTCAGAAGCCGAGTTTCCTGCCGATCAGATCGAGCATGATCTCGTTCGTCCCCCCGTAGATGCGCTGGACACGCGCATCGCGCCATAGTCGGGCGATCTCGTACTCATTCATGTACCCGTAGCCACCGTGCAGTTGCAGGCAGCGATCGACGATGCGCCACTGCGTCTCGGTGGCCCACCACTTCGCGCCCGCCGCTTCCTCGGCGGTGAGTTCTCCGGCGTTGACTGCGGCAATGCACTCGTCGACGTAGATCTGCATGACATCGACTTCGACGCGCATCTGCGCGAGCGCATGACGATTGACCTGGAACGAGCCGATCTCCTGGCCGAAGGCCTTGCGCTCATGTGCATACGACGTCGCCAGATCCACTGCGCGGCGACCTTGGGCCGCGGCATGGATCGCGATGCCGAGACGCTCGGCCGGCAGATTTCGCATCAGGTGATAGAAGCCGCGATTCTCTTCGCCGATCAGGTTCTCCTTCGGCACCCGGACATTGTCGAAGAAGAGCTCGGCCGTGTCGGCAGACCGCTGACCGATCTTGTCGAGCTTTCGACCGCGTTCGAAACCATCCATCCCGGTCTCCACCACGAGAAGGCTGATGCCCTGATGCGGTTTGGGTGCATCCGGATTGGTCCGGCAGACCACGACGACGAGGTCGGCGAGAAGGCCATTGGAGATGAAGGTCTTGGCACCGTTGACCACGTAGTGATCCCCGTCGAGGCGAGCCGAGGTCTTCACATTCGCCAGATCTGATCCTGCACCGGGCTCCGACATCGCAATCGCTGTGATGTATTCGCCGGAAACATACTTCGGGAGCCAACGTGCCTTCTGCTCGTCGGTCGTCAGGTCGCGGAAGTAGCTCGACAAGATGTCGTTCTGGACCCCGAGTCCGATGCCGACGGCTCCGGTGGCGTGGTACTCCTCGTTGAGAATCGCGTTGAACCGAAAGTCCTTGATATCCGCGCCGCCGTACTCCTCGGGCATCTCCCACCCGATCAGTCCCAGCTTCCCCGCCGCGAGCCACGCGGACCTGTCCGCGTACCCGCGCTCTTCCCATTCTTGCGCGTGCGGGACGCATTCGGTCTCGAAGAACGATCGGGCCGTCGCCCGGAAGTCTTCGTGCTCGGGCTCGAATATTCTGCGTCGCATGGCACTCACTCCATTGGTCGGTACTTCCAGGCCGCCGCTGCGTCGACCTCAATCAGTTAAATAGACTATATGATTGAGTGAGAAGCAGGAAGTGTGTGCGATAATCGATTCTCCATGTGATCAAACCGGTGGGAGGTGCGACGTGGTGTCAGGCGTCCGGTCGTCGATAGTCAAAGTGCCCAAGGCGGGCGAACTCGTGGCCATGGACCTCCGCCGTCGAATCGTGCAGGGTGAACTCAAGGCCGGCGACCCGCTTCCGAGCGAATCCGAGCTCATGGAGGAATTCGGCGTGTCGCGTCCCACGCTACGTGAGGCGTTCCGAATCCTGGAATCCGAGGCGATCATCACAGTGTTACGTGGCGCTCGCGGTGGCGCCCGTGTACTGGAACCGGACGGAGCGGTTGCTGCTCGCTACACGGGTCTGCTTCTGCAGTACCACGGCACGCCGCTGCGCGACGTCTATCAGGCGCGAACCGAACTGGAGGTTGCCGCCATCGGTCTGTACGGGCCGCGTCCCCGCAAGAGCGCGGTGGCTCCGCTCGAGGCGCTGGCGGCAGAGGGCGAAGCGCTCGTAGACAACGAGGAAGCGTTCGCGGAGCTGGATGTGGCATTCCACCGCACGGTCGTGGACAACTGTGGCAATGCGACGCTGGCGATGCTGTCGGACATGCTGTATCGCATCCTCGCTGCGCACAACGCGATATTCATCGCGGCACACCCGCGGGGCTATGAGCAACAGGCCAACAAGGCGGCACAGAAGGCCTACGCGAAGCTGGTGGCACTGCTACGCGGCAACGATGTCGAAGCGGCCGAGGCGCACTGGCGGCGCCACCTCGACGCGGTGGAGCGCTTCATGGTGGGGGACTCCGATGCAACGCTCGTGGAGGTTCTCACCTGAGGTCAGGGCGCCTCCGAGGAGCAATCCGCTCGATGAAGGCCCGGCCGATGCTCACAGCCTGGTGATCTGGCTCCACAGCGGGTCCGGTGAGCTCATCACGATGTGCCCGAGGGTCTGCTCCCATGCACGCGCTGTACCGAAGTCGCGACTCCACGCCAAGGCGCGCCCGCTGAAATGACGAAGCTGATGGTCGAGCGTGAAGCCGATCGCCCCGTGCGCTTGGTGCGTCGCCCTGCTCACCGTTTCGGCGGTTCGGCAGGCCTGGATCTTTGCCGCCGCGACCGACATTTGTGTTGCCGGACAGTCGAAGCCGTCACTGTCCGCGTGGGTCGTCGCCATGGCCGCTGCAGTCGAGGCCATGGTGACGGCTCCCGCCGACTGCGCGAGAAGCAACTGGACGGCTTGGAATTTGGCCAGCGGACGCCCGAACTGCACCCGGTCTGCAACATGCGCGATGGCAAGGTCAAGGCATCGCCTGGTTGCACCGCAGATCTGCCACGAACGTACCAGCGCGCCTCTCATGCGAAACTCCGGTCGCATGTCATCAGCGGTCGGGACGATGGTCGCGTCGGAAAGGGTGACCGTCACATGTTTACGTCCCTCGCCCGCCAATTCGTGAACAGGCGTCGTCTCCACGGCGCCGCGTGGTATCACTGCGACCGCGTCGGGTCCGACGATGAGAAGTCTGTCGACGCTGTCGGCCCACGGAACCGCATCGATCGAGAGCGTGGCGCCACTCAACTGCGTCGCCGAGGCAACCGCCATGGGGCCGGCGTCAATCTGCACACCGATCTCACGGAGCACCCACGCGGCGAGGACGTCGTTGTCTGCCAATGGCCCGGGTAGCGCGTGGTATCCGGACTCCTCGACGACGATCGCGGCCTCCGCGAGACTCGCGCCGCTCCCGCCGGCGTCTTCCGGGGTTGTCAGTAACGTCAGCCCTGCCTGGGCGGTCAGCTCCCACTGCGTCGAGTCGAACGGAAGGGTCAGCGACTGGATGTTGAGGTGGGGGGCCGTGATGGATGCGAAGAGTTCGTCGGCGAGCTCACGGAGCGCTGCGCTCTCTTCCTTCGTCAACGACGTTGTCATAGAAGTCATCTCAGTCCCAACCCCCGTGCGATCACACCGCGAAGGATTTCCGTTGTGCCGCCACGGAGCGTGAATCCCGGCGCATGGAGCAGACCTTCGGCTTCCAGTCGGCTCAGACCCGGGAAAGATTCATCGACCGAACGATCGTCGGCGGAGAGGTCGGCGCATGTGGTGACGACCCGTTGTTCGTACGCGGTCCCCAGGTCCTTGACCACGGCTGCGGACAGATCGGCGGGTAACCCCGATCGCAGCGCGAGTGCGATCGAAGCAGAAAGCCCGCGTAGCGTCATCAGATCTGCCACCATCGCGCCCACGGCAACGTCGCGATGGGCGTCCGGGGGACGGTGTCGTGCAGTGTCCACGTACTCCTCGAGGAGCGGATGCGATGACAGGATTCGCTCGGGGCCACTGCGTTCGAAACCGAGTTCGGACGTGACCTGCTGCCATCCGGCACCGATCTGGCCGACCACCATCTCGTCGGGAACGAACACGTCCTGGAGGACGACCTCGTTGAAATGGTGCTGACCGGTCAACAGTCGGATCGGTCTGATCTCGATTCCCGGTGAATCGAGCGGAACGAGGAACTGGCTGAGACCCGCATGCCGGTGCGCCGGGTCCAATTCGTCGGTTCGGGCCAGCACAAAGAACGCCTCGCTGTGGTGCGCGCCAGAAGTCCACACCTTCGTGCCGCTCACCAGCCAGCCGCCGTCGGTCCTGATACCTCGTGTTCGGACACTCGCAAGATCTGAACCCGATTCAGGTTCACTCATGCCGATCGCGAAGAAGCACCGGCCCGATGCAATTCGCGGAAGGTACTCATCGCGCTGTGCGGGTGACCCGTGTGTGAGAAGGGCAGGAGCGACCTGGCGGTCGGCAACCCAATGCGCCGCCACCGGCGCGCCTGCGGCCAGGACCTCTTCGGTGACGACGAAGCGCTCGATGTGCGTCAGTCCCGCGCCGCCGTACTCGCGCGGAATCGTCATACCCACCCAGCCACGCTCGGCCAGCCTGCTGCTGAACGCGGGATCCCACGACGAGATCCAGGCGTCCACCCGGGGCTCCCAGCCGTACTCCGCGCGATCGGCAACGAGGAAGTCCCGCACCGTCTGTCGTAGATCGTCGGTCTCTGCCGGGAGCGGCTCGACGTCGGGAACCAAACCAATCACGCCTGCGATGTCCTCTCGTGCAGTACTCTGTCGGGCGACCCGAAATCAGCCATTCAATTAAATCATATACCTAATAGGCTAGGCGTCGATCCGCAACGACAGGTACCCCGACATGCCCGATCTCAACGCACCAACCCACGCGGACAGATCATCGCCCGATGGCGCCATGACAGCCGCGATCCATCTCGCAGACGCAGGGCCGCCGATCATCTCCGTTGCCCGGCGACTTCGCGCAGGCGCCGTCGAACACCCGGATCGGCCGCTGCTCAAGTGGCTGACCCCTGACGGCGAGGACGGACTCTCGTGGCATGACGTCGTCGAGCGCGCAACACGCCGCGGCGACGGCATCCGCTCGCTGGCACCTGCCGGTGGGCTGGTCGGAATACACCACGCGGATCGGGTGGAGTGGATCACAACGTATCTCGCATGCGCGTTGAGTGGTTTGACGGCGGTCCCGCTGTCTGCGGGCTACACCCCGGCAATGATCGCCTCGCGCGCCGAACTGATCGGACTCGACCTCGTCATATGCGACAGCGAACTCGACACGCAGGGAGATTTCGATACGCAGGGGCGCGTGAGGGCATGTGCGGTCGCCGATGTGCCGCAGCGGCCCGCTCACGAGTCCATCGATGTCAGTCCCGACTCGCCACTGCTCGTTCAGTTCACCTCCGGCACGACGGGGACACCCAAGGCTGCGGTCTTGTCGCATCACGCAGCTCTCGGCGCAGCGCACATGTATGCGTTGGGGGCGGGAGCTGGCGAGGGCGGAGTGTTGTTCAACCCCCTTCCGCTCGACCATGTGGGCGGGTCCGTGGCGGGCGTACTGGCCGCCGTCGCGGTGGGCGGCACGTATCTCGTCGTCGAGAAGTTCGCGCCCGACGAGGCGCTGGAAGTGATCAGGCGGTTGCACCCGACCGTGGTGGGACTCGTGCCCACGATGATCATCGACATGCTCGACCGAGATGACGTCGATCCCGACGACTTCACGTCAGTGGTCTCCGTTGTCGGCGGGGCCACCGCGGTCGACCCGGGCGTCATCGACGAGATCGAGGAGCGCGCCGGAATCCGCTTTCTCGTCGGATACGGCCAGAGTGAGGCGCCGTGTATGGCCTTGAGCGGTCTGAGCGACTCGACGACCGCTCGCACCAGGACCCTGGGCAGGCCACTCGGTGGTCGCGACTATGTCATTCGTGACCAGCACGGCGCAGCGGTGTCGGTCGGCGAGGAAGGTGAGCTGTATGTTCGTGGACCCCTGATCATGCGCGGCTATCTGCTGGCAGATGGTTCGGTCCATTCCCCCGTCGACGCCGACGGATGGATGGCCACCGGTGACGTATGCGTTCTCGACGCGGCAGGACTCCTGCACTTCAGGGCACGCAAACGCGAAGTGATCATCCGGGGAGGCGAGAACATCTACCCGGCGCACGTGGAGAGTGTGATCACGGCGATGCCCGGCGTTGTGGAAGCGGCGGTGTTCGGAGTTCGCGACGAACGGCTCGGCGAGGTCCCGGTTGCGGCGGTGAGGCTCGACGCCAGCCATGACGTGGATGCCGAGAAGCTCGACGCGTGGTCTGGCGAGAACCTGCCACGTTCCCACCGCCCGGTGTACTGGCACATCGTCGACGACTTTCCGCGCACGAATACCGGCAAGGTCAGGAAGATCGTGCTCGCAGAGCGATTCCCGCGCGTTGACTGAGGGTCGATCCCTGCGTTTATAGTTAACTGATTTATCTATATGGCAGGCGAATGGAGCTCACATGACGAGGGACGCAGTAATAGTTGCAACAGCGCGTACACCGATCGGCAAACGCGGAGGCGGTCTGTCTCACGTGCACGCGGTCGACGCGTCGGCGCAGGTGCTTCGGGCGCTCGCAGACCGGTCCGGCATCGACCCGGGATTGATCGACGACGTCCACTGGGGCAACGTCATCAGTGTCGGGATGCAGTCGGGGAACGTCGGACGCATGGCCGTGCTCGGGGCGGGGTGGCCCGAGACGATTCCGGGCTTCACCGTCGACCGGCAGTGCGGTTCGTCGCAGCAGGCGATCTCCACCGCTGCGGCCACCGTGATCGCGGGCTATGCCGATGCGGTGGTCGCCGGCGGGGTCGAGATGATGTCGTCGGTGC
>NZ_JBSFQI010000031.1:0-9700 GCF_053588635.1 Gordonia sp. NPDC003425 | reverse complement strand
GCAGATTGACCCCCATTGAATTCGAGACCATCATCAACCACGAGGCCCCTCAGGCCGCGTGACTAACCCTGTCACCTATCCGTGCACCAGGCCCACATCCGTAAGCGGATGCTGTCAGACCTTGCCCACGAACTGCGCACCCCACTGACCACCATCGGCGCGATCACCGACGCCATCGAAGACGGAATCCGGGCTCCCGACTCACAGACCTTTGACGTCGTGCGCACCGCCACCACCCGCCTGCAGCGTCTCGCCGAGGACATCGCGACCGTATCCAGCGCCGACGAGCATCAGATGCCCCTCCACCCGGCGACGATCACTGTCAACGAACTGCTCATCGCGACCTACGAAGAAGCCGCCGACCTGTTCACCGACGCCAAAGTCACGCTAGGCATCGTCACCACCGCCGCGCGCGTACACATCCATGTCGACGCCGAACGAATGAGCCAAGTACTGCTCAATCTGCTCACCAACGCGCTGCGACACAGCTCCCCGGGCCAGCGAGTCGTAGTGAAAGCCGACACCGCCCCGGCACACGCGGTGCGCATCAGCGTCGTCGACTGCGGTGACGGCATTCCCCCTCAACACCTTCCACACATCTTCGACCGCTTCTACCGCACCGACTCCTCACGCACCAGAGACGCCGGCGGCAGCGGAATCGGCCTCACCATCGCCCGCTCTATCGTCGAAGACCATGGGGGCACCTTGCTCGCCGAAAGCCTGGGAGCCGGACACGGAGCCACCTTCACCATCACGTTGCCGACCACCACCCGACGTCACATCCACCGCAGCACCCCTGGAACCGAATTCTCCGTGGCCTTCAAACACCGCCCGCGTCGCGGCGCTGCCGATGCGCTCCAACGGGACCAAGCTACTAACTGAGGTAGTCCGTCGTAAGATTGACCCGCATCTAGAGATGGTGGGTGAAAATGACTGGGCTGGGTTCACTGGAACGCGCAGTGATGGACGTGCTATGGTCAGCCGGTGCGGCGATGTCGGTGCACGACCTAGTCGAGGAACTCCACGACCGCGAACCGGCCTACACCACAGTGCTCACCGTCGTCACCAACCTGCACAAAAAAGGGTTCGTCGGTCGAGAAAAAGTCAGCCGCGCCTACCGGTACTTCCCCATGCAGACCCGTGAAGAGGCCACCTCACGCACCTTGCGTCAAGTCCTCGACGCCAGCGGGGACTCCGCGGCAGTACTGATGCACTTCGCCCAGACCGTGACACCCGCCGAGCGTGAAGTGCTCAGCGAATACCTCACCCTTAAACCTCGCCACACCCGCGGCGGCGGCACCAAAGCCTAAGCCATAGAAACCCTCCGACAAGGGAAACTCCGGCGAGGCCCAGGCCCGACTACTCAACCGGTCGCGCGCCCCTTGACTGCTGGGAGTAGACGCGCCACCAGCGCACCGGCCACACCCGCAGCGAAGGCCGCAGCACTCAGAGCCGACACCCAGTCGTGCACATCCACAGCGGTCAGCACCCGCAGCTCAACCGGATCACCGCGCCCGACTCCTGAGCGGGGGTCGGATGGCACGAGATCCGACGTTCGGAGCAGCATCACCAGCCAGAACGCGGCCACCGCCTCAAACATCACCACAGCAAGACCCACCGCACGGGAGATCGTACGGGCAGGACCGCGGGGGCCGAACCGACCCGCACGCCGCACCGCGACACCGTCAGTCATGCCTCACCACCTCCCCGCACACCCGCATCACACCCCACTTCTACTAACCACCTTCGTATTTTGTGGCCATCGGGCGTGGGCGCCGGGAACGAGGGTCTCGAAGCAATCACCACAGGAGGCCGGCCGGGCCAGGCGGAAGACTATCGCGGCCACCAGACCGAAAATCGCGATCACACTGCCAGTACGGACCCACCTCGGGGGTCGATTGAGCTCGGCCCTCAACGCCAGTTCGGCAATCGGATCAGCAGGCACCACACCACCCTCGATCGGCCCGCCCGTAGCGGCGAACACGATGAACACCCACATCGCCGAGGCCATCCACACGAGCGAGTCCACCATCACCGCCAACGACGCGCCGTGCAGACGAGCAGAAAACAGCATGAACGCCCCAACACAGAGCAGCGCCAACACGATCGCCGCCGCGAAAAAGCCCTGGGGAGCAACCACCATCACGCCGCCGGCCGCACTCACAGCAAGCGCACTCGAAACGAGCGCCCGCCAAGCCTCCCCACCTCGACCCGGCCGACGGGCAGCGGCGACACCACACGCTACGACCGCACCGAACAGCCCCAAGAGTGCCCCTTGGGCCACAACGCTTGCGATCACCGCACCTCCAACAGCCATCTTGAAACTATTCCAAATAGTAGTTCAGATGAGCCGGAGGACGCTGAGCGGAGGGGGAGCAGCTCTACCCCATGGATGGACCGAGGCCTCCCGAGGCGAGGAACCCTGGGCCGCTCGCTCGGGGTCGCAGTCCTCGGCAGCGTCGGAACAGCGGCCTATCGCAGCAGCATCGAGTCCTCCCTTCCCGACAATCTGCCCGCCGACGCAGCAGCCGCGGCCTCCGACAGCATCGACGGCGCGCCCACCTACGCCGACGAACTGCCCGGAGCGCTCGGGCAACAACTGTGGCGCATCGTTTCGTCACTGGTGACGAATCATGCAGCGCGGCAACATGTTTCGCCGATAATAGATCTTATGTCACACACCGTTCGCGTATCTCCGGTTATCTGCCGGTAGCGTGAAGGAATGCCGATCGCGTTGACTACCTTGTTTCCCGACGGTTCTGTTCCCGATCGCGAATGGGTCTTGGGCCAGTCAATTCGGTTCGATCCGGCTGCGGTGCGCGCACGCTTGCCGGATGCTGCGATGTGGCCTGGCGAGCTCGACAGTGTGTCGGCGGGCAGTGGTCGCTATCGAGTGGTTTCGCGCCGCGATGTCTTTGAGGTCGCAGCCCGAGCGGTGCAGGACGGGTCGCCGATGGTAGCGGCGCAACTGCACGTGGCGTGTGTGGTGTGGGGTACGAGTCCGGGCCTGACGATGGTGCGGGCGCTGCGTCCCCTCAGCCAGCCCGACGCCGCGGAGAAGCTCGCCAAGGCTCTGGCTGTCGTGCGGACCGAGGGGCCGGTCAGCGCCTACAGAGCCCTCAGCGGGCGCAACCGGTTGAAAATCACCGGACTGGCGGCGGGCTTCTTCACCAAGTTCCTCTACTTCGGCGGGTACGACGCCAATGCGTTGATGGGCCGCCCACTGATCTATGACAGCAGGGTTGTAGACAGTCTGCGTCGAGTGACCACCGAAGAGTGGGAGATCGACGGCCCCGCTGACATGTACGGCCGCTACCTTGATTTGGCTGCGGACTGGGCCCACGACTTCGACACCACCCCGGATGTGATCGAACGAGCACTGTTCGGCCGCTGACAGCCCTCACCGCACTACGTTTACACGAGCAACCCGCCCCGGGGGTCTGGTCAGGTCCCGAAGCAACCGGCGATCGCTGGCCCGGTGAACTGGCATCGGTTCCGGGCAGATCATTGCCCAAGACATGGTCGTTCGCTACGTTCGCGAGAGGGATCGACACCAGACTGTGCCGTTGTTGGGAGGATCATCGTGGCTGATCACGACGTGCGTTTCAGCGCCAGTAGGGTGCGCGTTGCTGGCATCGACTTCGAGTTCGATGTCGCGATCGACGGGAGAACTCTCGGCACCCTTTACGTTTCTGAGGGCAATCTGCAGTGGCGACCCAAGCACGGGCAGAAGCGTATTCCGATCTCGTGGAAGGAATTCGCTGAATGGGCCGAATCGTAGCCCGCAGGAGAACCCCACGGGTCGCCGGCACCGGCAATGCGGACGGCCGACGAGTGCAGTTATGCCTGCTTCAGCCGTGGCCGCAAGCCGTAAATAGCTTCTTCCCTGGCGATGACGACGACCCGGATGTTGACGATCTCGTATGGCTGACGCCACGAACGTATGCTGCCGGCGACATCATGGTGTACCTGGTCGACGCCCCCAGCCCAGCGATCATCAAAATCGACACCCTGTCCCGCGGCTCCGAGGACGATGGCCTGAACGCCGAACCCGACTCAGAGTGGGGCCCCTTCGACCAGGGATTGTCGCTGCGGGCGATCGAAAAGCGGTTAGGCGACACCCTGCCGGAGGCGCCGGTGACGATCACCGATGACACCCTGGGCCAGCAGTTTCTCGCCGCGATTGAAGCAGAAGAGGCCCACCCCACGCCGTGGCGCGAGGTCGACGACTCCTGGTGTCGCTGGCATCCGGCCGACGCCCCGCCCGGCGCACCGTTCGGGCCGGCCGACTGTGTCGGCTGCGGTCGAGGGTTCACCGAAGATCTGCCTGCCGAATCCCACCAGCGCAACGCCGGCGACGACGAGGACCCCGCGTTTGCCGACGGCTCCCCGGTGGCGGTGTGTCCTGACTGTCACGACCGGTTGCATCAACCCCTGCCGGTCAGTCTCGCTGATCTGGTCTGCGCGCGGCGGCCGTTGTGTCCGTCGTGTTCTGCCGAACGGACCCTCGAAGTGCTCTGGGGCATGCCTGCTGGCCCTCCGGGGCCAGGTGTCGCTCTCGCCGGCTGCGTCGTCACCGGACCGATCCTGGAATACCGGTGTGCCGCATGCGGCTATGAGTGGTCTGACGATGACACTGCCTATTCCGTCGCTACCGGTGCCGGCGGCGGGGACCGCGTTCGAGCCCGGCTCAGCGACTACCCACCTGGCGACTTCCCGCCGTCGCGACGTCAGCAACCGGGCCGCCTCGTCGTCGGGCGCTACCACCCCCACCATGTCGACGGTGCGTGGGAATCGGGCACCCGGCACCTGATCATCGGCGAGGACCGCAAGCACTACATCGTCGACCCCAGCACCGTGCGATGGGCCGACCCCACCACAGACACCTGACCTCAGTCCGTTTACTCGGCTAACACCCCAAGGCACTCCGTCGGCACGGCGCGGTGATCTGCGTTGCGGTCGCGAATCGTATGTGTAGCCCAGTCCGGGGCGTCCAGCCAGCGCGGAAAGGGTGTCGGCGACGCCGCACCACGTGTGAGGCGTGCCGGATGTGATGATGAGCGGATAAACGCGGTGCGATAGTGCCGGGGGAGGAGCTGGGCGGTTGTCAGCAACGGGTGTAGACCGCGGAGAGGTGCTCCGCCGGCTTCGCGATTTCGCGAATCACTGGTCAGGCACGGTTGCCGAATGGACGAGCACGGCAGCACCGCACACTGAGAAAAGCTATGCCCAGTCATTTTGGTCAGACCTGCTCGGCTGCTTCGGCATCAACGCCTCCCGACGTGATCTGTTCGAGCGTGACGCGGTGCGCGCTACGACCGGCCGTGGCGGCTACATCGACGTCTTCCAATCCGGGGTGTTCATCGGCGAAGCGAAATCGGTGGGTGCTGACCTGGTGAAGGCACACGACCAGGCATTGGACTATCTGGCCGGCGGTTCGATCGGCCAACACGAGTTCCCTAAGTATGTGCTGGTCACAGATTTCGCCCGGATTCGCATCGACCGCCTTGGTGACGAGTCATGGTCGGTCGAGTTCCCCGTCGGGCAGAGCCCGGAGCATCTCGACGAACTGCTGTTTCTCGCCGGTCATGAAACAGTCACTCGCGCCGAGGAACAGGACGCCTCCATCCACGCCGCGCGACTCATGGCTGGTCTTTATGCCGCTATGGTCGGTGACGATGCCGACGCCCCGGTCGCGGACGGGGCCGCGCACCATCCCGACGAGGAGGACGCCGCCGTCCAGCATGCCTCTATGTTCCTGACCAGAATTCTGTTTCTGCTCTATGGCGACGATGCCGGCCTGTGGGAGGCAGACCTGTTCTACCGGTGGGTCGATCAGACCACCACCGCCGACACCCTCGGCGGTCAACTCGTCACGCTATTCCAGGTTCTCAACACCCCCGCCGAGCGGCGCCCACGCACGCTACCCGACCTGATCGCCCGTTTCCCTTTCGTCAACGGTGCACTGTTCCTCGACACCATGCCAGCGGACTTCTTCACCCACGACATGCGTGAAGCTCTGCTGGCTGCCTGCCGATTCCGATGGACCCGCATCAGCCCGGCGATCTTCGGGGCGATGTTTCAGCTGGTGAAGTCCCGGGAGGCGCGGCGCACCGCGGGAGAGCACTACACCACCGAAGACAACATCCTCAAAACCATTGGGCCCCTGTTCCTTGACACCTACCGGGCCCGCGCTGACCGCCTGATCGCGAACAAGTCCACCAGCGCCGCCCAACTCGCCGCCTTCCAGGACGAACTGGCCTCGAACATCTACGTCGATCCCGCCTGCGGCTCCGGCAACTTCCTCAACGTCGCCTACGCCAAGCTGCGCGAAATCGAAACCGACATCATCGTCGAACGTCGCCGTCGACTTGGCGAGACCGGAATGTCGCTCGATGCCACCCTCGAACAGAAGCTGACCATCGACCGCTTCTATGGATTCGAAATCAACTGGTGGCCAGCGAAAATCGCTGAGACCGCGATGTTCCTCGTCGACCACCAGGCCAACCGCAACCTCGCCGAAGCGATCGGGCAAGCCCCTGAACGCCTTCCCATCAGCATCACCGCCCATATCACCCACGCAGACGCCCTGGACCTTGACTGGAAAGCGCAACTGCCGGCCGTAGCGGGCCAGACGTTCGTCTTCGGCAACCCACCGTTCCTCGGTCACGCCACCCGCACCGCCGATCAAGCCGAGCAGCTACGTCGCGCGTGGGGCACCCGCGACATCAGCCGGCTCGACTACGTGACAGCCTGGCACGCCAAGACCCTCGACCTCCTCGCGCAGCGACCTGGCGCGTTCGCGTTCGTCACCACCAACTCAATCGTGCAGGGCGACCAGGTGCCACGGCTGTTCGGACCGATCACCGCCAACGGTTGGCGCATCGCATTCGCCCACCGCACATTCGCCTGGGACTCCCAAGCGCCTGGCAAAGCCGCTGTCCACTGCGTCATTGTCGGTTTCACCAAGGACCTGACAGTCAAACAGCGACTGTTCACCTATCCATCACCGAAAGCCGACCCAGAACCGGTGCAGGTCACCACCGATATCAACGCCTACCTCGTCGACGCACCGGCGGTGCTGATCACCAAACGTAATAGACCACTCTCACCCGAAATCGTGCCCGCAGTCTTCGGCAACATGGCCCGCGACGAGGGAAACCTCATCGTCGAAAACGACGACTATCCCTCCGTCATCGCCGATCCAGTCGCTGCACAGTACGTGCGACCGTTCATTGGTTCGCGGGAACTGCTCCACAATCTGCCGCGCTGGTGCCTATGGCTCGTGGACATGGACCCCGCCGACATCAAACGCAGCCCCATCCTGAAAGAGCGTCTGGAAAAGGTCGCGCTCATGCGATCCCGAAGCAAAGCTGCCAGCACGCGCGCCATGGCGTCGACCCCCCACCTGTTCGGCCAACGGTCCCACCGCGACGTACCTCACCTGTGCCTGCCGAAAGTGTGCAGCGAGACACGCCCGTACTACATTGCCGCGGCGATCGGCCCGACCACCATCGCCAGCGATCTCACGTTTACCATCGAAGACACCGACGGCCTGCAGTTCGCTCTCGTATCGTCAGCGATGTTCATCGCCTGGCAGAAGGCCATCGGCGGCCGCCTGGAATCACGAGTGCGATTCGCAAACACGCTGACGTGGAACACCCTTCCGGTCCCGGCACTGACATCAGCGACTCGCGCAAAGATTATTGCCGCCGGGCGCGGAGTTCTCGCCGCCCGCGCGCTACACCCCAGCCGCAGCCTCGCCGAGGCATACAACCCCCTCGCCATGGACCCAGAACTCCTCAAGGCACACCACCGGCTCGACAAAGAAGTCGACACGGCCCTCGGTGCGAGCCGGCGACTCAATAACGAGCGGCAGCGGCTGGAACTGCTCTTCGAGCTCTACCGCAACCTCTCCGCCGACGCCTAACCGGACTCTCGCCTGGGACGCCACGGTCGACAACGACAGCGACCCACGGTCATTGCTTCTCGCGACCGCGAGAGTGTGCCGCCGCCTGCACCCCGTACGCGCCGCCAGACGGCGAGTTAGCGACGACCGGGGAGTCCCGCCAATTCCACCCCACAAGCCCCGGGCCAAGGGCGATTCATGATCTGCCAAACCTGTTGTCGCACAACGATTTAATCGGAAAAGCAACGTTACAGAGTGCTAACCGTGCATTAGAGAGGTGGAACTAATGGTTACGCTCGTGTAATCTGTGGTAGTCGCCCAAACGGGCGGCACGGATAGCCCCTCCTGGAGCAACGTGCCTGGAAGCTGTGCGCTCCTGGAGGGGCCTCAAACCGAGAGGAAATATCTCGATGTCTGACAGTCTAACGCTTGACGTGGCCGATCTGACCCCTGAGCAAGTCGCCGACATTCTGAGGTTTGTGGCGTCGCTGCGGGAAGCCGAGATCGACGAACGCGAGGTCGATGACGGCTCGTGGCGAGACGCGGTGTCGACCGGGTGGACTCTCGACCACGTGACGTTGCTGCGGGAACACCTCGAGGAACGGGGCAAAGATGTGCAGCTCGCGGCGTTCGATCTGGCTATCAAGCAGGGTGGATTCGTGTCGAGAGCGTCGGTGTATCGGCTGGGTGGTTACGACGACTCGCGGCGACTCAACAACTGGACCGCACCGTTTGTGGTGGCCGCGGACTGGCTCGAAGACGAGCACGGGCTGCCGCACGACACCGACTATCCGGTGTCGACGTTCTACGACCCTGGCGTGAAGGGATTCCAGCGAGCTCTCGGGTTCGAGGTGCTACCGGAGATCGTGAAGCTGGTCCGCGAAGACCAGGAAGGTTCGTCGAACTGAGACTGTTCGGTGGGTGCCGCGGTAGTCGTGGCACCCACCGGGGCGGGCCCGAGATCACCAACCGGCTTGATCAATACTGTGCGTAACACCACTGCGGCGTAGTCCCGTCCGGTTTCCTTTGTTCCAGAGTGATGGTGAAGCCGAACTGCTCGAGAGGTAAGAGACTCGATTGCTCACGTGTCCAGGTGGGGTTCGAGCGAAATAGTAAGTAGTCCCCGTCCTCAAGCTTTGTTGTGGTCCACCAGCCTGCATAGTGGCAAGACAGATCTAGGGAAAGGTCGGCCTGCGTCTCATAGGAAGCGACCGCGATGGGCTCCCGCCTGCCGTTGAAGCAACGCTGCGCGGTCGTGGCGTGCTGGTAGAGGTCAACTGACATACCCCGATATCCGATATCAGTTTCAGTGCTGGGGAGACACACTGCCGCAAGCCAATCCCTGACGGTGCCAGCGATAGTTGGACCTTCTTCTTCCGGCGCGCTTTTCGTTCTGTGGATGTAGAAGACAGTGACGACCACGACGACCACGATGACCACGGCGCCCACGCCCACGGCGACAAGCGGCGAGATTCGACGAGACGTCTGAGGGCGCCCAGGTGGCATGCTGGGGGTGTGCCCCGACTCTGGATATCGCAAACGCCGATCACCTTTCGAGCGCATGGCGACCCCGGCACTCTGGGTGCAGGACCCGGATCAGTTCGGTTTGGGTGAGCAACGCCATGCGGCAGTAGTTATGTCACGACCGCTTCAAAGAGGAATGATCAAGACCTGTGGATCTGGGAGGGCGTGCCTTTGACGAGGCTCATCGATCTTCCCCAGGTGTGCTCACTGAAATTCCCTACCCGGAGGCGGCTTCTACTCTAGCGTTCGTCGGGTCGGTGTGGTCGC
>NZ_JBSFQI010000030.1:0-10205 GCF_053588635.1 Gordonia sp. NPDC003425 | reverse complement strand
GCTTCCGCAACCTCAACCACTACATCTTGCGGTCACTCATCCACTCCGGCCAACTCGCAGAACGACTGCATGCACTCTGAATCCGGAAGAGCCAGTTCACCGCCGCGTTGACCCGCGCGGTGGCGTTTCGCCGGTTCAAAGCCGCCGACGTGCGTTCGATCCTGGCCGCCGGTGCGGGCGCCCCGAACCCCCGCACCGCCGGTGACGCCCTGGTCACCCACTCCCCACGGCACCGACCCGCGACCTCGAGCGGTACAAGATCACGGCGACGGCGAGGTGGTGTCATGACCACCGCGAAGCCATCACAACTGTTGCACCACAGGAGATACCGCCACTGGCATCCGATCTTGACATGGCGTTTCGGCGGTTGAAACTCGCCGCGATCCGCCATATGGCACCCGAGGTGTTGTTGACCGCGAAGACCCAACGCTGGACACCCGAGGAATTGCTACGCACCCTGGTCGAAGCCGAGATCGCCGCTCGAGACGCCTCCAACATCCGCAACCGCCTCAAAGCCGCCGGGTTCCCCGTCACCAGAACGGTGGGGTCTTTCGATGTGGCCGCCTCGTCGATACCGGCGAACACCTTCGCCTACCTGGAAGCATTGGAATGGCCACGCGCCCAACATAATCTGGCGATCATTGGTCCGCCGGAACGGGCAAGAGCCACACCTTGATCGGGCTCGGGATCGCTGCGGTGCACCGCCGGTCACAAAGTGCGCTAGTTCACCGCCGTCGACCTCGTCGAAATGCTGTATCGCGGCATGGCCGACAACACCGTCGGCAAGATCATCGACACCCTGCTCCGCCAAGACCTGATCATCGTCGATGAAATGGGATTCGCACCTCTGGACGACACCGGCACCCAGTTGCTGTTTCGGGTCGTCGCTGGCGCCTACGAACGCCGCTCCCTTGCCATCGCCTGGCCATTGACAATCGTTCTCCCGTGTCAACATGAAAGCGGGCCGTCGAGATAGCTGGTGAGTGCTCAGAGACCGTCAGCATCACGAGAGGCCCGCCTACTCTGGCGGAACCACACGGGTGGGGAATTCAGATAAGCATCACTGGAAAATTCCGATGAGCGCCGTCAGAATGGATCAACTCGTATGCCGACGCCGTCAGCTCGCTGAGTGGGACTGCACGCTGACCCTTGCCCCGGACGAGCCGATGCCGGCGCCAGTCGATGGCCCAAAACCCTGTGATGGTACCGGAGTACCCTCGATCGACGGGCTGGTCACCGACTCATTTTGTCTGAGTAGCACTTTTCACCTGCGGCCAGGTCTATTGATCGACATGGCCTACAATTGCCGTCGCCGACACAGCGCGCTCGGACCTTACTCGGAGGACGAGGAAAGGCGAGCACGCAGTCGGCGCCGATCCAGCTTCCCTGCTCCGCGCGTCGGAAGTTCATCGATTTCGATGATCTCGCGCGGTGCGGCGTAGCGGTCGAGGCGTTCGGCCACCATTCCGCGAATCCGTTTGCCGTCCACGCGGGTACGGCCGGAAGGAACGATGAACGCCACCACCTTCTCGCCCAGCCTGTCGTCGGGTAGGCCGACCACTGCACATTCGGCAACGGCCGGATCTTCGACGATCACGGCCTCCACCACCTGCGGCACCACGGTGAGTCCTCCACTGATGATGGCCTCGTCGGCGCGGCCGATGATGTGAAGGGTGCGATCGTCGTCGACTCGGCCGAGATCGTCGGTGCGGAATGATTCGGCTCGTCCGAACGCCGGATGGCCGGGCAGGTTCCGGTACCCGTGCGCTACCATCGGTCCCGAAAGCGCCACCCGGCCAACACCTTCGGGATTGGGATCGAGGATGTCGACGGTGACGCCGTCGAGCGCGACGCCGTCGTAGACGCAGCCGCCCGCCGTCTCGCTCATGCCGTAGGTGCGGACGATGGGAATGCCTTCGTCAACGGCTCTGCGCAGCAACGGAACCGGTGTGGCGGCGCCGCCGACAAGCAAGGCGTCGGCCGAACTCAGGGCGGCAGTGGCGTGTGGTGACTCGAGCACCTTGAGTAACTGCGTGGGCACCAGTGAGGTGTAACGGCGAGAGCCGTCGAGATCCTCGAGTGCGGTGGCGAAGGCGTCGGGGTCGAAGCCGGACGAGATGTCGAGTACCCCGGGAGTGAAACCGGCCGCCAGGGCACGCAGCAGCACCTGCAGCCCCGCGATGTGGTGGGGCGCCAATGCGAGCAGCCAGTTGCCGGGGCCGCCGAGACGTTGTTCGGTGGCGCTCGCCGACGCCAGGAGCGTAGCCGGGGTGTGTTGCGCCCCCTTGGGGACGCCGGTGGTGCCGGAGGTGGAGATCACCAGGGAGATGTCGGGGTCGATGGGCTCGTCGACGCCGAGGGCGGTGGTGAGGCGCTCGGCCTCGCGGGGGTTGGTGGGGAGGGGGAGGTAGGCGGTGGAGGGTGGTTTCGACAAGCTCAACCAGCGGGGGTCGCTCAACCAGCGGGGGTCGCTCAACCAGCGGGGGTCGCTCGACCAGCGGGGGTCGCTCGAGCGAGGGTCGAGCATGGCGAGGAGTTCGTCGCGGCGGTCGAGGACCGTTGGATCGGCGGGGAGGGGGAGCCCGCGCAGGACGTTCAGCTCGGATCCCCCGGGTCGAGCGGTTGATCGTCGAACGGCCAGCCGAGCGCTTCAAGGTGCGCGCGAACGCGGTCGATGTCGGCGTCGTGGGGAAGTTCCTGGGTGACGCGTGTAATCTTCACCCCTGCGTCGATCTTGGAGATCGGTTCCGGCGGGGGCGGCGATTCACGGATCAGCTCGCCCGACACCTCGGTCACCTCGTCCTCGGTGAGCTGTCTGCGCAGCAGTGCGATGAGCGGGTTGAAATCATTCTCCGGCACGCCGTTGGGATACCCGGCGCGCAACCAATCGACGATCCTCTTCAGAAACTGCGGCCGATCCGCCATTGGCTCACCCCTCGACGCAACACGACACGACCCAACCGGGTGATTCTAGCCGGTGGGAAGGTGTCAGTTCTCGGATGCGTCGGGCTCGCCGAGCGGCCACCCGGCGGCGGCGAGGCGGCCGGCCACCTGGTCGATCTCCGCCTGCGTCGGCGGTTCGTCGGTCACGCCGCGAATCGCGGAACGGATCTGATCCTCGGTGAGGGGCGTATCGACGCCGTATTCACGGGTCAGTTCCAACGCCACCTGCATGATCTGATCCTCGTCGAGCACCCGGATCAGCAGGGCGAGCAGCGGCGGGAAGTCGGTGGGCGGGATGCCCTCGGGGTATCCCTTGCGAATCCAGTTGACTGCTGACTCGAACAATGAGGTGGCCATGATGCCTTTCCGGGCGGGTGATGGACGACGCCGACCTGTGGGCTCGCTACAACTTCTTGCCCACTGCTACTTCTTGTACGCCCAATCGGGGAAGACCTGGATTCCGAAGTAGTACTGCAGCGTGGTGCGCGCCACCCACAGCAGGCCGATGATGATCGCGATCAAGACGATGGCGAAGAAGAAGTAGCCGATCGCCCGCAGTGCCGGATTGGGTGCCGTGGTGGTGCCGTCGGCGGTGGTTCCGCCTGCACCGCGCGATTCCAGGAGCATGCCCACCGCGAACAGCGCAGGCAGTCCGGCGCCGAACAGCAGGCCGATGGCGAAGACCTTGACGATCGATTCGACGATATCCATGAGTGTTCAGCTGCCTTTCAGGCCGTCGCCGAAGGGGTGGGCTTCTTTGCGTCCGCCGGGATGATCGAGTTGGTGGACTCGTCCCAGTCGGCGTTGACGTTGCCGGCGTCCACCTTGTTCTGCTGCGCCCGCCAGTACATGTAGGACGCGGCGGCGATGAGGAGCGCGAAGATGACGATCGAGCCCATCACGTTGCCCAGCAAGTGGCCGAGGCCGTAACAGATGGCGCCCACGATGGCGGCTGCCGGGATCGTGGTCAGCCAGCCGATCACCATGCGTCCGGCGACCGCCCACCGCACCTGCGCGCCCTTCTTGCCGACGCCCGAACCGAGGATGGACCCGGTGGCCACCTGGGTGGTGGACAGTGCCATGCCGGCTGCGCTGGAGGTGAGAATGATTGCTGCCGAGGATGATTCGGCCGCCATGCCCTGCGGTGAGCTGATCTCGACCAAGCCCTTGCCCAGGGTGCGGATGATGCGCCAGCCGCCCAGATAGGTACCCAGCGCGATGGCGCCGGCACAGGAGAACACCACCCAGACGGGAAGGCCATGCTGCACCGACGACGCCGACAGGTGACCCGTGGAGATCAGGGCGAGGGCGATGACACCCATGGTCTTCTGAGCGTCGCCGGTGCCGTGGGCCAGCGAGACCAGCGAGGCAGTCGCGATCTGACCACTTCGGAATCCGCTCTCCTGCCGAGCATGCGACACCCGCGCGGTGATCTTGAAGACCAGCCAGGTGCCGCAGGCGGCCACCGCGCAGGCGATGAAGGGCGATGCGAAGGCGGGGATGATCACCTTGGCCAGCAGGCCGTGCCAGTTGATACCGCTCGCGCCGAGCGCGGCCAGTCCCGATCCGATCAGGCCACCGAAGAGCGCGTGCGAGGAGCTCGACGGCAGGCCGTAGAGCCAGGTGAACAGGTTCCACAGGATGCCGCCGACGAGGCCGGCGAAGATGATCAGCAGCGCGGTGGTGGGAGAGATACCGGGGATCAGATCGCCCTTGTCCGCACCGGAGGTCTGCTGCAGTTTGAGGACGTCCTTGGTGATCGTGGCCGCGACCTCCACCGAGAGAAACGCGCCGACGAGGTTGAGGATGGCCGAAATGCCGACGGCGACCTTCGGCTTGAGGGCCCCGGTGGCGATCGACGTCGCCATCGCGTTGCCGGTGTCGTGGAAACCGTTGGTGAAGTCAAATCCCAATGCTGTGATGACGAGCAACACAAGGATCAGCAGCTCTCCGCTCATGGGAGTCATTCTGCGTCCCCTGTTTGGCGATCACCTAAAGAACTCTCAGGTTGGCCACAGGCTGTGACCTGCGAGTTTTCCTCCCACGCCAAGCAGTTCACGCACTGTTCATGTTGGCGTCGACGAATGGCCATGACCGATGTCCGATTTGCGACGGAGCGAACGCTCGGCCGGGCGCCTGACCGGCGGTCTGGCTGTGCAAGAATCGTGATCCATGACACCGATCAAGCTGGGCATGCCGATCAACTACGCCGGCGACTTCCGCGAGACCATCGAGAATCTGCGCGACTTCGAGGCGGCGGGTGTGCAGCGGATCGCTGTTCCGGAGGCCTACAGCTTCGACGCGGTGAGCCAGCTCGGATACATCGCGGCACGCACCGAGAAGATGGAACTGCAGAGCGCGATCCTGCCGATGTACTCGCGCACGCCGTCGAACCTGGCGATGACCGCGGCCGGCCTGGACTACATCAGCAACGGTCGATTCGTTCTCGGCATCGGCGCCTCGGGTCCGCAGGTGATCGAGGGCTTTCACGGCGTCAAGTACGACTACCCGGTGGGCCGGGCGCGGGAGAACGCCGAGATCTGCCGGCTGATCTGGCGGCGCGAGAAGACCGATTACCGCGGCAGGCACTACACGCTGCCGCTCACCAAGGACGACGGCGGCACCGGCCTGGGCAAGCCGCTCAAGATCATCAACCACCCGGTGCGCGAGCGAATCCCGATGCTGCTCGCGGCGATCGGACCCAAGAACACCGAGCTCGCCGCGGAGATGTTCGAGGAATTCCAGCCCTTCCTCTTTCATCCCGAATACGTCGACGCCGCCTTCGGCGAGCCGCTGGCCGCGGGCAAGGCCAAGCGCGATCCGTCGCTGCCCGACCTCGGGATCGTGGTGCAGGCCACCGCGCTCATCACCGAAGACGCCGAGCAGATCAAGAACGCCACCGAGTTGGTGCGTCATCACGCGGCGCTCTACATCGGCGGCATGGGTGCGCGCGGCAAGAACTTCTACAACACCCTCGCCCAGCGCTACGGCTACGTCGAGGAGGCCAAGCTGATCCAGGACCTCTATCTGGACGGCAAAAAGGTGGAGGCGGCCGCGGCGGTACCCGAGGATCTGGTGGCCGCGATGAGTTTCATCGGGCCGCGGTCGCTGGTGGCCGAGCGCGCCGACGCGTTCCGCGCGGCGGGGGTCACCTGTGTGCTGGCGGCGCCCGTGGCGCCGACGCACAAGGAGCGGGTGGAGGACGCCGAGGAACTGGCAGAGATCCTTATGGGGTATGAATAACTTCACTATGGGGCATGAATGACTTCACTTCCGGCAACCAAGTACAGCTGCCTTAGCCAGTCCGCTGTACTGATAGGCGAAGATCGCCGTCCACCCTGCAACCGACGTTCCGTAATCGCGGGGAACGCTGTGCATCACCACCTCGCCGGAGAAGCATTGTCCGAAAATGTATCGTGCACGCACCAGGTGATAGCGCCAACTCACCGCTATCACCGACTTCCAGTGCCGTTGCTCCGCTAGTCGTTGGACAAACATGGCTTCGCCGCGAGTCGTCGAGGGATCAGGTCGGAAACAGATCACTTCGATTTTGTCAGTGCTCGAGGAACAGATCCGATTCATGAGCACAGTACCTGCTCGGGTGTATTCGTTATTTATGTAGGGGTTTGACACCACAACTGTGTTCGCATATCCCTCACGAGCAAGCGTGAGTCCGTAGTCTTCGCGGCCATCGTGCTCACCGCCCAGCACAACGATCGCGTCCACTTTTCGGAGTGAGTCCGAATGGTCGCGGTAGAAGAGTTGATAGCCCAGGCCAGCAGTTGCCAGCGTGCCGAGTAGTAGCACAACGACCAGTGCGAGGAAGACACGAGCGTGTCCGACGCGACGCGCTCGCGACGCAGACGGGTCGGGTTGTTCTGCGGAGGCTCGATCCGACGATGGGCTGACCGACATGCATACGATTGTGTCAGTGGCGTGTCCCCCGTTAACCGGTCCGGTCGGTTTTAGAGTCCGGATTGCCCTGATGAGGGCACGAAGGGGCGATAGGGATCATGGCAGGGCGTAAGCGTCACTCGGCCGAGGACATCGTGCGCGAGCTGCGCCGGGCCGACGAGTTTGCCGCAGAAGGCAACACCGGCGAGGAGATCGCCGCCGATCTCGAGGTGTCGGCGGCCACCTTTTACAACTGGCGCAGTACGGCGGCGTGGACGCTGATGCCACCAAAGAACTCAAGGAGCTACGCGAGCAGAACAGCCCGCTCAAGCGGCTACTAGCTGACGCCGAGTTGGAGGAAAGACGTGGCGTGTCCCCCGTGAGCCGGTCCGGGTTGTTTTAGAGTCCTGATTGCCCTGATGAGGGCGGAGAAGGGACGATGAGGACCATGGCAGGACGTAAGCGTCACTCGGCGGAGGACATCGTGCGCAAGCTGCGCCGGGCCGATGAGCTGGCCGCCGAAGGCAAGACCGGCGAGGCGATCGCCGCCGATCTCGAGGTGTCGGCGGCCACCTTGTACAACTGGCGCCGCCAGTATGGCGGTATGGACGGTGACGCCGCGAAGGAACTCAAAGAGTTGCGGGATCAGAACAGCCGACTCAAGCGGTTGCTCGCCGATGCCGAACTCGAGAAGGACGCGCTGCGGGAGATCGCCAAGGACGCTCCTATAGATGTCAAGTGTTGATTCTGGCGTAATCGGCGCGGAGTGCTTGGAAGACTTCGCGGGCCAGGTAGCGCTTCTGGCAGCGAATGATCTCGGGCATGGATAGGCCCTCGGTGGTTCGGCGATCGGCGTAGGCCCTGCTGCGGGAGTCGTAGCGCAGGCGCACAACGGTGGCGATGTGCAGTGCGCTGTTACTCGCTCGATCGCCGCCTCGGTGCAGTCGGTGCCGGCTGGTTTTGCCCGACGAGGCAGGGACCGGTGCAACGCCGCAGAGGTGGGCGAACGCGGCCTCGCTGCGCAGCCTGTCCGGGTTGTCGCCCACGGTCACCAGTAGTGCGGCGACAGTGTCGGGTCCGAGGCCAAATATGGCGCTGGTGGCCGGTGCCGCGGCTCGGGTGAGTTCGTCGAGTTGCTTTCGCAGAGTGCGGGTCTCGATGTTGAGGTGTTGTACCCGCATGGCTATCGACCGTAACGCATGTTTGGCTGCCTGGACGGGATCGGCGAGGTTGGTTGTCTCTGGCCGAAAACGTGAGCAGGCAGCAACCAGTTGCGCCGAGGACAGCCCACGCAGCTGGGCGCGCAGCGACTCGGGAGCAGTGACGACCATCGAGCGCAATGAGTTGATCGCGGCGGTGCGGGCTTTGACGGCGCCAATGCGGGCAACCCGCAGCATCCGGATGGCTTCGATCGGGCCGTCGGCCAGTTTCGGCGCACCGCTTGCTTTGCCCGCCAATACGGTTCGCGCGGCCGCCTCGGCGTCGATCGGGTCACTCTTACCGCGTTGCCGGCGCAGGCGTCGGTCCGGGCGCGGTACCTCGAGTACGTCGACGCCTTGATCGTGCAGGTAGCGCGCCAGGCCTGCCCCGTACGCGCCGGTGCCTTCGACACCGACGTGAATGAGTGTGCCTTTGCTGCGCATCCATCTGAGCATCGAGGTGTAACCGGCTGGTGTGGCCGCGAATTCGGCGTCGGCAATCAGCCGCCCGTTGCTGTCGATCACTGCCGCGTGATGTGTTGCCGTATGGGTGTCTACTCCACCGATGATGGACCTTCTGCTGACGGCCATGTCTGGTTCGGTTCCTCTCCGTTGGCCGGGCCGTGCGCAGAGGGTGGACAGGCCAGTGATGGGCCGCGGGCGAGCACGCTCCTATTAGGTCACACCGTCCGTGCCGAAGCCCGAGTCTTCATGTGTGGTGGATGCCGGTCCGAGGCTCGACAGGTCCTGTGAAGGGCACTCGATCGGCCAGGAAAATTCAGGGTCACAACCCCGGCACGGCATCCAGTACCCATCATCACTGGCTCGACAGGTCCTGTGAAGGGCACTCGATCGGCCAGGAAAATTCAGGGTCACAACCCCGGCACGGCATCCAGTACCCATCATCACTGGAAAATTCTGAGCCCGACCGCCAAACGCGCCGCCATCGACATGCTCAAAGACGTCAAGAACATGTCAGAACGCATGGCGTGCAAGGTAGTTGGGCTTTCCCGTTCCGCCTATCGACGGCTGCCGCAAGCGCACACCCCGGCCGACCCCGACGCCGCGCTGCGCGAGCAGTTACGCACGTATGCCCGCAAGAATCCGCGGCACGGGTTCCGGCGGGCGTGGGCGCACCTGCGTTTCGACGACGGTATCGAGATCAACAAGAAGAGGGTGCACCGCCTGTGGAAGGAGGAAGGACTGCAGGTTCGCCGTGCTCCGCGGCGCAAACGCGCCGGCCAGTCATCGGTCCCGGTCGTTGTCGCGGACGCACCGAAAGTGGTGTGGGCATTGGACTTTCAGTTCGATTCCACCGTGGATGGGAAGAAGATCAAGATCGCGTCCATGGTGGACGAACATACCCGGATGTCGTTGCTGAACATCGTGGACCGCTCGATTCCGGCTGAGCGGTTGATCGAGGAGTTGGAGAAGACGTTCGCGATCTGGGGTGGCCCGCCGATGGTGCTGCGCATGGACAACGGCCCTGAGTTCATCTCAGAAGCCCTGCAGGCGTTCTGTGCAGGGTCGGTCGGGATCTCCTACATTCCGCCCGGCACGCCGTGGAACAACGGGTTCATCGAGTCGTTCAACAACCGGTTGCGCGACGAGTGTTTGAACCGCAACTGCTGGCCCACCCTGCTCGAGGCCCGTGTGGTCATCGGCGACTTCAAAGACGACCACAACCACCGACACCGACATTCAGCACTGGGCTATCGAACCCCGGCCGAGTACGCTGCCCGATGCACCCACCAACATCACCCCGTGGGCTGCGAGATCGACTGACGATCACAACAAGGAACTGGCTCTAGAACTGCCTGGACCGGTTATCGGGGACCTGCCAGACGCACTGCGGGAGATCGCCAAGGAAAATTCTGAGCCCAAACGGCCAAGCGCGTCGCGATCTACATGCTCAGAGAAGTGATGAGCATGTCAGAACGTATGGCTGCAGACCACCGACACCGCCACTCAGCGCTGGGCTACAAGACACCGGCTGGGTGCGCTTCCGGATGCACCCACACTCATCACCCCGTGGCTGCGAGATCGACTGATCAACTGCAAGTAGGAACTGGTTCTAGTGTCGCGTTTCGTTAGTTGGTTTTCGGTTGAGCTTTCTTGAGAATCTCCTCGACCGGTTTCGTCCACACGAAGGGGTGTTTGCGGTCGTTC
>NZ_JBSFQI010000029.1:0-10218 GCF_053588635.1 Gordonia sp. NPDC003425 | reverse complement strand
ACTCCTGGGGATAGGGCTTGGGCACAGCTGGCATCCTTCCAGGCCGCCCGGCAGGGCAAGCCAGATCAGATGTCACCTACTCGTGCACCAGCCCCTGTCGTCTTGTGAATCCAGCCGTTGTGCAAGTTGGTTGATAGCTCGGCTGAGCTGGGTGAACTCGGTGCCGAGCTGGCGATCGGGTACGCGCGTGCGGAAGTTGCCGGCGCCAATAGCCACGGCTGAGCGGGCGACACTGGCGACTGACTGTTGTACGCGGCGAGCCAGGAACCAGCTGACGGCCGTGGCCAGGATCGTCGAGGTGATCAATGCGGCAGACATTGAGACGACGATCGAGGAAGTGAACGCGGCTTCGACATGGTCGGCCTGAACTGACCCTGGCTCGAGGCGAGCTTGGCCGAGGTGGTCGTGGAAGGTGTGTGGAGCCACGAATAGTGCCACGATCGCGACGCTGATGCCGCCGCCGGCGATGACGATAGCTTGAGCGAGCATGAGCCGGGAGCCGAAGCTGCCGGGGATACGTAACCGTCGACGTTCATCGTTCATCGCTGGCTCCTCGAGGTTGGCCGTCACCCATCCGGTAGCCCACTCCGCGAACGGTGCGGATGAATCGGCCGGCTACGGCGCTGTCACCGAGTTTGCGGCGCAGACTGGCGACATGGACTTCGACGACGTGGGCATCGCCGACCCAGTCGGGTCCCCAGATTTCGGTGAGCAGTTGCTCTCGACTGAACACAACACCGGGCCGCCGCGTGAGCGCTTCGAGAACGTCGAACTCAGTCCGAGTCAGCTCCACGGGTGTGCTCTGCACCTGGACTTCACGACCCTGAGGGTCGAGGGTGAGCTCCCCTATCGTCCGCGGGTGCGACTCGCCGGTTGGGGTCGGCCGTGGTCGGCGCAGCATGGCGTCGATGCGCGCCATCAGCTCACGAGGGCGAAATGGTTTCGTGAGGTAGTCATCGGCCCCCACCGACAGGCCAACGACTGTGTCGACTTCGTCCGCGCGGGCCGTGACCATCACGATGTAGGCGTTGGTGAAGGTGCGCAACTGTCGACAGACCTCGACGCCATCGAGTGACGGCAAGCCCAGGTCGAGGATGACTACTGCCGGACTCGCCGTGCGTGCGGCGGCGACTCCCTCCTGGCCGTCGGGCGCAACGGTGACCGTGAATCCGCTGCGCTGCAGGTAGTCAGCAACGACTTCGGCAATGTCGGGCTCATCTTCGATCACCAGGGCGTGCAGACCGTGCGGTGGTCGGACCACCGGCATATGGAGGTCGTCGACGACGTTGCGATCTTGGGGCACGCTCCTATGGTGGCGGTGGTCTACACGATCATCCAACCTCGTGGGCATTCTTGAGCAGATCTTGATCCACGCTGCCGATCAGCCTTGAGGTTCGGTGGGCAAGGTGGCGGTGTCGCCGGGTGGAACGTTACGACACAGTTCCCCCTCACACTGATGATCTGATTTCTGCCCGGCGGCGTCCTGTTCAACAACGCAGAGGATGCCCGTGTGACTGTCTCCTACAGCCTCACCACCAGTGATCCATTCGCCAGTACCTTCCCCGCCGAAGCCGCGTCGCCCCGTGCTGGGCTGAGTCGTCAGCTGGTGGGCGGCACCCCGGTGTTGCGCATCGAGGAACCCTTCGCCGAGCACGGGCGCGGCTTCTGGGCCAAGCTGGAAGGCTTCAACCCCGGTGGTATGAAAGACCGGCCTGCGCTGCACATGGTGGAACGCGCCCGCGCCCGTGAAGAGCTGGCCCCGGGGGCGCGGATCATCGAATCAACTAGTGGGACACTGGGATTAGGCCTGGCTTTAGCGGGCATCGTGTTCGGGCATCCGGTGACCTTGGTGACCGATCCAGGACTGGAACCGATCTTGCGGCAGATGCTCGCCGCATACGGCGCCCAGGTCGATGTCGTCAGCGATCCCCATCCGGTCGGGGGTTGGCAACAAGCCCGCCGCGACCGCGTGCGCACCCTGCTCGAGCGCGACGAGGCTGCGTGGTGTCCCGACCAGTATTCCAACCCCGACAACGTGACCGGTTACAGCTCGTTGGGTGTGGAGTTGATCGCGCAGCTGCGACATATCGATGTGCTGGTGTGCTCGGTGGGCACCGGTGGGCACTCAGCCGGTGTGGCTCATACTCTGCGGCAGTTCAACCCTGAGCTGGAGGTTGTGGGCGTAGACACCATTGGCTCGACGATTTTCGGCCAGCCGGCACAGTCACGGATTATGCGGGGACTCGGCTCGAGTATCTACCCCCGTAACGTTGCCTATGACCAGTTCAGTGAGGTGCACTGGGTGGCGCCGGCCGAGGCAGTCTGGGCATGTCGCACCCTGGCCGCCACGCATTACGCCACCGGCGGCTGGAGCGTGGGCGCGGTGGCCCTGGTCTCGGGCTGGCTGGCGCGTACTCGTTCGGCCGATACGCGCATCGCGGCGGTGTTCCCCGATGGCCCCGCTCGCTACTACGGAACCATTTACAACGATGAGTACTGCCGCGCTCACGACCTGATCGGCGCCCCGGCGCCGCCCACTGAACCCCGCACCATCAGCGATCCGCTCACTCAGGTCGCGAGCAGCTGGACGCGGTGCCCTACCATCATCGACCCCACTTGCGTGCCGCACGCCGAGCCCACGAGCTGATCTATGCGACGCCTCTACCGCAGTTTCCGCAGCTTCGATCGCCCCAGCCAAGTGCTGATGGTCAATCAGTTCACCATCAATCTCGGCTTCTACATGCTCATGCCCTACCTCGCCGCCTACCTCGCCGGCCCGCTGGCCCTGGCCGCATGGGCAGTGGGCCTGGTCCTGGGGGTACGCAACTTCTCCCAACAGGGCATGTTCCTGATCGGGGGAACACTCGCTGACCGCTGGGGGTACAAACCGCTCATCATCGCCGGATGCCTGATGAGGGTCATCGGATTCGTCCTACTGGCCCTGGTCAGTTCGCTGCCGGCGATCCTGATCGCCTCGGCGGCAACGGGATTCGCCGGGGCGCTGTTCAACCCCGCCGTACGGGCCTACCTGGCCGCCGACGCCGGTGAGCGCCGCATCGAAGCATTCGCCGTGTTCAACGTCTTCTACCAGGCCGGGATCCTGCTCGGGCCGCTGGTCGGACTAGCCCTGACCGCCCTGGACTTCCGGCTCACCTCTCTCTGTGCGGCAGCAGTTTTCGCGGTCCTGACCCTCGTGCAGATCAAAGCGCTACCCGCAACAACACCGGCGCCGAGCAGCACCTCAATCATCCAGGACTGGCGCAGCGTCGTCCGTAACCGGCGATTCCTGCTGTTCGCTGCGGCGATGGCCAGCTCTTACGTGCTGTCCTTCCAGGTCTACCTCGCCCTGCCCCTACATGCCGACCGCATAGCAGACAACCCCACCCTCGCCACCAGTGTTGTCACCGCAATGTTCGTGGTGACCGGTCTGGTGGCCATCGCCGGCCAGCTACGCATCACCACATGGTTCGGCAACCGCTGGGGCAGCACCGGCAGCCTGAGCGTGGGAATGACGCTGATGGCTGCAGCTTTCCTGCCCCTAGTCGCCAGCACCGCAACGCATCAGCGCAACATCGCCCTCAACATCGCCGCCCTGCTACTCACCGCAGCTCTGCTCGCCGCCGCCACCGCAGCAGTGTTCCCATTCGAAATGGACACGGTGGTGGGACTGGCCCGCGGCACGCTTGTCGCCACCCACTACGGGCTCTACAACACCATCGTCGGGATCGGGATTCTGCTCGGCAACGCCGCGACCGGGTGGCTGTTCAGCGCGGCCACCACCCGCGACATGCCCGAACTGGTGTGGATCGCTCTAGTCCTCACCGGCATGGCGGCGGCGTCTGCCCTGTTGCTGTTGCACCGCCGCGGATGGCTCAGTGTCGCCGCCCCCACCGAAGCTCAGTCGACCACAACCCATTGATTACCCTAGGGGGGTAAGGTATAACGGTGGTGTGGCGAGACGCCACAGCGACAGACCCCCTGAGGGTCGTTGGCACCACTGCTGTACCGAAAGGGCACATCTCATGAGCACATCGACAGTGATCGTCTCCGGAATGACGTGTGGGCACTGCGCGGCGTCGGTGCGTGAAGAAGTCGGCGCACTGGCCGGCGTAACTGACGTCGACGTCGACGTGGCCAGCGGGCGAGTCACCATCTCTAGCTCGGCCCCGATCGAGGCCGACGCGATCCGCGGCGCGATCGAAGAGGCCGGCTACCACCTGGCGCAGTAGCCGACGAAGGGCTGAAGTGTCTGCCCCACTGGGGACTTCAGCCTCTCCCGGGCGGCGTGGGTGTCGCCACCACCGATGACAGGAATCCAGCGATGAATGTTCCAACCAAGCTCGGCGTCTTCGCCGCGGCCCTGCTGATAGTTTTCGCTGCGGCGTACGCCATCGCCGCTGGTGTCGCTCCCGACAGGGCGTCGACCTCCCCGGCTGAGTCCGCCCATGCCGATCACAATGCTGCACCACAGTCGCGAACATCCGCCTCGTCTCCGGGGGCCGATCAGGTTCGCGGAGTTTCGATGGCAGCAGCCGGCTTCATCCTGGGGAATGTGGTGGCACCCCATGCGTCCGGGGTGCAGGCACCGCTGAGCTTTGAGATCCTCGACGCCGCCGGGGCCGCGGTCACCGACTTCGCCACCGAGCACGACAAGCAGCTGCACCTGATCGTCGTCCGCGCGGATGGCACCCACTTCCGACACGTGCACCCCACTCTCTCGCCCGAAGGGCGCTGGACGCTGCCCTGGCAGTGGGCGACGGGAGGCAGCTACCGGATCTACGCCGACTTCGTGCCCGCCGCCACCGGCCAACCCCTCACCCTCACCAGCACCGTCGAAGTCAGCGGTGACTACCAGCCGGCCCCACCCACCGCCGAATCACGACAGTCATCCGTCGACGGGTTCGACATCGGGCTGGCCGGTCATCTGCGCGCGGGCGTCGAGTCCGAACTGACCGTCACCGTGCGCCGAGCAGGACAACCGGTCACCACCCTGCAGCCGTATCTGGGCGCTTTCGGTCACTTGGTGGCCCTGCGTCAGGGTGACCTGGCCTACCTGCATGTTCACCCTGAGGGCGCGGCACCGACTGCCGGTCAACTCGCGGGACCACAGGTCCGCTTCGCCACCACCGCCCCCACCCCGGGCCGCTATCTGCTCTACCTCGACTTCCAGGTCCAGGGCGCTGTGCATACCGCCACCTTCGTTCTCGACGCCCCCACCGGCGCCCCGGCCCCGACACCTGACTCCACGGCCCCCTCGGCCGATCCGCACGCCGGACACTAACTCGCTGACCAGCGCCACCCGGGGCACTGCGCCGAGGCATTCACCCAACGAGGAACCCCCCATGACCACCTCAGCTCCGATCCACCCACCTGCGGCCACCGCCGAGCAGACAGGCGCCGTCGATATCGAACTCGCCGTGTCGGGCATGACGTGTGCCTCGTGCGCGGCACGCATCGAACGCACACTGAACAAACTCGACGGAGTGAGCGCCTCGGTGAACTACGCCACCGAAAAAGCTCACGTCAGCGCACCCGCCGGTGTCGACCCACACCTGCTGATCGAGACCATCGAACAGGCCGGATACCACGCTGCGCTGCCCGCCACTCCCACCAAAGGTGCCGCCCCCGACGATGACCCTTCGGACGACGACGGGGAGCTCGTGGCCTTGCGTCACCGACTGATCGGTGCGGTGGTTCTCTCGGTACCGGTGATCGCGCTGGCAATGGTCCCGGCATTGCAGTTCACCTACTGGCAGTGGGCGTCGTTGACGTTGGCCGCGCCAGTGATCGTGTGGGCGGCATGGCCGTTTCATCGCGCCGCGTTGCTCAACCTGCGCCACGGTGCGGCCACCATGGACACCCTCATCTCGGTCGGCACCACCGCGGCGCTGTTGTGGTCGTTGTATGCGTTGTTCTTCGGCACCGCCGGACAACCAGGCATGACCCACGGATTCACCCTGACGGTCAGCGCTTCTGACGGTGCAGGCAACATCTACCTTGAGGTAGCCGCGGGGGTCACGATGTTCGTCCTGGCCGGCCGATACTTCGAGAAGCGGTCCAAACGGCGCGCCGGTGCGGCGTTGCGGGCCTTGTTGGAGCTGGGCGCCAAAGACGTCACAGTGATCAGGGACGGCCACCAGTATCGGATCCCGATCGGCGAGCTCGCCATTGACGACGAGTTCAATGTGCGCCCCGGCGAGAAGATCGCCAGCGACGGTGTGGTGGTGTCCGGCACCTCGGCAGTCGATGCCAGCATGGTCACCGGCGAGTCGATGCCAGTCCAGGTCGCCCCCGCCGACACCGTGACCGGCGGAACGGTCAACGCCGGCGGGCACCTGCGGGTGCGGGCGACCCGCGTGGGAGCGGACACCCAACTCGCGCAAATGGCCGCGATGGTCGAACGCGCCCAGACCGGCAAAGCCCACGCCCAGCGACTGGCCGACCGGATCTCAAGTGTCTTCGTGCCGGTGGTCATCGCCGTCGCCATCGCTGTCCTCGGCGCGTGGATCGGCGCCGGCTATCCCCTGCAAGCGGCGTTCACCGCCGCGGTCGCTGTGCTGATCATCGCCTGCCCCTGCGCTCTGGGACTGGCCACCCCGACCGCACTTCTGGTCGGTACCGGCCGCGGAGCCCAACTCGGCATCGTGATCAAAGGCCCCGAAGTCCTGGAATCCACCCGAACCGTCGACACCGTTGTCCTCGACAAAACCGGCACGGTCACCACGGGACAGATGACACTCGTCCAGGTCACCACTGCTCCCTCCACCACTCGCGAAGACGTGCTCGCCCTCGCGGGGGCGGTGGAGAATGCCTCCGAGCACCCCGTCGCGGCCGCCATCGCTGCTGGTGCAGCCGCCGAAGTCGGGCCGCTCGACGAGGTCGACGACTTCCGCAACTTCGAAGGTCGAGGCGTGCGCGGTCTGGTCCAGGGACGTGTGGTCACCGTCGGGCGTCCGACGCTGCTGGCCGAACACGGCATCGCCGTGGATGACCCTCACCTCAACGAGGCGCAGACCGCCGCCGAAGAAGCCGGACAGACCGCCGTACTCGTCGCCTGGGACGGCCGCGCCCATGCGGTCCTGGCGGTCGCCGATGCGATCAAACCCACCAGCGCACACGCCATCGCCCGGCTCGCCGCACTGGGTATGACGCCCATCCTGTTGACCGGCGACAACCAGACCGTCGCCGATGCCGTGGCCGCTGAGGTCGGTATCGATACCGTCATCGCTAACGTCTTGCCGGCCGACAAAGCCGCCGTCATCACCGACCTGCAATCCGACGGCAAGGTTGTGGCCATGATCGGCGACGGCGTCAACGACGCCGCTGCCCTGGCCCACGCCGATCTCGGGCTGGCGATGGGCACCGGCACCGACGCCGCCATGCATGCCGCTGACATCACCCTGGTCCGCGGCGACCTCAACGCTGCCGCCGACGCGATCGCCTTGGCACGCACCACTCTGAAAACGATCAAAATGAACCTGTTCTGGGCATTCGCCTACAACGTCGCCGCGATACCGCTGGCCGCGCTGGGACTGCTCAACCCCATGCTGGCTGGGGCCGCCATGGCGTTGTCCAGCGTGTTCGTCGTCAGCAACAGCCTGCGGTTGCGCGCCTTCACCAGCCCGCCCCACTCATCGTCCACAGTTCCACCCACCAACCCCTCGACGTATACCCCACAGGGGTATAAGGTAGCGGCATGAACGAGCACTCTTCCCCTGAGCACGTCGGTCACGACGCCGCCGATGAACGCCACCACGGCCAACTCGCCGCAGCGTCACACAACCACCACGATCACCATGCTGAGCGCGCCCGCGCAGACCATGATCACGCTGGGCATGGGGGGCATGGTGATCACGTCGGGCAGTTCCGGCGGCTGTTCTGGATCATGCTGGCCCTGGCTGTGCCGGTCGTGGCCTTTTCGCCCATGTTCGCGATGCTCATCGGCTATGACCTACCCGATGGTGAAGTGTTGAAGTGGGTCTCACCGGTGCTGGGTACGGTGATGTACTGCTGGGGTGGGCGGCCGTTCCTGGTAGGCGCCTATTCAGAACTGCGGTCGCGTGCACCGGGAATGATGCTGTTGATCGCCTTGGCGATCACGGTGGCCTTCGTGGCGTCCTGGGGTGCGAGCATCGGTGTGTTGCATCACGAACTGGACTTCTGGTGGGAACTGGCGCTGCTCATCGTGATCATGCTGTTGGGGCATTGGATCGAGATGCGGTCGCTGGCCCAGACGACCTCGGCCCTGGACTCGCTGGCCGCGCTGTTGCCCGATGAGGCCGAACGCGTCGATGGCGACCAGATCACCACGGTTGCTCCCAGTGAGCTGCAGGTCGGAGATGTGGTGATCGTGCGCCCGGGGGCCAGCGTGCCGGCCGACGGTCGCGTCGTAGACGGCTCGGCCGAGCTCGATGAATCCATGGTCACCGGAGAATCGCGCACGGTGCGCCGCGGCATCGGCGATCAGGTGGTGGCCGGCACGGTGGCCACCGACTCGGGGCTGCGGGTCCAGATCACCGCCACCGGCGATGACACGGCGCTGGCCGGGATTCAGCGCCTGGTGGCAGACGCGCAGAACTCCACCTCCCGCGCCCAGCGGCTGGCCGATTCCGCTGCAGCGCTGCTGTTCTGGTTCGCGCTCGGCTCAGCGATCATCACCGCCATCGTGTGGACGGTCATCGGCCAACCCGACCAGGCGGTGATTCGAACCATCACCGTGCTGGTCATCGCCTGCCCGCACGCACTCGGCTTGGCTATCCCCCTGGTGGTGGCCATTGCCACCGAACGCGCCGCCCGCGGCGGCGTGCTGGTTAAAGACCGGTTGGCACTTGAGGCCATGCGCACTGTGGATGCGGTGCTGTTCGACAAGACCGGAACCCTGACCAAGGGTGAGCCCACGGTCATCGAGATCGCGGCCGCCGACGGCGTCGATGAGGACACCGTGCTCGCCCTGGCCGCCAGCGCCGAAGCCGACAGTGAGCACCCGTTGGCGCGAGCGATTGTCGCAGCTGCCGGAGACCGCGCGCGGCCGGTGCCGGCGGCCACCGACTTCACCTCGTCACCGGCGGTCGGTGTGACCGCTCGCGTCGAGGGCGCCACAGTGCGGGTGGGCGGGCCCCGCATGCTCGAGGAACAGGGCCATCAGGAACTGGCCATCGCTGATCGCTGGCGCGCCGACGGCGCAATCATCCTGCATGTCACCCGCGACACTGAGCTGATTGGAGCTCTCAAACTTGCTGATGAGGTGCGCGGGGAATCCCGCCAAGCCGTCGAGGTGCTGCACGCCCGCGGGGTCGAGGTTGTGATGATTACCGGCGACGCCGAAGCAGTGGCGCACACCGTCGCTCACGACCTCGGTATCGATCGGGTGTTCGCCGGTGTACGGCCGGAAGACAAAGCCAGCAAGGTGGCCGAACTGCAGCACGAAGGCCGCAAGGTGGCGATGGTGGGCGACGGCGTCAACGACGCCCCCGCCCTGGCCCAGGCCGATGTGGGCATCGCGATCGGGGCCGGCACCGACGTCGCGATCGCCTCGGCCGGGGTCATCCTCGCCAGCGACGACCCCCGCTCGGTGCTGTCGGTCATCGAGCTGTCGGACGCCAGCTACCGAAAAATGAAGCAGAACCTGTGGTGGGCAGCGGGATACAACCTGATCTCTGTACCGCTGGCCGCCGGAATTCTCGCGCCCATCGGGTTCGTCCTGCCGATGTCGGTCGGAGCGATTCTGATGTCAGCCTCGACGGTCGTGGTCGCACTCAACGCGCAACTGTTACGCCGACTCGACCTGCAGCCAGGCGCGAGTACAGTGCGTGGACTGCAGCACAACCGGCCGAGATCCATTGAGAAGGTGAGTCCATGACCGCTGCGTCCGCACCGGGACAATCCTCCACCCCGGAAGAATCCTCTGCCTCGGAACACTCTTCCCACGGTTACATCAGCGATAAGGGCAAATACCTGGCCCGTCTCAAGCGCATCGAGGGGCAATCCCGAGGTATCTATCGGATGGTCGATGAGGAGCAGTACTGCATCGACATCCTGACCCAGATTTCGGCGCTGACCAAGGCGCTGGAGGGGGTCGCGCTGGGTTTGCTCGACGACCATCTCACCCACTGTGTGCTCGATGCCGCCCACGCCGGCGGGGACGAGGCGCAGGAGAAGATCGCTGAAGCCTCGGCGGCCATCGCTCGCCTCGTTCGTTCCTGAGCCACCCACCACGCC
>NZ_JBSFQI010000028.1:0-10326 GCF_053588635.1 Gordonia sp. NPDC003425 | reverse complement strand
CCTCAACCACTACATCTTGCGGTCACTCATCCACTCCGGCCAACTCGCAGAACGACTGCATGCACTCTGAATCCGGAAGAGCCAGCAAACCGGCTCTTCGAAGTTAGGCGGGCGTTGCCTGGTCAGAGCCTCGGCGTGTCGATGATGTGAAACGCCCCTGGTCTCCGGAAATCTGGATGTTGCGAAGCACTCAGATTCTCGTGAAGGAGTACCAGGGGCATGGTCGAGCCTACGTCGTTGTTGTTGGGGTTGGAAGGACTGGAAGTCATGGCGGTTGCATTGGTCGCCGACCGCGCTCGTGTGGTGGATGTGGTGACCGTGGATCCGGGGGCGGCCAGGTGCCCGGAATGCAGGGTCGCCTCGACATCGGTGAAGGGCCACGCGGTCACCCGGCCACGTGACATCTCCTACGGCGATGATCCAATTCGGTTGCGGTGGAACAAGACCCGCTACTACTGCCGCAATCAGGCGTGTGGGCGGAGTTCGTTCACCGAATCGATTCCCGAGGTCCCGCCGCGGCGGCGCACCACCACCCGGTTACGCACCCAGATCGGACGCAGTATCGGGGACGCGGCCCGTTCGGTCGTCGAGGTCGCGGCAGGTGCGGGCGTGTCGTGGCCGACAGCACACACCGCCTTCGTCGAACACGCCGAACGGGTGCTCAACGATCCCATGCCGGTGCGGGTGCTCGGCATTGATGAGACCCGCCGCGGCAAGCCTCGCTGGACCCGCGACACCGACGGCTGCCGCTGGGTGCGGGTTGATCCATGGGACACCGGATTCGTCGACCTGGACGGCGATCAGGGCTTGTTGGGGCAGGTCGAAGGACGCACGGGTGCGGCGGTCACCGGTTGGCTCACCACGCAGACCACCCAGTTTCGCGACGAGATCACCCATGTGGTGATCGACCCGTCAGCAGCGTATGCCGCGGCGGTCACCGCCGAGTTGTTGCCCAACGCGCAAGTGGTGGTCGATCACTTCCACCTCGTCAAGCTCGCCAACGATGCTGTGACCGCGGTGCGGAGGCGGGTCACCTTCGACACCCACGGACGCCGGGGGCGAAAGCAGGACCCAGAATGGGCGAATCGTCGACGGTTGCTCGCGGCTCGAGAACACCTGTCGGACAGGTCATTTGCCAAGATGTGGAACGCGTTGATCGATCACGATCCGTCCGCGCAGATCCTCACCGCCTACATCGCGAAAGAGGAACTACGCCAGCTACTTTCCGCCGCACACCAGGATGTGGACAACAGCGAAGTCCGTCACCGGCTCCACCGCTTCTACACCTGGTGCGCTGATGCCGACATCCCCGAAGTCACCCGATTGGCGACCACGATCGAGGCGTGGTGGCCGGCGATCTTGGCGTTCGTCCAGACAGGGCTGACCAACGCCCGCACCGAGGGCTACAACCGCCTGGTCAAACAGGTCAAACGCGTCGCCTGCGGATTCCGCAACACCGAAAACTCACGCCGCCGGATACGATTCCACTGCACCCGCGCCCAGCGGGCCAACAACCAGCAATTCCACTGCTGAGCAGTGCCCGCCTAACTTCGAAGAGCCAGCAAACCCGGGGCGATTCATTTCTGATAGGTGTCGAGATAGCACTGCGGGTAGGTGCGCCACTTCTGGCCCTGTGCTCCGGTGTAAACGATCTTGTCCGGCTCACAGGAATTCGCCCACGAACCGATTGCCGCATCCTTGGTGAATTCATCGACGAATATGTGTCGCCACCCGGCGAGATCTCCCGATGGCGCCGCCTGACCGGACGGATTGGTCACCGCAGCGGACGTCGTCGTCGCCGGCGCTGTCGTCGTCGTGGTTGTGGTGGTGGTGTCGGCGCTCAGCGTCCACGTCTGGTTCGTCGCTACGCTACAGGTGCGCAGGGAGACCGCTCCGGACGCCGCGGTCAGACAGTACGAGGTCCCGCCGGGTCTCAGTGAGCTGTTCGCTCCTTGCTCCCACTTCTGCGCGGAAGATGTTGAGCAATTTGCGATTTGCAGACTTCGGCCGTTGGCGATCACACCCCCGACGGGCTGCAGACAGAACCCTTGCACCACCGCTCGACCGGACGAGTCCACCGTCCATCGTTGATTCTCCTGGCCGTTGCACGAGTACAACAGCACCCCGTTTCCGGCACGCGCGATCGCACCGGAATTGTCGAGGCACTGCCCATTCAGGTTCGCCTTGACCGTGTACGTCGTGTCCGCGGCGGAGGCCGTACCGACAGCCAAAATTGCCGCAGCACTGACAAAGAACACCGTCGAAACACAGAGAAGAATGCGGACAGTATGTGACCTTCTCGGCCGTTTCATGAGGAAGACGGTAACCCCATTTCGGGCAAAGCGTCCGATGATTTATTGAATGCCCCGAAATAGGCGTGGAATCGCACCGGAAAGCGTGCGTCGTCATTGTCACTCGCGTCGGGTCGGCCCTGGTCGTCCCGAGGTGCACACCACGATGGACCACGCGGCACCCTCACCGTCAACGAGTCGTACCGTGGACCCGTGGCAGGAGCACGGCAGCCGCTTCGCGTGGGCCAGATCATCACCGGCGATACCGGTCACCGCTATCGCATCGACGGTGTATTGGACGGCGGTGGCTTCGGCGTCGTGTACCGCGCGGCCCGGCTGGCGCAGACCAGCGATCGGGTGATCCGGCACGTCTGCGTAAAAGTGTGTGCCAGCTGGCACGGCGAGGCACATATGGGGAACCTGCTCGCCGGACGCCGCGAGGTCGTCGAGATCGTCGAGATCGTTCGCGTTCGGTACCGGCTCGCGCGGCGTGACCCGGTATGTGATCGTGTCCGAGCTGATGCGGGAAGGAACGGTCGGCGATCTCGTCGACGATCCCGAGTGGAACGGATGGCCGCCGGCGCGAGTACGCCGCGAACTGCGCGACCTGCTCAGGGTACTCAAACTGATGCACGCGGCGGGGGTGGCCCATCGAGACATCAAGCCCACCAACGTGTTTCTGCGTGATGGGCATCTGGCGCTCGACGCCTACACCCCCGCCTACATGCCGGCCGATGTCGACCAGTACCGGCACTGGGGGACCTGGCTCGACATCTATCAGGTCGGGTTGTTGGCCTGCACCCTGCTCACCGGGCGCGATTGGACCAACGATGACGTGTGCCGGATCCGTGATCTGCCTGCTCCGGATGATCTCAAGTGCTGGATCTGGCATGCGACGGCGGCGCGGGGCCTGCGCTACGTGGACGGCACCGCCGCACTCGAGGCCATCGGGTCACTTCGCACCGTCGACATGGGCGGCACACGTGGGCCGGCGTCGCTGCGTGATCAGCGAGTGGTGGTCACCGGCCGCTTCGAGATCGGTACCCAGGATGAACTCCGCGACCTCATCGAGGACGCGGGCGGCGTCGTGCAGTCGGCGGTCAGCGACGACACGTCGGTGTTGGTGCGGGCACATCAGATCGACAACACCGTCGGCGGATTCGAGGGTCGGAAACTCTTCTCGGTGCGTGAACGCAAGCGCCGTGGCCAGACCATCCACGTGATCGATGAGCACCGCCTGTGCCGATTGGTGGGTCTGAGCCCGGTCTGACCAACTGGCGGACGCACACTCGACGCGAAACAGCGCACACTCGACGGGAATGCGCGCACACTCGACGCGAAACAGCGCACACTCGACGGGAATGCGCGCCCACTCGACAGGGTGAGGACCGATAATCCTCGGCATGGCATCGCTGTCGGGGCTCGCACGGCTCTTCCCGGGTCTGCACACCCTCCTGCATTACGACCGGTCGTGGCTCCGCGGTGACCTCGTCGCCGGGATCGTGGTGACCGCCCTGCTGATCCCGGCCGGTATGGGCTACGCCGAGGTCGCCGGTCTTCCACCGGTCACCGGTCTCTACGCGACGATCGTCCCGCTGCTGGTCTACGCGTTCGTCGGACCCTCCCGCATCCTCGTGTTGGGCCCCGACTCCTCACTCGCCCCGATCATCGCCGCGGCGATCATCCCGCTCGCCGTCGTCGACGAGGACCGGGTCGCGCTGGCCGGGGTGCTGGCGATCGAGGTCGGCCTGGTACTGCTGGTCGCGGCCGTGCTGCGGCTCGGATTCGTCACCGACTTGCTGAGCAAACCGATCCGCATCGGCTACCTCAACGGCATCGCGTTGATCGTGCTGCTCGACCAACTCCCCAAACTGCTCGGCTTCAGTATCGAGGGCGATTCGGTGATCGAGCAGGTCCGTGACATCGTGCACGCCGTGACGCACTCCGAGATCGAGTGGCTGCCCGCGGCCATCGGCGTCGTCGGCCTGGCGGTGATCTTCGGTCTCAAGCGGTGGCGCAAGTCGGTGCCCGGTGTGCTCGTCGCCGTCGTCGGCGCGATCATCGTCGTCGCGGCGTGCGGGTGGCAGGACCGGCTGCCGGTGGCCGGTGCGATGCCGCGCGGACTGCCGTCGCCGCACCTGGCCGGGGTGAGCTGGCAGGACGCACTGTCCCTGCTCGGTCCGGCGGCCGGCATCGCACTCATCGCCTTCGCCGACACGAGTGTGTTGTCGCGGACCTTTGCCGCCCGCGCCGGCTCCGCGGTCAATCCCAATCAGGAGATGGGTGCGGTCGGTGCGGCGAACATCGCCGGCGGATTCCTCGGTGGTTTCGCCGTCTCGGCGTCGTCGTCGCGCACCCCGGTCGCCGAACAGGCAGGCGCGCGAACACAATTGGCGTCTCTGGTCGGCGCGGTGCTGATCGTTGTCTTCATTCTGGTGGCCCCGAACGTCACCGCCTACCTACCATCGGCGGTGCTGGCGGCCGTCGTCATCGCCGCCGCCGTCTCCCTCGTCGACATCCCCGGCACCGCCGCGCTGTTCCGCATCAACCGGGTCGACGGGGCGCTGAGCGTCGTCGCGTTCCTCGGAGTGGCGCTGGTCGGGGTGCTCCAAGGCATCATCTTCGCCGTGGTGCTGTCACTGGTGGCGTTCGTCAACCTGGCGTGGCGGCCGTATCGCACCGAACTCGGCCGGGTACCCGGCCTGCGGGGATACCACGACCTCACCCGGCATCCCGAGGCCAGACCCGTCGACGGCGTCGTCATCGTCCGCTTCGAC
Organism: Gordonia sp. NPDC003425; assembly: GCF_053588635.1. NCBI lineage: Bacteria > Bacillati > Actinomycetota > Actinomycetes > Mycobacteriales > Gordoniaceae > Gordonia > Gordonia sp. NPDC003425. The sequence goes on along the minus strand of NZ_JBSFQI010000028.1, from coordinate 5,258 downwards.
GCACCACTGTTCTTCGCCAACGGCGGCATGTTCGACGACTTCGTCCGGTCCCGGGTGGTCGCGGCGCTGGCCGACGGACGCAGCGTGCACACCGTCATCATCGCCGCCGAACCGATCACCGAGATCGACTCGACCGCCGTCGACGAGTTGGTGGAACTCGACGACTTCCTCCGCTCACAGGAGATGACGCTCGTGTTGGCGGAGATGAAGGACCCAGTGCGTGACCAGCTCAGCCGCTATCACCTCGAGGTCGGCGGTCGGCCACGATTCGACGAGTCCTCGTTCGCCCCGACCACCGGCGCCAAGATCGACGAGATCACCGGGCACCTGCGCAGCGACATCGACCCCACCGGCTGATTCACCCCTGTGACGCTCGTCCGCAGGTAACGCTCGGTGCGATGTCCCCGACATACGGGTCATACGAACAGTGGGATCCCTGCGTCGCAGCACTCCACAGCTCACGGCGGACCGTAGCCTCGCTCTAGCGACAGGTCCGAAGGGGATTGACATGGGTGATTTCGACGGCACCATCGGAGCGGCCTGGACCGAGTACCGCGCCAAGCTTGCCGACCGCCTGACCCGCCTCGCCCCCAGTGCGTCGCTAATCGCCGAACAGAACAGCTCCATCCCCGAGGGTGCCCACGGCCTCGTCGAGTTCACCGTCACCGACGACGACCGGATCCGGGCGATCATCGACTCCGTGGACCTGCACTCGCATCCGGAGACACGGACCGAGCAGATCTGGGGTCTCGGCGTGCTCGGCTGGACCCGGACCGGCGACAACCACTTCCGATCCACGGTCACCCGCGACGATGTCGCCGACCTCGCCGCCCGGGTGATCGCCACGTTCCGCGAGGTCTGGGACGTCGTGCACCCCGCCTTCCTCGACGACCCGCACACCGCGCCCCGCGAATGGGCCCGTGAGGTGGTCACCATCGCGCACAACCACGGTGAGCTCCGCGCCATGGTGCATACCGCACTGGAATCGATGTCGGGGTATCCCGTCGTCGTCGATCCCGACGGTGACATCCCGATGCCGACGGGCGAGGCCTCGTCGTGGCTGCGGGTCCTCACCGATCGCCCCACCGTCGAGTTCTTCGGCACGGTCATCGACTCCGTCGACGACATCGGGCGCGCCTACGAGTTCATCGCGACCAGCACCCTGACGTTCACCGGGATCAAGCTGATCATGCATGACCGGTGCATGGTCGCGGTGCTCACCGTCGAGGTCTCCGCCTTCTCCCGGCAGAACCTGGCGGCCGGGATCGCCCAGTGGCTGAACTTCATGGACTTCGGCCGCGCCGAGATCCAGGCGGCGTTGGCCGACACCCCGACCGATACCGGCTCCCCGGCTGGTGGGCCGGGATTTGCCGACACCGACGCGACCCTGCTCGACGCCGACCTCCCCGAGGCCCTCACCCGGCTCATCGAACTCGACAGCGACGAGTGCCCCCTCGAAGCGGAGCAGGTGGCCGCGATCTGCGATGGCGATGCCGCCGCCATCCTCGAGTACCTGGGCGTCGCCGAGGAGCAGTACGCGGTCTGGGCTCACGCCGCCGACCGGGCCGCGATCGACCGCGACGGGTCCCAGGAAGGCGAGTGTCGCGCCGAATGGGAGGCGTGGGCGGACATCGCACGCCGACTCCGTGCGGCGCTGCGGGTCATCGCCCTGACGGGTGATCACGTCGCCGAACGCGGCACCGACCAGCATCCGACGGCGCACTGAGGTCGCCTGGTCCGAACTGACGCCGCGGGTCTCACACCCGCGGCGTCTGTTCGTTCAAGGGGTCAGTTCGTTCAAGGTCAGTTCCTCGGCCACGCCAGCGTGCCGGCCCACTTATGTCCCTCGGTCTCCGCGTAGGCACCGAGACCGTGCGTGGCGCCCTCGTAGGTCCGGTAGTCGATGCGGGCACCGTTGGCGCGCGCCCGATCCACCCACGCCGAGGTCAACGGCGCCGGCGCGATCGGGTCGAGCAGTCCCTGCTGGATCAGCATCGGGGCCTCGTACCCCGAGTCGGGGACGTTGGAGTTGGCGCGGACGGCGTCGAGCAGCGGTCCCTCCGACAGCGGCCGGGACACCATCTGACCGACGTTGTATTGGCTTGTCGCCGGGCTGAATTCGGGGTAGCAGGCGGTGGCGGCCTCGTCGACGAGCCGCTTGCCCAGCGGCGTCAGGTAGGAGTCGACGTCGATGTCGGGACGCGACACCGTGAGGCCGGCCAACACGTAGGAGACGTAGGTGACGTAGTCGGGGATGGCCACCGGCGGCACTCCGGGCGCCACCAGCGACAGCATCTCGGCGATGTCGACGGGCACCGACTGGGCGCTCACGCCCACGTTGCGCAGTTCCGGTGCGTAGGTGGGGGCGAGGCGGCCGGCGAAGATGGCGCTCTGACCGCCCTGCGAGCCGCCCGAGGTCAGGTATCCGGTGCCGGCGGTGTTGCCGTCGCCGTACTGTTCGACGACGGTCCGCGCGGCGCGAACGGAGTCGATGACGTTCTTGCCCTGCATCTGGCCGTCGGAATAGGCGTGGACGCCGGGCCCGCCCAGCCCTGCATATTCGGGGGCGACGATGACGTAGCCGTCGCTCAGCCACGGCCCCATCCAGTCGCGCCAGCGTTCCTTGCCGTTGGTGCGCACACCCATCCGGTCGGTCACAGTGCACTCGTCACCGAGTCCAGCGGTGCCGTGGGCCCACGCGAAGATGCGGTACCGGCCATGCTGGTTGGTCTCCGGGATGGAGACCGCCGCCTTCACCGGGATGAGGTCACCCTGGGCGTTCTCGGAAAGGTAGGTGACGGCGATGACCTTCTTGGCACCGGTCATGCGCGCATCGGGCTGGTCGGTGATGTCGGTGGAGCTGATCACCGTCCCGGCCCCGGCCTTGGAGGTGATGGTCGGCTGCGGGGCGGCCGACGCGGTGGGCGCCCCCACGAACGGGATCAACCCGATCAGAAGCACACTCAAGACCACTACCCATTTGCGAAGCACGTCGCAGGTCCCCTTCGTCATCGTCGGCGCGAGGTCGAGGAGATCGCCTCGGCGCACTGGCACTGGGTCCAACGAGTGATTAGGTTAGCCTAAGGAGTTGCCGGAGAGGTACCCGGTGTGCCCGACGTCGCGTCGGCGCACGTCACCGCGTACCCGGGCTACGGCTACAAGTTCTCGCGCAGTAGGCCGAGGTGGTTCGCCGCAGCCTGCCGGTGGGCGACTACGCCGATGAGGTCGGCGAGGCGCAGGAGTGGTTGTACCGCTGGTTCGGTGCGTGCCTGAGCGAGTGGCGTCTGCACCGGACAGCCGAGTCGTCGGAGACGGCATCGAGTGAGGTCCCTCTGGGTGAGACCTCCGTTGCGCCGGTGATCGAGGCCACCGACGAGGGGCCGCACTCCCGCGCCGGCTGTCGTGCGGCCGTGGGCGCGGTCGGCGGGAATCGCCGTGTCCGATCGGGGCCGGATCTCCGCGGCGGTGGTGGCCGCCTTCCGCGCGGCGCAGGCGTCGCTCTGACCCCACATGTTCGCGGCCTTCGTGGTGGGTCTTCCGAATGACCCGGTGACACGACAATTCCGGCAGTTCTCACGGCCGGGTTGAGTTCGACGCGGTGCGCGCTACATTGGGTCCACCGCGGGTGTCGGGACCGCTTAAGCCTGGATCCACCGATTGGATCTCTGGAGTGTCGTCAAAGGTGTTGGTACGTTTGGGCTGGCTGCGGGTGTGCGGGAGTCGCCGATCTCTGATTTCGGCGTGTTTCACTGGGTTTCGGGTTCGGGGCTGGTGAGCCGGGCGGGTTAGGTGTCAGGCAGTGTGTTGTCGCTCGATGGTGTTGTCGAACAACATGTTCCACTCGTGCTCCCAGGGCCAGCCGGCGGGCAAGTGCATCGCGAGTCGTCGGGCTGAGGATGCGATGCGGGCCGGTATGCAGATCAGGGTGCGGCGGATCGTGGAGGTGGTGGCTTCGGCCAGACGTTGCCCGCCCAGGGTCGCGGCAGCACGAGTCAGATTGAACGCGATCACCGCACACACCAACCACGCGGCGTTCGCACAGAACTGTCCCGACGGCAGGTGCGCCAAGGCGGAGGCCTTCAAGTCGGCGTGGACCTGCTCGATGATCGCGTGCCCGCGGTGAGTCTTGTCGGCGGTGACGGTGTCGAGAGCGCTGGTGGTGAAGAATGCATGAAACCGCCACACCTCGAACAAGCCGTCCCCGGCGGGTACGAAGTCAGGGATGCGGCGCACCACCAGCCGCCCGGGAACCTGCAGGCGCTTGGCTTTGGAGGTGAACGCGGTGAACGGTATTTCGGCGACCTCAGCACGCGAGATCCACTGCCTGCTGTCCTGGTCGTAGAGGGCGTCGGTGTACTCGATGGGCGTCCACGCATCGTCGGCGATGTCGCTGATCGCTGTCCGTACGTGGGCATCCTGGCGCACGGTGACTGATACCTGGGCGCCGGCGCGGATCGCGGTGGTGACCGCACGGTGGCCGTAGAACGCTGAATCAGCTCGCAGCAGAACAAGACCCGACGCACCAGCGGAACGTATCCGTGTGAGGGTCGCCAGCGTATCGGCGATCAACCGGTGCGCCCCGCGCGCAGAATTGCAGGCACCCTTGCGCAGGCGTTGAGCGGCAATCACTGGTGCACCGTGGGTGGTGGTGATGGTGGTGATGGCCGAGTTCAACCCGCGGACCCGGGTGTAGCCGAACCCGGCCCCTTGTTTGGCCGGGCCGTGGACCTCGATGATCGAGTCGTCGATATCAACCATCACCGCATCATCGATCCCGGCCAGTACCGGAGTGTGGGCGTGCAGTCCGACCAGCATCCGGGAGGCAATCGCATCGAGCTGGCGGACATGGCCGAACCGGAACTCCCGCAGGAACGATCCCAGCGTCGACGGCGCGTACGGGTGATCGAACACCCGGCCCATCGCCCCGTGCCGCACCACCGCCATGTCGTCGATGCTGTCGGCACCGGCGACCATCCCGGCGACCAGCGAGAAGACCTTCCGATGCGGATTCGCGCCCTTGTCGGTCGGCACACTCAGATGCTCAAGCGCCAACTCCGACAGACCCGCCCGTTCTGCCAGCGTCATCACCGGCACCAACCCGGCCGCGCCGAGCAGATTCGGATCATCACAGGATGCAGACCTGACCGGATGACTGTGAGACAATGAACCGCCCCGGGTCTGTCGGAGGCTCTCGAACCTGTGAAGGATGGAGAGCATGGCAGCACCACGCAAGTACAGTGAGGAACTCAAGGACCGGG
>NZ_JBSFQI010000027.1:0-12368 GCF_053588635.1 Gordonia sp. NPDC003425 | reverse complement strand
GGACCCGCCCACATCACGCAGGCTCACACCGCAAATCCGACCTACATCTTGGGGTCAGTAGAACCTGTTTCACGCACCGTCAATCCGGAAGAGCCACTATGAGGACAATTCGATCGACGATCCCCACAATCAGGTGCGGGCGGTGGCCGGGCACACCACTTACATCGTGGGGCCGTGACCCGGCGTCACAACCCGAGGCGCCGCGCGACATCCTCGCCGCCGACCCTGCGGACGAAGTCGGGGTCACCGCAGATCACGAGTTGCTCACGCGCACGGGACAATCCGACGTAGAGACGCTCCTTGGAGCGGTCCCGCGGTGTCGTCTCGTTGAGAGCCAGAACCACCACGCGACGTTCGAGTCCCTTGAATCCGAGCACATGGCCATAGAACACCTGGTCGGCGTCCCAGAACGAATCCCAGTACGACGTGTTGCCCTCGTCTTGCCGCGCGACCTGTTCGGGATGCCGGCTGCCGGTGGTGAGCAGGGCGATGTCCTCGGGACGCCAGCCCTCCTCGATGAGAACGTCGATCTGGTCGTCGGCGACGCCGAGCGCCTCGTCGGGCGCGCATGCGATGAAACGCACCTCGGGTCCGTCGCCGCCCCATGGCTCCATCCGCTGTCCGACGAGCGGGCCGAACGTGGTGGCGATCTGGCGGGTGTTGCGCAGGTTGTGGTCGAGCACGATCGGCACCAGCGGCACCGGCGGTGTGCCGTGCCGTTCGAAAACCCGCTGGGCCTCGTCGCTGAACACGTAGATGCCGCTGTCGTCCGGGCTGGTGAGGCATGCCAGCATCGGCTGCCACCACTGGTTGGCGAAGTCCTGTGCCTCGTCGATCACCACGGCGTCGAAGCGTTGTGCCGGCGACAAGTTCTCGGCCAGCTCCGTCATCTCCCGCGGCAGATCGTGTTCCCAGAAATCCTGCGACTGCGCGGTGCGCACGGTCTCGTCGGGTCCGGCCGCCGCACCCCACGTCATGCCCAGTTCGTGGAACTCGCCCACGTAGGCGGGACGGTCCCGCGGCGGCCACCCCGACGTCACTCGCCGCAGGTAGGAGGCCAGTCCGTGCGAGTAGCAGACGAGGGCCACCCGGATGCCACTGCGGGTGAGGCGTCGCGCCTGTTCGAGCGCGAGGAATGTCTTGCCGCTACCCGCACCGCCGCGCACCTCCACCCGGTTCAGCAGGCTGATCGCGTCGAGGATGACCGCCTGATTCTGGGTGAGGGTGTCGGCGGCGTCTTCGTTCTGCAGTGCGCGGGCCACCACATCGTGCTGCGGCAGGCCCCGCCCGGAGAGCACGGTCTGCAGTTGCGCGATGGCATCGGCGTCGAGGGCGCCGTCACGGGAATCCTTGGGCAGCACGGTGTCTCGGATCAACGGGAGCAACTGACGGAGCTGTGTGCGGTCGATGACCTTCCAGCGTGGGCACTCGGGGATCGCGAAGTCGGCGGGCAGTTGCGTGTTGGGGAACACCACGAGGTGACTCCACCGGACCCGGCCGCGAGTCCACCGCGGATCCGCTTCGACGTACGTGCGTAGCGCGTAGCACGCGTCGCGGACCTGCCCCACCGGATCGATGCGTTTCGCGGAGCCGTCGGGCAGCCGCTGCAGCCAGCCGTCGCCGTCGTGCCAGATCTCGCCGCCCTTGACCTCGAGACACGCGATGCCCGCGCCGTCGATGGCGACGACGAAGTCGGCCTCGTGGTCTTTGGTGTGGTCGGTGACTCGTTGCCCGGAGATCACCAGGTCGTCGTCGAGGAGTTGCTCGGTGAGGGCGTCCCAGAGTCGGCGTTCGGCGCCGCTGGCGAATGTCGGCGACGCGTGCAGCTTGTGCGGCATGGGCAAGCCTCCTCGTCGACGGTTCGCGTGCACTATCGCACACGCCTACGACGACGAAGAGGATCAGCCCGTGCTGCTGCGCAGGTTGAACAGTTCCCAGACCTCTTTTTGGTCTTGGGCCCAGGGATCGTAGACGAAGGGGGCGTGCCGCATCGCCATCCCGGCCTGTCGGGGCGTGCGGTTGGCCTTGAATCCGTTGCACGATTTGCAGGCGGCTACCTGGTTACCGAAGGTGCTCTTGCCGCCCGCGGACACCGGCACGATGTGGTCGACGGTGTCGGCGGGTCCGTCGCAGTACGCGCAGATCCACTGGTCACGACGCAGGATGGTGGCGTTGGAGGCATACGAGTCCATCGACTTGCCCGCGAACGGACGGTACGCGTTGCGCTTGATGGCCACCACCTTGTGGATGGGCAGCGTGACAGTGGGTGAATGAACCACCCGAACCAGCGGCGTGCCTTCCACGTTGCGGGCCACGTCGGTGGTCAACAACACGGCGGCACGACGCCAGGTGACGCGCGCGAGTATCTGCAATCCGGCATTGGTGACGAAAATGGTCATACGCTGCTGCGCCACCTCCTCTCGGGAGTCATGGGTAAGTGTGCCATCAGGTCGAGGTCACGTCATGTAGAGCGACGCGGCGCGTCCACGGTAAGTGTCGCGTCGCCCGACGTCGAGGGAGTTTTCGCCGCGGATACCGCGCGCGGCCCATATGCTGCTGTCATGCGCTTTCGAGCTGCCGCGATCATCGGTTCCGCTGCGTGTGTGCTCGCCTTGAGCGCCTGCGCCACCAATTCGTCTCCGTCGGAGGAATCCGCATATTCCTCACCCGCCTACTCGTCGGAGCCGTCGCAGAGTCCCGCGTCCAGTGTCCCGGCGACGGCTCTGCCGACGAGCGGGGTGTGCGGCACCACGAACCTTCCCGGCAACAGCGATGCGCTCACCATCGTCGTCAACAGCGGCAGCCTGACGTGCGGGGACGCCGTCGGCGTGGTCGACAAGTTCGTGGCGCTTCCCGCGGCGCAGCGGGGCGGGCAGTCCGGCAGCATCGATTTCGACGGCTGGCACTGCGAGGCCCCGACACCTGCGGCCATTTCCGTCCTCGGGGTTGCCGCTACCTGCCGCGACGCCGACGGGAACCAGCTCCGCCTGGTGCCGCCGGGCGGATCGACACTGCCGAAGCAGGTGGACATCGGCGAATACTCGCGCGACGACGGGTTGGCCTTCCAGTTCTCGACCGATCAGGGCCGGTGGCAGTGTTCGGTGGATGCGTACTCGTTTCTGACCGGATGTGTCGGGGCGATGCCGAGCACGGCGCCTCAGGTGCGCAACGAGGCCGGCGCGGAGGGCGCACCGAATGCGGTGGAGGTGGGACCGCGCGACCCGGCCAAGTTCCTGTACACCGCGACACCGGTTTTTGTGCCGCGGGAGAACGGCCAACCCACCGAGGCCAAGGATCTGCCGGCGGGTTCGTCGCTGTCGGTGGGCACCAGCACGTGCACGGCCATCCCGTCGGGGGTGCGCTGCCAGAATCGCAGTACCCAGCACGGATTCGAACTCACGCCCACCACCTATCGGCTCTCCTGACCTGAACTCCCGGTGACCCCCCGGGTCGAATCGTCGGGGTCGGATCCGCTGAACCCGCCCGTGCGTGGGCGGTGACGTGTCAGGCTCCACACAAGGCACGCTCGCGACGGTCAGGGGGTCTGGGGTGTCGGATCAATCGTGCGCGGGAGCGCGGGTGTCGGCGGCAGTGGTGGTGCTTGCACTTGTCGCGGTGATCATCGGGGTGGCCGTCGCCCCGCCGTCGAGCGCGGCGCCGTCCGCCGATCGGCGCTGTGGGCAACCGACCGGAGCGTCCGCACCAGTGCGCGCCACGCCCGCCAGTGTCGGTATCGACAAGGCGGGACTCGACGACGCCATCGCATTCGCGGCGTCACGCCTGCGCACCCATGTTCAGGTGTTCCGCTACAACTGCGTGATCGGGAGCGGTCCGCTCAATGCGGTGACCGGTGACATTCCGTGGAATCTGTTCAGCTCCACCAAGAGTGTGGTGTCGATGCTGGCGGGAATCGCCTACACGCAGGGCAAGCTGGATCTGGGGGCGTCGATCGCCCGGTACCTGCCGGGCGAGGTGGACCGCGCGCACGCCGCGATCACGGTGCGCGACTTGCTGACCCAGTCGTCGGGGTTACGGCAGTCGATCATCACCGAGGCGATTCCCTCGGGCCTCGACGTGGACCCGAACATCGCCAAACAAGCACTGGCACTGCCCGTTCAGCATCGGCCCGGCACCTTCTTCGAGTACACCCAGCACGGACCGGACCTGCTCGCCTATGTGGTGCAGCGGGCCGTCGGTGAGGATCTGCAGACGTTCGGTCAACGGAACCTGTTCGGGCCGTTGGGTATTGCGCAGCACGACTACTACTGGGCCCGGGATCGCTCGGGGCACACCTACGGCTATGCATTCTTGTTCATGCCGCCTGCCGACTACTCCCGGCTGGGTCTGCTGATGATCAACGACGGCGTGTGGGGTGGTCGACGGATCATCGACTCCGGATACATCCGGCAGTTACACACGCCGTCGGCCACCAATCGTTGCTACGGGTATCTGTTCTGGGTCAATGCGCAGCCGTGCACCGGGCCGTCGTTCCCGTCGCGGCAGACGTATCCGGTGGCGCCGCTGGCGGGTCTGCCGCCGGACGCGTACGCGATGGTCGGCTTTCTGCAGCAGAACAACTTCATCGTGCCGAGCCTGGGGCTGATGGTGAGTTGGACCGGACTTCTCGGTGACGTGTCGCCCGATCCTGCCACCCTGCTCTCCGCGAGTGCCAACAGCGAGCTCTACCACACCTTCTTCCGGAAGCTGGTGGCCGCGTTTCGGTCACCGCGTATCGCCGACCCGGGTCCGTATCAGGCGACGATGAACCTGAACTTCGACCCGATGCAGTTCACCGATCCGAATATCACGCTGGGCGCCTTGGGTTTTGGTCCATACGCGCCGAAGGGATGCACGGCGCTCGCGTGCGGGCCGACGCCGCTGCGGGCGCCGTTGCAGGGCAACCCTGGCTGTTTCGCGCTGGCGTGCCTGCCGGGGCTGCCCGACTCGCCGGGGCGGCGGGGTGGGTGAGGCGGGATCGGTGAGGGGAGCGCCGATCATTCTTCTGCGCCGGGCAAGAGTGTCGCGGCCACACGGATGAGTGGCACGGTTCCTGTCATTCGCCTTTGCTCGGCAGTTTCCACCCGAACGTCGCGGTGGGCGGTGCGCTCTTGAGAAACAGTCGCGCGGGGCGGCCCCCGCCGATCCGGGTCTCCGGGTTGCCGTCGGCGTCCACCTTGGGTTCGAGCAGTGGCTGCACCCGGCGGTTGAACGAGTCGCGCATGAGGCGGCGCCCGAGGATCGCTTCGTGGAGTTCACGCAGGTCGGAGAGGGTGTAGGGCTCGCGAAGGAGGTTGTCGGGGTCGGGGCGGTCCTCGTAGCGTTCGCGAAGATTGTCGGTGGCGGCTGCAATGATCAGATCGTGGTCATAGAGCAACTGCTCTCCGGACGCCAGCCGGCCGTCGGCGCGCACGGCAACGAGTTCGCCCGTCACCTCGGTGAGCGCGTCGGAGCGCAAGGCCACCACGTGTGCGATCGAGATCGTCCATCCGCGAGGGTCCCGGTCAGGATCGCTGAACACCGCAAGCAGATGCGGTCGGACGCGATCGGGCGAGAGCCCCAGTTTGAGTTCGAGCACTTCGCGCACCGTCGCATCGACGGTGTGGCGTTCCCGGATGAATCGGCCCGGTAGCGCGGCTCGGCCCGTGTCGGGGTTGCGTTGCACCACCACGTGCAGCGCCGCGTCGATCACGGTCAGCACCGCAATGTCGACGGCAACGTTGGGGCGCGGATAGCTGTCGAGTCGCTGACTGGATGTGGCGGCCACGACTTGACCCTATGCGAATGTCCGCGCAAAGTAGTAACCTCAGAATTGCGAAAAGTAGCCTCGGTCGAGATGCCGGGGCGGGAAAGGAGCTCGCGATGAAGTTCTCCTCCGCTCTCGACGTCAACGTCGTGGCACATGAATCCGCCGATGAGGTGGCCGTTCTGCTCGACCTGCAGGCACCGGACGCCCCGTCCGCCGAGCGTGCGCCGACCGCGCTGCAGATCGTGCTCGACCGCAGCGGGTCGATGTCGGGTCCGCCGCTCGACGGAGCGAAGAAGGCGTTGGCCGGGGTGATCGCCCAGCTCGACCCGCAGGATGTGTTCGGCGTCGTCACCTTCGACGACGAGGCACAGGTGGTGGTGCCGGCGGGGACGCTGGCCGACAAGCAGCGCGCGATGGACGCAGTGGGCTCCATCACGCCGGGCGGATGCACCGACCTGTCGTCGGGTTACCTGCGCGGGCTGCAGGAACTGCATCGCGCGACCGGCAAAGTCGGCATTCGTGGCGGGACCGTCCTGGTGATCAGCGACGGTCACGTGAACCGCGGTCTCTGCGATGTCGACGAGTTCGCGTCGATCACCGCGAAGGCCGCGGCCGACGGTGTGGTGACGTCGACCCTCGGTTATGGGCGCGGCTACGACGAGACACTGCTGAGTGCGATCACGCGCTCGGGCAACGGGAATCACGTGTTCGCCGACGATCCCGATGCCGCCGGCGCGGCCATCGCGGGCGAGGTGGAGGGCCTGTTGTCGAAGTCGGCACAGGCGGTGACGCTCACCGTGCGGTTCAAGCCCGAGGTGCAGCTGAGTCTGTACAACGACCTGCCCGCACACCAGGTGGACGACGGCGAGGTGATGATCGAGCTCGGCGACTTCTATGCGCTCGAGAATCGCAAGCTGTTGCTCAAGTTCGCGTTCGACGGTCTCGCATCGCTCGGTCTGGCCCAGATCGGCGAGTTCGAGCTGCGCTACGTGGAGACAGCGACCCTCACCGAACACGCGGTCACGCTGCCGGTGTCGGTAAACGTGGTGCCCGGTGACGAACTCGGCGAACGGATTCCCGACCCGGTGGTGCAGTCGGAGAAGCTGTATCAGGAGGGGCAGGCGGCCAAACTGCGGGCGTCGGAGGCGTACGAGGCCGGTGACCTCGACGCGGGCGAATCCTACCTGCGCGACTCCCGGTCAAGCTTGATCTCGTCGGCCATGATGGCCGCTCCCCCGGAACGCGCCGCCATCGAACGCGAACTGGAGATGATCGAGGAGCTCGGCAACGCGGCACCGACCGCCGGTGCGGGATACGTGTCCAAGATGACGCGGGACTCGTATCACCAGGGCAACCGGAAGCGCGGGCGCCGGCGGGGCTGATTCGGCGCTGCGCGCTGCGCGCTGGTTGAGCGCCAACCGCTGGTTGAGCGCCCCACATCTGGTTGAGCGCGCTGCGCGCCGGTTGAGCCCCACTGCTGGTTGAGCCTGTCGAACGCCCACCGCCAGTTGAGCGCCCCACCGCTGGTTGAGCACGCTGCACGCTGGTTGAGCCCCACCGCTGGTTGAGCCTGTCGAAACCACCACCGCCAGCGCGTTTCGCACTCCATTCACAAGAAGCGAGGCAACCATGACCACGATCGACGTGGTTCGGCTCCCCCAGATAGAACGCCAGTATTGGCCATTCTTTCGCACCCTTGCCGAATACATCGACCCCGAAAGCCAGCTCCCCGGGGTAGACGATCCAAGAATGCGAGCGGCGGAGATCACCGATGTGATTGAAGTACTCGTTCGTAACGGCGGCCGGACGTTTCGTGATCGCGACCAGGCCGACGGAATGATGTTCGGAGGACTCGGCGGTGGTGGTTTCGGAATCCCTATCTGGATGCGCGAAATGGCGCTCGCACTTCTCCAGCCCGCCGAAGCCCAGGGCCCCGACGTGCCAGATTCCATCCCTCGCGCAGTAGTCCGCAACCTCGGCGTCTACGTCTACGCTCTGGTCGACCCCAGAACCGGAACGGCGTTCTATGTCGGAAAAGGCAAGGGAAACAGCGTGTTCAAGCACGTCTGGAGGGCCCTGAAGTCCGCCGACTCACACGGTTCGTCGTCGGGCAACCACGCTCCGGCCCGACCACTCTCACCAAAGAGACAGCAAATCCAGGAGATCTACGCCGACGGCTTCGGAGTGGAACACTGGATCATCCGACACGGCATCAAGAACGGCGCTTCCGCCGAGGCCCTGGCGTACGCGAGTGTGCAGAACCTCGTTGCTTTCGCTGGATTGACCGGCATCAAGCGCTGCACTCGAGGGCGCCGTAACGCGACTCTCGACGACGGCCCCTACCGAGCCGAAGACCTCATCGCACTGTATTCAAACTGACCGGACCGGAAGAGAAGACCGCATGCCTGCTCTGACCCCCGCCCAATCCGACCGCGCCGCAGGCGTTCTCCTCGGCACCGCCGTGGGCGACGCACTCGGTGTTCCGTACGAGTTCGACCATCGTGTCCTCCGCGACGGCGAGGAAGCGGAGATGCTGGGCGGTGGCCCATTCGGATTCGAGTCCGCCGAGTGGAGCGATGACACCTCGATGGCGATGGCCATCGCCGACGTTGTCGCCACCGGCGCCGATCTGACATCCGGCGAGGCACTCGACGCCATCGCCGCCAACTTCCTGGAGTGGCTCGACAGCGAACCGAAGGACATGGGCAATCAGACGAGTGCGGTGCTGCGCGCCACGCGCCGCCGTCTGCGATCCGACCCGGATGCCGGGCCGGGGCGGGTGATGCGGGAGGAGGCGTTGATCTACGCCTCCACGAATCCTCGATCGGCGGGCAACGGTGCGTTGATGCGCACCGCCCCGGTCGCGCTGGCTCATCTCGATGATCGGAACACCCTCGCCGATGCGGCGAGGTCGATCGCCGGCCTCACCCACGCCGATCCGCTTGCGGGCGATTCGTGCGTGGTGTGGTGCGAGGCCATCCGAATCGCGGTGCTTCAGGGACGGTTCGACGTGGCCGCGGGTCTGGACCTGTTGCCTTCCGAACGCGTCGACCACTGGGCTGACTGGCTCGAACAAGCGGCGACAAAGCCACCGAGCACGTTCAACCCGAACGGCTTCACCGTCCCCGCGCTGCAGGCGGCGGCAGCGTCAATTCTCCAGACGCCCGTACCAGACGAGGACGCCGGACGTCACTTTGCAGAGTCGCTGTTCACCGCGATTCGCATCGGACACGACACCGACACTGTCGCCGCGATCGCGGGTGGACTGTTGGGTGCGCGGTGGGGTGCCGGAGCGGTGCCGGAACATTGGATCGACGACGTGCTCAGACAGCAGACAACCAAGCTTCTTACCCGCCAGGTCGCACGAGAAACAGGCCCGAACCGCATCACAAGCACCTTTCAATCGAGTAAGGCTGGCCGCAGCGACTGGCGGGTCCGGGCGATCGATATTCAATGCAGATCAGCTTCGATTGAGAGTATTGGCACGTGTTCATTGCTATCGCGGTATGTTCACATTTAGACTCGGACTGCTTGGAACTATTCTGGAGACGACTATGACTACCCCTCTGTTCTCCACTTACCGACAAGGAGAGAACCGGGTGACCGCTTCTCTTCTCGCAGTAATGGAGAGACTTCCTGTGTACTTGCTGGAGCGCTTACTCGGCGCCGCTGCCGGTGACTCCGCACTCTCGTTAGTGGCTTTCACTAACCAGGTCCGCATTGGAGCAAGGCACAGTCGGGTACCAGATGCAGGGATTACGGCACACGTCCAATGGCTCTTCGAAGTGAAGACCGAGATTGACGCAGTAGACGAGAAGCAGCTCAGGGGGCATCTGAAACTGTTCACGGATAACGACGAGATACAGTCGCGGCTCTTCGTTCTGACACCGGATGAGATTGAACCGAAGGTGATTGCTGCCCTAAAAGACGACCGGGTTGTTTGGTTTAGCTTCGCCCAACTGAACAAGGCCATCGACAGCCTGCTGGATGAGCAGCGCGACCTCGCCGGTGAGCGAATCACCTTCTTGCTTCGTGAACTACAAACTCTCTTCTACCAAGATGGGCTTCTTGACCGCGACAACGTGGTCGTGGTCGCGGCGAGGTGGGCATATCCTGAGTATCTGGCAAACTCTGTTTACATCTGCCAACCTGGTCGTTCCTTCAAGTCTGGAGTAAGTCATATGGCTTTCTATGCAGAAAGCGAGATAAAGCCAGAGGTTGCCCGTATCCTAGATAGGCGAGACCAGGTGGTGTTTAGTCGTACAAATGCCGAGGCGCTATCCGCATCATCAGAAGAGTTCGACAAAGAAGTCGGACGTCAGATTATTCGATCATTGAATAGCGAGATCCGCGCGGAAGACCAGCCTCACCAAATATTCTTACTCACGGCAGCAAAATCATCAGATACGATTCGCCTCGGCCACCCTATTGTCAATGATGCAACCGACAAGGCCGGTAAGCCGTGCGCGTGGACCTTCGAGCAGCGCTACACGCGCACGGCCTCTCTCCGCCAGGAGCCTACGACCACTTCCGGGTTGAAATAGAAACAACTCTGCATCAAGAGACCCGGATCACCGTAGGCCTCGGCGCCCGCGAGGAACATCGGGCGGTCGCGGTAACCTACTCCGTTTACCAGGACGCACGCCCACACTACTTTTCGGTGTATCCGCGACAACGGCCGCCACCGACGACTGGCCGGCCCGTTTGCGGCGCGGACTACGCCGCACTTGCAGGTCTCCCTCCTTCCACAATCGGTGCACCTCCTTCTTGTTGATCTCGATGCCGTCGTCGAAGCGCACGTGTGCCCAGGCTCGGCGGAGCCCGTGACGGTGGTTCTTGCGCGCATAGGTGCGAAGCTGCTCGCGCAGTGCGGCGTCGGGATCGGCTGGGGTCTGCACTCGTGGCAATCACGCGTTTTCCCGGGCGATCTCAGCGTCGGCGGGCAGCCGCTTGACCTCGCGTGAAGGAAGGCGTCGGTGTCGTGTGATCTACTCCTCTGGTGATTGATCCTCTTGTCCCTGGCCTCTACGAGTCGGTGCTCACCACGAAAATCCAAGAACAGCTCGCCGAGTCTGCGCTCGATCCGGATTTTGAGCACATCTCGGAAGACGTTGCGCCGCAAGTCTATGCACGGCATATCGCCTCCCTTGTCGAGCGACACCTGCGTCTTGTCGACAGGGGAAAGCGCCGCGACGCGGCCAACTTGATCATTGACCAGCTCACAGACGGAGCAATCGACAGCATTGCTCGCGATGAGCTGCTGGGGTCACTACACCCGACCAACGTGCCTGCACCCCTTCGGCCTTCGACGCCGCTATCCGAGGTCGCTTTGCTGACCAACACTCGTGACGAGCCCAACATGGCCAGCGAGATCTCGCGGGAGCTGACGAGCGCAGATCATGTTGACTTGCTTTGTGCGTTCATTCGTTTCGCCGGCATCGCTGTAATTGGACGCGAGTTGCGGGCGCTGCACGAACGAGGCGTCCAGCTGCGGGTCATCACCACGACCTACCGCGGCGCCACCGAACGTCGAGCAATCGACGACCTTGTGACAAGGTATGGGGCGGAAGTTCGTATCCGCTACGAGACAGCCTCGACCCGACTGCATGCCAAAGCCTGGCTGTTTCGCCGCAATTCCGGATTCGACACCGGCTACGTCGGAAGCTCAAACCTGTCGCGTTCAGCACTCGTCGACGGACTGGAGTGGAATGTCCGGATCTCGAATGTCACTACGCCCGCCCTCGCTCGAAAGTTCGAGGCTACGTTCGACACCTACTGGAACGACCCCGCGTTCAAGCCCTACGATCCGATAACGGACGCTGAACGCCTCGACACTGCACTGGCGGAAGCGGGCGGTTCCGGTTCCGGCCGCGAGACAATCACCCTGTCAGGACTCGATGTCCAGCCCTACCCGCATCAGGAGCGAATCCTGGAAGCGTTGGACGTCGCTCGCGTGGTTCACGGTCAGCATCGCAACCTTGTGGTGGCCGCGACTGGCACGGGCAAGACCGTCGTTGCTGCCCTCGATTATCGGCGGCTGTGCAACGCAAACGAATCAAACCTGACCCTGCTCTTTGTGGCTCATCGCAAAGAGATTCTTGAGCAATCACTGCGGAAATACCGAGAGGTCCTAGGGGACGGCAGCTTCGGCGAACTCTTCGTCGACGGCCGACGGCCGACGGCGTGGCGTCACGTATTCGCGAGTATCCAATCTCTGAATGGCCACGGCCGCGGAGCCGTCGACATCTCAGACTTCGACGTGGTGGTCGTCGACGAGTTCCACCACGCCGCCGCTTCCAGCTACACCAGACTTCTTTCACAAGGCGAGCCGCGCGAGCTCCTTGGACTCACTGCTACCCCGGAGCGCACGGACTCCCTCGATATCTTGCGGTGGTTCGGGGGGCGCCCAACCTACGAGCTGCGTCTCTGGGACGCCCTAGAGCAAGACCTTCTCTGTCCGTTCCACTATTTCGGCATCGCTGACAACACTGACCTGCGCGACATTGCATGGTCGCGAGGCGACTACAGAGATATTGTCAAGATCTGTGGATGAGGTTGTTTCAGGCAGCCTCCTGCTGGTCGGGTGAGGCGGTGCCGGGTTCGACGAGTTCGCCGTTTTTGA
>NZ_JBSFQI010000026.1:0-15834 GCF_053588635.1 Gordonia sp. NPDC003425 | reverse complement strand
CTAAAACCCCCACCGTTAGTGTCCACCCCGGCATTCATCACCCCAGGTCACAGCCCCGCGATCGCCGAAATGGCGAAAATTGAGCCAAGTCAGGTTTCTGCAAAGCAGACAGCACGATTCGAGGGCGAATCGGCGACTGCGCCAGGAAGGAGATTGATGTTTCGCGACGAAGTGACCGCGAGATACGCCGATGAGTTTAAGGACACCGATCGTGTCGAGTTCGAGGGCTTCGTGAGCGCGGAGACTGAGAGGCTGGCTGCAGAGTTGACCATGCTGCAAGCCGATCTCGTGACCCGGCTTCGGGTCGAGACGCAGGCTCGCTTGGGTCGGACGCTTGAGTATGTCGAGACCGTGAACGTGCTGAGCCAAGCGCAGCAGCGGGCGCTTGAAGAGGTCCGGTTTCGGCTTTGGGAGGGCTACGTGCCAGCACCTCTCGCGGACGAGGACGATCTCGAACTGAACGCTGTGGACACGATCGAAGTGAGCGCGGAGACCGAGGCCTTGGTCGAGCGGGTGTGGCCTTACGCGAGCCCGGCGTGGCAGGTCAGTGCAGAACTGATTGTGGAGGCGCGGACCGCCGACGGTCTGCCGATTCCGACGGCTTCTTGTCATCCGCTCGCGACTACGTTGGCTGCGATAGTCGATCAAGATGTCGCGCACGATGTCGACGTCCTCGCGCGGGCGCGGAGTACGAGGGTTCAGCTCGGTCGCGACCACGTTTGAAGCTCGCGACGGCTGCCTCGCGGGCGTGATGGCCATGCCGATGACGCAGGTGTTTATGACGGCTTCCGGGTCGGCGCGGTCCTGATCGTCGAGGGCCAACATGTGTCAACCGGCGCAGGAAGTGATCGGCCCGCGCGGAAGGGCCTCGCGGCAGCCCGCCTTCATGTCTGATCCCAGCTCGCGCCGCGCGACGGATGCTTCTTGCCCGGCTACGCCGGGAAGCAAATGAGGATGTGAAATCCGTTGTTGCGCACACTAACCCACATGGGTTAGTGCCTTCGGCCTGACGCGTTCCGCGCAGAGCAAGCTATAGACTTAGGTAACCTAAGTCGGGGATCCGCACCTTGTGCTGCGCCTGTTGGTCCGCCGCTCGGAGGCGAAAGGTGTTCTCCACAGTCGTGGAGTCGCTGCGCTGGGTCGGAACCCGAAAACTCTCGACGAACGTCGTTCGGAAGAACGCAAGACCCGCACGAAGTCGAGGCCTGGAGGTGAACGAACGGTCATGATGCCGAACATCACTCGCGGCTCGAGCATGACCGGGCTACTCAGCTACCTCGTCGGCCCCGGCAATGCCAATGAGCACACCGAGCCGCACCTGGTGGCCGGCGATCCGGCGATCATGGCGTGGCATGACGACGCGGTGCTCGATCTCGCTACGGCACGCGACATCGCACGACAGATTGATCAGCCTCGCCGGGTTTTCAAGACCGAGGTGACGGTTCCCAAACGGCGGTGGGACGAGCGTGAACAGCGAAGGGTCGTCGTGCGAGACGACAACGGGAAACAGGTCAGGCAGAACGCACACGTGTGGCACTGTTCGCTTTCGCTCAAGGCCCCGGTGTACGCGGTCGATCCCGCGACCGGAGCGCATACAGCGGAGCTCATCGACGGTGAGTCGGCGATCACCGACGAACTGTGGGGCGACGTCGCACGTGACTTCATGCGCGAGATGGGTTTCACCGAGGAAGGACTGGCACCCGTGCGGTGGGTGGCCGTGCATCACGGCCTGAGCAAGAAGGGCAACGACCACATTCATCTTGTGGCGTCGATGGTCCGCGAAGACGGCACCAAAGTCTCCTCGCACAACGACTTCGCACGCGCTCAGCGAGCGTCGGCGAAGTTGGCGCGTAAGTACGGACTCGCGGTCACTCCGGGCCGTGCAGCCGGGGCCGCAACGACGCCGGCACATTCGCGCGCTGAGGAGAACATCGGCGCAGGGAAGGGGAACGAACCGGCTCGACGCACACTGGCCCGCGACGTTCGTGCGTGCGCGACGGCGGTGACGTCGGAGGCCGAGTTTGTTAGGCAGGTCCGCGCGCTCGGACACCTGATCCGTCCGCGCTACGCCGCGGGTACCGACGACGTCGTGCAGGGCTACTCGGTGGCTCTGGCACCGAGACGCGATGATGGATCGCGCGACTTCGACGCGCGTCCGGTCTGGTTCGGCGGTGGACGGCTGGGCAAGGACCTGACGCTGCCGAGAATGCGACTTGGATGGTCGGATTCACCGAGTGCTGCGCTGGAGGCGGCGGGCGAATGGCGACGCGCGAAGCGTGGGCGCGAGCCCCTCAAACAAGCCCGGCAGACGCGACGTCACCGACGCGATATGGACGCTCTGTATCGCCGCGCGCACGACGAGCTCGTGCAGTGGATCCAGTACCTCGGCACTATCGCGGTCGACGATCTCGCGACCTGGGCGAGCGCGGCAGGGCAGACGGCCGGTGTGTTCGCGGCGTGGTCGGTCCGGATCGAGGAGCGGCCTGGACCGTTGGCGCGGGCCGCTGACGCGCTCGGTGCGTCAGCGTCGATTCCAGCGGCTCGTGCGGTGGCGCCGAACTACGTCGAGCACACGAGCTCCGTAGCGTTCCTGTTGCTGGCTGCGAGCGGCCGAACGGATTCAACTGCGGCGACTGCCGCGCTGTTGCAGCAACTCCTGAGTGCGGTCGAAGCCATCGCATCCGCACATCGTGCCGCCGGTCACGCTGCGCGGGCTGCGACCTTGACCGCCATCACTCGAACTGAACTTGGCGCGTTGGTCGACGTCGCATCCAGAGGTACGCCGGCTCCGGTTCGAAAGTCCTCAGCAAGCGCTGAGTCGGATCGTCGACTTGACGGCGATACTGGTCGAGCCAGCGATTTTCCGACCGCGCCGAATGCTACGCGCAGAGCGGCGGGGTCGCTGATACGCGCGCGACTTGAGCCGATTACGCCCGCCGAGCGTGCGCGACTTGATGCCGCGCGTCAGCGAGGTCAGGAACGTACGGGGCGCTGAGTACCGGGCCGCGACCGCAGTTCATCGCCGCGCGGCGGTACACGCTGTGATGGTCACTGCCCATGGAAAGCGAGCAGCCCCAGGCTGCCGTAGCCACACCTGGGGCCAGGCGGATCGTCGGAACTTGGGGAGTTCGGAGAATCCGCACCTTGCTCGGCACGAGTATGCCACGGAGTCGCATCATCGGGACACCGAAGCGGGCATCACCGTGCTTCCATCTGGCAGGTCAAGGTGGTCGAACCGTCCGTCGTCGCGACATCCGTTCGATTCCTACTGTGGTCAGTTCGGATTGGTTCCAAGCACGGCGATGAGGCGCTCTCTGATGCGTCGCTTGCGCTCCTCGAAGAACGACAGGAACTCACCCAAGTCGAGGGAGAGCCCGTCCAGGTCGTTGTCAGAGAGATACGTGCTCCGCTTGTCCTCACTGGGGAAGGCGCTTTCGATCCAGACGGCCGGCAGACTGTCCTGTTTCTCAATGTTGGCGGTACCAGCAAGTAGTTGGAGGTTCGGCAAGAGATTGACGACCTCCAAGTAATCGTCGACCTTTTCGATCGGGATTCCCGCGTTCAAGAGCTTCTTCCTGGTGAACCGCGACTTGGGGAAGATGTGGTCTTCGTGGAACTTCTTGCTGAGGTCGAGACCTGGATACAAGACCGACAGTACCGAGAACGTCCGTTGGCCACCATATTTGAGGTTCAGAAGCTCGTCGATTTCGGCGCTTTCGAAAGTGAGGCTCTTCCCGGCCACAGCCATGGCGTCTTCGATGGCCGCGGCGGGAAAGCCACTCTCCGAATTATCTTGCAGGACATCGCGGATTCGAGTCAGAAGTGTGTCGAGACCCGATCCCCAGATACCACGTTTGACGAGTGAGCGCGTGACCCATCGCTGGAGTACGAGCCTATCCGCGGCGTCGGCAGACGAGTCGAGGTACGAGTCGCCGGCGTCGCGCAGGTGGAGGTAGTGCGCGACGGGGATGATCACGCTGTTGGCCGTGAGGTTTCGTTCGTTGTACCCGAACTGCTGCAGCAACGTCGCCGCTCGGAGAAGGGCTCCTCTGATCTGTGGCCACGCGGCCTCCACCTTCGCCATGTTCGTGTGGGTGAAGTTGGTGACCTTGAACCGTACGTCGACGTCCGCGATAGTCAGTGCGGTCTTGAGAACCACGTCCTTGGAAAACGAGAACTGACGTCCGGCATTGCTGTTGATCTCGGATACGAGTGAGCGCACCTCCTCGCGGGCATCCAAGTCCTGCCACTGGTTGGTGGCCATCGACAGCAGCAGATCAGAGTACGAGAGCGTAGTGCCACCGCTGTTAACCCGGACGAAAATCTCCAACACCTTGTCGGCGTCCTGATCGGTGACCAAGAAGTAGTTCATGGGTTTGAGGACCCGCACAGCTTCGTACAAGTCGTAGAGCCGCTGGAAGGCGTCCGCCGACCCGGCGATTCCACGTTTCTCCAGCTCCTTCATGATCGCAGGGCCGGCGTTGGCCAGATCAAGCACCGCGCCCACTCGGAACCACTTGTCGGCATCTCCGTCGTCTGCAGCCGCATCTTGGTCGGTGAGGAACCGGAGGTCGTACTTGGTTCCGAGTTCCTCGTCGTCGGGGTCGTCGACGAGATTGAGGTATAGGCGTTTAGTAGGAAATGCATTAGCGCTGTTCCACCAAGCGTACTTCTTTTTCTCTGAAAGGCTTCCGTAAAGTGCGATATTCAAGGAAGTGAGCCGCTGCTGGCCATCAAGAACGGCCGTGGT
Source organism: Gordonia sp. NPDC003425 (assembly GCF_053588635.1). Taxonomy (NCBI): domain Bacteria; kingdom Bacillati; phylum Actinomycetota; class Actinomycetes; order Mycobacteriales; family Gordoniaceae; genus Gordonia; species Gordonia sp. NPDC003425. Next base: position 11,084 of record NZ_JBSFQI010000026.1, on the reverse strand, counting down.
GCCGCTTCCGGCCGGAACAGTGGCTTTGTCGGCGTACGGATGATCGCGCTCGTGGTAGTTGGTTAAAAACTCGTAGAAGGTGTACGACTGCGCGGTCTCAGGTTTGACGTCCCAAAGAAGGAACGACCCGACGGGGTATCCGCGCATGAGGCTGTCGACAAGTTTAGTGATTTGGTCTGCGTCCCAGACGAATTCACGCTGGATCGCTGGCATCAGGTACTCGCGCTTGTGGATGGCGGTGAGCATTTCCTCGATACTGCGCGGAGTCTGGAACGACATGTGCTTCTTTCTTTGTGTGAAAGGGAGTTGTGCTGTTGTTTGGCGGGGTCAACCAGTGGGGTTCTCTGACAGACCGTCGACGATCTTCATCGTCTCGACCGCAACGGTTGTCACCTTCGCGATGAGGTCGACGATGTAGCGCGGGTCATCGTGCTCGTCGCACCAATCGTTCGGGTCGTTTACGATGCCGGATGCCTTGTCGGTCTTCACCTGGTAGCGGTCGATGATCCACGCCAGCGCCGAACGGGAGCCCAGCATGTACCGCTCGGCCTCCTCCGGGATTCCGGTGATCGTGACTTTGGGGTTGTAGATCAGCTTCGTGACATCGTTGACGCTCTTGCTGGTCTCCGGGCCCTTCTTCTTTGCCCACTTCAGCTTCGTAACCCGCCAGGTCTCCCGGTCCCCAGGGTCCGCACCTGGCTTGAGCTGCACGTCGACCGGGTACGGTTCGACATCCTCGTAGCCGACGTGGAGGTCGGACAGGGCTCGGCCTGCTGCTGCGAGCTGTTCGAACCGCTCGCGGGTCTCCGGGGTCGGGATGTGCGGCAGCATCTTCTTCAGGTCCGCGGCGTAGGTCTCGCGGTAGTTGGGGTCGTGAAGCAACCCGTACACGTAGAAGAAGATGTCGTCCCTCGTGACCTGGCTACCGACTGTTTCTCGGTACAAGGTGAGGATCTCGTCGGTGATGTTGTCGACGCGGCGATACCCGTACTCGTCGGGCTCGCCCGCGTGTGCACCGAAATCGAGTTCCCCATCGCCGTCGGCTGATCTGTACGTCCAGCGAGGGAAGAACTGACCTGTGTCGAGCAGGTGCAGATTGGGCAGGCGATCTGCCACGAATGGCGTGAAGTCGAAGTGCGAAGCCGGGGCAGTTAGGACAATGCCGATATTTTTATGGGAGGGCGTAGGGAAGAAGCTGGGGAGTTGGGAACGCTCATGATTCAGGTAGCGGTCGTAGTACCCGTGTAACCGCTCGAACGGTCGGTATGCGCTTGACGACAAGTGGTTGGCGTCAAACTCGATCTGGACCTGCCGTGCGAGATGTGTACGAAGGCTGCGAGACCACTTGATGTGGTTCTCACGACTGGCGTCCGGACGAGTCGCGAGGAACGCGGTGACGTCTTTCTCGTTAGGCCTAGCGATACCGGCTCGCTCAGCGTAGGCGGCGAACGGTGTGAGCTCGTTGTTGTAGTTGTCGATGAGGCGCTGCACGTTGGTGCGCAGCTTGTCGGCGGAGAAGTTGTAGACCCATGCATCGCGACTGGTCTCCAGGCCGCGGGAGTAGGTACCGAAGACCGCGGTCCTGCCGTCCTTGTCGCCGATCGCGGGCCACTCGGCGAACTCGCCGCTGCGTTGATTGACCCAGTCGCCGTGCTCGTTTGGTGTGATGGCTTGCCACTCAACGGACTTGAGGTCGCCTCCGGCGACGATCTCTAGCTTCCGCTCGCGGGACAGATAGTCCCCGATGTCCCGGTATTGGACCTCGCCCGGTCCGGTGCTTGCCGGGTCCTTCACGCCGATGAGGATTGCGACGGTGTTGCGGCTTCCTGAACCGAACACCTTGCCGCCCTCTCTTCTCGAAAGCTCACCGGCGGTGCGCTGATTCCCGCGCAGGTTGTAGACGTAGATCTTGCTGTACTCGTCCGCTAGAGAGAGGCGAATGCCGTCGGCGGTGTTGCCGTCGATCCATCCGCCGTTCGATACGAATGCGACGACGCCGTGGTCACCTACTCGGTCGGTGGCCCATCTGAAGGCTCTCAGGTAGCTGTCGTAGAGGCTGTTCTTGTTCGTCGCCGTGGAGCGTTTGGCGTAGGTGTCGGCAATCCGCTTGTCCAACGTCGGGTACTTGACGTTCGCGTTGAGGTCGTTCGCCGAGTCCTGCCCCGATGAGTAGGGCGGGTTTCCGACGATGATGTGGATTGGGGCGGCGAGCTGTTTGACGATCCGAGAGTTGTTCTGCGGGAACATCTCCGTGTCCATCGAGTCGTCGGCTTCGGTCATCTGGAATGTGTCCGTCAGAACGATTCCTTCGAATGGGCTGTACTCGGTCTTGGTCAGCGCGTGATAGGTGGTCTCGATGTTCACCGCAGCGATGTAGTAAGCGAGCAGCATGATCTCGTTGGCGTGCAACTCGCTGGTGTACTTGCGCGGCAGGTCTTTTGGACGGACCAGCCCGGATTGCATGAGCCGGGTGATGAACGTGCCGGTCCCGGTGAAGGGGTCGAGAACATGCACCGCGTCATCGGTTAGGCCCCGACCGAACGCTTCACGGGAGGCGTGGTCGGCGGCGCGGAGGATGAAGTCGACGATCTCGACCGGTGTGTAGACAATGCCCAGCGCCTCAGCCTGTTTGGCGAATCCGACCTTGAAGAATTTCTCGTAAAGTTCAGCGATCACCTGCTGCTTGCCGTCGGCAGTTGTCACCTCGGACGCGCGAATGCGTACCGAATGGTAGAAGTCTTCGAGGTGTGCAGTCTCGGCCTCCAAACCCGCTCCGCCGAGTTGGTCGACCATGGCCTGCATGGTGCGAGACACGGGGTTGTGCGCGGCGAACTCGTGGCTGGCGAACAGGGCGTCGAAGACGGGCGCGGTGATCAGATGTTGGGCGAGCATGGAGATGGCGTCGTCGCGAGTGATGGAGTCATTTAGGTTGTCTTGCAAGCCTTTATGGAACTTGGCGAAGGCTGCGGTGACAGTCTGGTCTGCGCCTTCGATCAGAGCCTTGATTCGGGCGGTGAGGGCGGCGGCGATGTCGGCGACGTCCTTGGCCCAGTCTTCCCAGTAGGTGCGGGTGCCGACCTTGTCGACGATTCGGGTGTAGATCGCCTCCTGCCACTCCGACAGTGAGAACAGCGCCATTTGTTGCGCCATACTTCCGCCGCCAGCTCCACCGCCATCGGCGACACCGTTCGCTGGGTCGTCGCTCGTGCCGGTCGAGGTGTTGTTGGCGCTTTCCCCGTTGCCGATGCTCTCTGGGTTCTCCGTGGTGGGGCCGACGTGTCCGCCGAGGAGTTGATCGGAGCCTTGGCCGGTCGCGAGAAGTTCGGCGGAGGTATTCAGCGCGATCGAGTTGACCATCGCATTGAAACGGTCGTCGTGGGCACGCAGCGCGTTGAGAACCTGCCAGACGACCTTGAACCGACGGTTGTCGGACAATGCTTGCGATGGCGAGACTCCGGCCGGAACAGCCACCGGCAGAATGATGTAGCCGTAGTCCTTGCCCTCGGCCTTGCGCATCACGCGGCCGACGGACTGCACGACGTCGACGACGCTGTTGCGCGGGTGCAGGAACATCACCGAATCGAGTGCGGGCACGTCGACACCTTCGGAGAGGCATCGGGCGTTCGTGAGGATGCGGCACTCATTGTCCGGGAGCGGCGCTTTGAGCCACTGGAGTTCACGATTTCGTTCCAGCGCGTTGTAGGTGCCGTCAACGTGGTGAACCTTGACGCCCAGATCGAGGTTGGTGGTGTTGACGTCGTTGCCCTCGTCGATGCTCTCAGTGAGCATGTCACGGTAGGTGTCCACTACTCGTGGAAAGAGCTCAGCGACCTTCTTTGACGTGGCAATGTCTTTCGCGAACGCAACGGCTCGACGCATCGGCGGTTCACCGGGTGCGAAGCCGGTGCCGTCCGGGGTGCGCCCGGCACGTTTGGCCAGTCCGTTCCAGGCGCCGACGATCTTAGTCGCGTCGTCGAGGCGTAGGTCTCCGTCGGGGCCGGCGAGTTGAGTTTGTAAGGGAGCGGCGACCATCTCCTCGTCGACTGTGAGGACGAGGACCTTGTAGTCGGTGAGCAATCCGCGCTCGACCGCCTGCCCGAACGACAATCGATGGAACTCGGGACCGTACTTGTCGTCGTCGTCCATCGATGTGATCTCGGCGGAGTGTTCGTCGGCCTTGGTCTTGACTGATTCGTCGAAGATTCGAGGAGTGGCAGTCATGTAGAGCCGTCGCGCGGACTTGATGCAATCGCTGTCGTGGACGCGGACAAAGTTCGACTCGTCTGCGCCTTCGAGCGTGACGCCGGTCGTCCGGTGCGCTTCGTCGCAGATCACCAGATCGAAGCGGTCTACTCCGTCGCGTTGGGCCTGCGCGACGACAGGCAGCGACTGGTACGTCGTGAATACCACCGTTAAACCCTTGGCGCGCTTGCGATGTGACATCTCCGCGACGAGTTTCTCGGCATTGGTGGTGACGGGCACTGCCACGTCGTAGGAGCTGATGTCCTCGGCGGCGCGCGATACTTTGGTGTCTGAGCAGACAGCGAAGGCGCGAAGGTCCAGCTGCGTTTGCGCCGTCCACTCCCGCAGAGTTTGGGAGAGCAGCGAGATCGATGGGACGCAGAAGAGGATTCGGGCGTTTCCGGCGTTCTCTGTTGCGGTGCGTTCGGCGATCTTGAGTGCGGTGAAGGTCTTGCCGGTGCCGCAGGCCATGATGAGCTTGCCGCGGTCGTGGCCTTCGGCGAATCCGTCGAACACTTTCTCGATCGCGATGGTCTGGTGGGGCCGTGGCTCGTGTCGGGTGGCCTTGGCGAGGTGCACTTCGACCTCACCATCGACGAGGCTCACGTCCCAGTCGATGGGGGAGTCGGCGATCTCGGCGAGGCCAATGCGCTGCACCGGGATGGTTTGGTCGTCGAGTGTGTCCTCGGCGTTGCGGCCCCAGCGGTCCGTGGTCGAGATGATGATGCGGTTGGTGAACGGCTTCTTGCCGGATGCGGTGAAGAACGAGTCGATGTCTTCTTTACGCAGAGTGTGGGTCGGTTCGTAGAACTTGCACTGGATTGCCGTGTACTCGCCGCTGTCGCGCTCTCGGGCGACGAGGTCGATGCCGGTGTCAGGCTTGCCCTGGCGTCCAGGCCAGTCGATCCAGCGCCACACCGCGTCGTACTGCTGAGAGAGCATCGGGTCGAGCTCGAAGTACCGGACCATCAGCTTTTCGAACTTGGTGCCACGCTCGGAGTTCGACGGTGCCTCCCGAAACGCCGCCATCACCTCGTGAATCGAACCCATGCTCCGTTGCCTCCTTGCTCGACGCCTGCAGGATTGAGCGTAGGGTGCTGCTGCAAGCGCGCTGTGAGTGCGCGGTGCTAGCGTGTCGCGCTATTGCAACAGTGCTCGGCTGCATGTGCACGATGGCATGGCCAGATCGATGCAGCAGCGAGGCTATCCCCATACCGAAATTCGTAGCGAAGCAGCGATGCGCTTCGGGCGATCAAAGAGCCTGATAACTCAGAAGCACTCATGTTCTGCACCAGCCAGTTCGGAAGCAGTGTAGGCGAGGTTGCAGCCTGGGCATACGGTGGCGCTTCGTGTTGCTTCGCAGCTACATCGTCGACAAGTTGGACACCGAAACTGCTGACACGAGTCGCACCGCCCTGGCGACTGTCTAGGGGAGAAGAACTCACCGCACGCGGGGTTGGAACACTCTGCTGACGGAAACGTCAAGGTCCCAGCACCGTTGACGGCTGTGGGGCGTAGAGCGATGAAAACGTAACGCTCCTGGTGGTCAAGCACCGCTTCGACCCGCATATCGGAAAGCACCGACCCCGTTCGGTACTCGACACCCTCGAGGAAGTCCCGTCTGACACCTCCATCGACCGCCTCGGCGTATACCTCCCGGAATCCTTCTTGAACGAGGTCGATCGGCGGCTGAGCATCCTCGTACGTTGAGAGTGATGTGATGACTCGTCCATCCTCGTCAGCGACAGCAAGGATCCAACGCGCAGCGCGAGGAAGCATTCCGCGAACTCGTTGCATCGCGGCCGAACGCGAAGCCCCCGTGCGCGCGAAGATGCCGGCCATCACATCTGCCGGGTGGATGGCGGTTGCATCCAGATCGCTCTGATCCACTGGCATCAGGACCTGCGCTGCGAAGTCGTTAGATACAGCTTCTTCGACGCTTCGGCGCACCTCTTGTGGATGAATGTCCATCAAAATCCAGTGCCAGTCTGGATGACGTCGCTGGAGATGGTGGCCCAATTCGTGGAGCAGTGTGAAGTTGTCGCGCCGGTAGGTCGCCTGGTGCAGGTGAATCGTCGGCGGGTCGTCACGGTAGTAACCGCCACCGCCACAGAACCCTGCCGACAGATCATCCTCGAACTCGACGTGCAATTCGGCGCTTTCGAGCAAAGCAGTGAGTGGGTAGTCGCGGAGAGCGACGATATCGAATCCTGCGTCGGAGAGTCCCGCGATGAGATGCGACGCCACTGTTCCCGCGTTTTCGACTGTTCCGAGGTCTTCCCAGGCAACCATGGCCTCACTCGAATCCGTCATCGGCCAACGCGGTTGACCGCGTCGAAGAGCTTCCGGTCGATGACCTCGTCCGTGATCCCGTCGTCGCGGGCTGCCAGAGTGAATTCTCTGCGGGCGGCAGTTCGGACGTTCATCTCCGACAATCCCGTGGCGCCCATTCGGTCGGTGACCGCGCGCTTGAACTTAGGCAGGGCGAGCCTTTTCATGACCACCGCGAGGGGGTCAGGGCGCGTCAGTTCGTGCCGATCGACGTTTAGCTGTTGCGCCACCCGGAAAAGGTGCTCGTCCGAGATTGGCTCCACACCTTCCCAGACCGGCCTCAGCTGACCCGAGGACATGCCGAGCGCCTCGCCCACCCGTCTGGCGCTGCCTCCGGCTGCGGTAACCCGCGCTGAATCCAGAAGTGTCTCGTCTGCGGCGTCTGCGGTATGGAAGCAGAGAGCGGTCCAGTGATCGATGAGGTCGCGGTCCGCGTCTGCGTTTTCTGGGTCCCAGGCGGAACCTGACGCGAAAGCCAATCCTGGATCTTCGTCATCGTCGAGAGCGAACGCGATCTGCCGAATTCGTTCGGATGGGAGCAGGCGCCCTAACTTGCGATCAAGCAGGTGCATCGCGATCCCGGTTTCCCTAGTAGGCCAGAGTGTGACGGATTCCCCGAGGGGGGAGTCGTCGACAACGAGCCCAGGCGTGAACGACGCCTCGCCGGGGAGAGTGACGGGCCACGCGAGTACGTAGTCTTGCTGAACCGCTGCGACGAAGGCGAGGCCGATATCACGGAGGTCCCAGGAGAGGACCCAGAGATCACCCGAGTAGATGTCGGTGCTGGCCAATCCCCGATCCCAGAGTCCGCGTTGGGACTCCGGGACGCCAGCTGGGCGCGGGGCGTTCACCGTTGCTCTTCTTTCGGTGGGGTGCTGAACAAAGAATCGCCAGAGTACATGTCAGGTTCCCAGCGGTCGATTCCGGTAGGCCGTGCGCGCTGCCTGCTCCTCGTCGCGCGGAAGGTGGCCCAGGTACTCGCACCGGTGTGCAATGCCGGTTTCGGATTTGCGGACTGGGTGAATGTAACGCGGTGTCCACCACCCTGGCCTGTCTAACCGTGTCGCGTGGATCTCTGGCATGGGTCGACTGGGCACATCGCCAGGCTTGACGTCGCTGCTGACACGTGGAAGTCCGCGCCACGCAGTGTCGTTGGGCAATTCGGCCACACACGCCATCGGCCGAGCTTGGCGCCCGACGCGTGTCGGATGCGCGGTCGCATCTGCGGTCACCCAGTAGGCGTCGCCGAACTTGGCGTCTCGGTTTGGCATGGAGGGGAGGGTACAAGCGAAGGACGACAATTCGGCGTAGGCGGTGCGGAAACAGCTCAATCGAAGCGACATTCACAGCCACTTCTGCTGTTCGATGCTGACATACAGTCGCCCCGGGGCGCGGGCTCGTGAACAAGTGCCGACTCGCCGTCGGGCGCAATGCGGGGCGCGAGGAAAACGACTGGCGACTCGAATCGGGACCTCTCACTTGTTCGGGGTTAGTAGATCGGCAGCATCGATCCCGAGTACCTCGGCGATATCGAACAGGCGCTCGTACAGTAGGCCGCGCCGCCCGTGCTCGACCTGGATGAGGACGTTGCGGGTGACCCCCGACTCCAGTGCCAACGCTTCTTGAGTCAGCCCTTGCTCGATTCGGAGCGTCCTGATTCGGTGGCCGACAGCTTTGCGGTGCCTGGCCCACGATTCCTGTCGATGCGGATCGACTTGAGATGGGCGAGTTGGCACCCACCAAGTACCGAGTATGGCTACCGGAAAGTCTGCCCTACTAGTAGTACTTTGTTGGCGTGGGAACGGAAGCGCGCAGGGAGTGGGCCTCGCCGATGGCCTTGGAGATTCTCGACGAGATGGTCGCGGTCCTGGACGAATGCGGAGCCGTCCTCTTGATGCTCTCCGACGAGGCAGCGCTCAACCTTGACGAACTGGGCGAGGTGGTCGACGTTGCGCGCGGCGAGGCTATCAATGCGTTCGGGGCGGCGAGCCTGTTGAACAAGTACGCGGAGTTGAGTGAGTCGTGGACCGATGACCTGTCGCGCCCTCGTGCGATCTATGCCCGGCACTCGAAAGCAGTGCGAAGAGGCGCGGTGCGTGTGAAGCCGGCGGTGCCCACGGTCCGCTTTCCGATGGCTGAGGAGGCTATCGAGCACGTTTTGGACGCTCACGAGCAGTTCAGCGAGACGAGCGTGGAGCGTCCGACTTGCTCGGCCTTCGCGAAGTCGAAGGGTCGCAGGTGCACGAAGCCGGCAGCGTGGATGGGTCCGAACGAGTTTCTGTCGCGTTGTTACGGCCACCTCGACGCGGATGAGCGACGGCAGTACGACGAGCGTCGCGATAGGCAGGCTGAGCAGGAGCGGCTTCATCGGGCTGAGGTGCTCGAGCGGCTTTACGAGGAAGGCCGCATGGTTGCGGCGGAGTGGACCGAGCGTCGTCGGGCTCGATTCGAGCTGAGTTGATGGACTACCGACGGCGAAGATGACTCGCGCGGCCGGGCAAGGTCTCCATAGTCGCATGGGTGACCGCTACCCTTTGCTACGGCAAGGCTTGCGGCTTGACGTGCATCGGGCCAGCGGCACGCCGCAATCTCTCTGACCCGTCGGCGTGCGGCCTGACTAAGTTTGTCTGACGTCGCCAGTACGTTGAGCGGCATCAGGAATCGAAAGAGGGACAGCATGGCAGCGATGACGACGTCGCTACGGGGACGGGTCAAGAACACCGGTCTGCCCAAGAGCCATGCGCTACTCCCTCTGCTAGAGGCCGTAGTCAATGGCATTCAGGCAATCGACGCCCGGTTCGACGACGACCGTTCTCGAGGACGCCTTGACGTAAAGATTCTCCGCAGCCCGCAAGCGGGCTTCGATCTCGAATTCAGCGGTCCAGGGCGGGTTCCGCTGGAGCCCATCGTTGGTTTCGTTATCTCCGATAACGGTGTGGGATTCACGGCGGAGAACATGGAGTCATTCGAGACTCTGGACAGTGACTACAAGTCGGCGGACGGATGCCGCGGTGTCGGGCGATTGCTGTGGCTGAAGGCGTTCAGCAGGGTGATGGTTAAGAGCGCGTACGAGGCCGGCCCTGGCGTCCTTCAATGTCGGCAGTTTCGATTCTCGGTCGAGAAAGAGGTGGAGCCTATCGAACCGGCCGAGGCGCTCCAGGACATCGGCACGATCGTGGAGCTGGACGGTTTCGGCGCCGCATACCAGAAGGCCGCCCCAAAATCGGCAGCGGCAATCGCGAGGGAAGTCTTCGAGCACTGCATCTGGTACTACTTGCGGCCTGGCGGCGCACCCGAGATCCGGGTTATCGACGATGGTGATGTGGTCTTGCTCAGCAGGCTGATGGACGAGTTCGTCTATTCGGAGATGCCGAGAAATACCATCGAGGTCAAGGGCCAGAAGTTCGACATGATCAACCTCTGCCTGAAGTCGTCGACCCGCAACCAGACGCCGAGATTGTTTTGGTGCGCAGCGAGCCGTGTGGTGACCGAAGAGAACATCACGGGGAAAGTTCCTGGACTCTACGGTCGGCTCAAGGATGAGAAGGGTGCGGACTTTACGTACGTCTGCTATCTCTCCTCGGACTACCTTGATGCCAACGTCCGGAGTGACCGGACCGCGTTCGACATCGACGAGACCATTGATGGTGACACGATCGAGGGTGAGATTACGCTCGAGGACGTGCGCAAGGCGGTCCTCGCCGAGATAGGAACACTGCTCGCTGATGAGCTGACGGCGGCGCGGGACGAGGGCAGGTCGCGGGTCAACGATTACGTCAGGAACCGTGCTCCTCGGTACCGGCCCCTGCTCAAGCGGATGGAATCAAGGGGGCTGACAGTCGATCCCTCAATGAAGGACACGGAGCTCGAGGTTGTTCTGCATCGCGAGCTCCAGAAGCTCGAAGCAGATACCCTCGCCGAGACTCAACAGATATTCGCCGAGGACGGCTTCGAGCGGCCCGCCGACTATCAGGATCGACTCGACGAGTACCTCGCAAAGATTACTGACATCAACCAGTCAGACTTGGCGGCGTACGTGGCGCGGCGTCGGGTGATCCTGGAGGTCTTGGAGAGGCTCATCCGATCGGACGAGGGGGGCAAGTACTGCCGCGAGGATGAGATCCACAAGCTGCTGATCCCGATGCGAAAGGACTCAAACGAGATCGGCACTGACGCATCGAATCTGTGGATCATCGACGAACGATTGGCGTTTCATGACTACCTTGCATCGGACAAGACGTTCAACAGCATGCCTATTACGGATTCGAAGTCGACGAAAGAGCCGGACATCATCGCCACACGGCTCGCTGGCAGTGCTGTGCTCGCAGCCGAGCGCCAGAGCGTACCGCTCAGCTCAATCGTCGTCGTGGAGATCAAGCGCCCTATGCGGACCGATGCGTCTGAGGACAACAATCCGGCTCTTCCGGATTCAGAGTGCATCGAGGTGTTGTGCCAGGCCGCCGGAGTGGATGAGTGACCGCAAGATGTAGTGGCCGAGGTTGCGGAATCCG
>NZ_JBSFQI010000025.1:0-21180 GCF_053588635.1 Gordonia sp. NPDC003425 | reverse complement strand
CGGCTTCCGCAACCTCAACCACTACATCTTGCGGTCACTCATCCACTCCGGCCAACTCGCAGAACGACTGCATGCACTCTGAATCCGGAAGAGCCAGCAAACCGGCTACCCCGGCAACTCGCGAACCTCATGCGCCCATCACTGCTGGTCATAGACGAGGTCGGATACCTCGCCCTCGACCGCGACGAAGCCAACATGTTCTTCCAACTGATCAGCCGCAGATACGAGAAAGGCTCCACGATCATCACCAGCAACAAGCACTTCACCGAATGGGGAACCGTCCTCGGCGACGACGTCCTGGCCACCGCCATCCTCGACCGACTCCTGCACCACTGCGACGTCCTGGCCATCAACGGACCCAGCTACCGACTCAAAGACCGGCAAGGACTTGTCACACCCAACGACACACCTGCATCATGAAAACGCCGGACACCGACACATCAGGTCGTACACAGACCGACACATGAGGTCGTCCACCGATAGCAAGCGCAGAAACTGATTCCCGACGACGAGTCGGCCGAACGTCGTATCCGGAGAATCCTCGCGACGTTCGTGGGTATCGGCTACCTGGTCTACGGCATCATGTGCCTCTCACTCATCGTCGCGTCCGTACCGACCGTGGCCACATGGTGGCTCGCGGTTGCCGTGCCCGCGACCGTCGGCACCGGAGTGCTCCTGATCCCGGTGGGATTGCGTGGGACCATGCGGCAGATACAGATCACCGCAGCAGTTGCGGTGATCAGCTACCTCGTTGCGATCGCGCTGTGGTGGCCCGCCCGGACGGGTGACTACCTCGATACCAAACAGGCCGTCTGGATCGCCCAGTTCGCCGGGCTGCCCGCCATCGCCGCAGTGATCGCCTTCAGTACCGTGGCCGGGTTCGTGGCGCTCGCCGTTCTGATTGTCGGTACCAACCTGATCGACCATGCCGCCCATGCGCCGGGCGTCACCGGATCGCTGATCGGTCACATCGCCTGGGGCTATGCGTTCTCGATGGTGTTCGTCGGCACCGCAGGCATGGGCATCAGGGCAGCAAGGCTTTTCGACGACACCAGGACCGAGACTTTCGAAAAGGCCGTGCTGGCGGCTGCCGTTCGGGCGCGCGCCGACGAGCGCAGCAGGTTCGACGCCTTCACCCACGACAGCGTGATGTCGACCCTTCTCGTCGCCGCGCGTCGCGGGTCGTCACCGGAGTTGGCCGACGACGCGCGAAGTGCGCTGTCCACCATCGCGACTCCGGCAAGTGCCGTCGACGATGACCGGGTTGATCTCGCGGGCCTGCTCGATGAGCTGCATACGGCTGCGGGCATGGACCTCACGTCGGACGCCGACGTGCGCAGCGCCGATCTGACCTTCCCAAGGATTCTGGTCGGAGCGCTGTGCGGAGCTACCGCGGAGGCTGTCCGCAACAGTCGTCGACATGGCGGAACCCTTGTTCCCGTGGAGATTTCGGTAGAAGCCACGGCGGCATCGCTGTCCGTCACCATTCGTGACAGCGGTCCGGGGTTCGATCCGGATCGCGTGGACCCGAGCCGGCTCGGAATCGCACTGAGTATCCGGGACCGTATGGAACGCGCTGGTGGATGGGCGACGGTGTCCTCGTCGCCGGGACATGGCACGACGGTGATGCTCGGATGGCACGAGTAGGGTCGCGCGGCGTCGAGGATCGCGCACAGGACATTCTCGACCTCATCGGAACACGAAGCCACTGGGCATGGTTGGTGACAGTGGCCTACGTCGTGGCGATGTTCGCGGTTGTCGCCACCACGACAGGCCAACCCACCCGTCCCTGGCCGCCGGTCGTTGCTGCCGTGCTGCTCTCGCTCGCGGCCGTCGCCGTGATCTGGGTACCGGGTGATCCGTTGCCGCTGATGGTCACATGTGGGCTCGCGGTCGCGTGTCCGCTGGCCTGCTTCCTGGTCCTGATGGTCACCCCGGAAGCCGCTGCCGGGTCGATCCTTGCAGGTTGGGCGCACGGCGGACCGGTCGCGGTGTACTGCTTCATGACGGTGCGCGGGCGGTACGTCGCGGCGTGGGCGAGCCTGCTCGTCACATCGGTGGTGGTGGTTCGCTGGGGCGTGAGTGTCGGCCTGTCACTGCCGGTCTCGATCAGTCTCCTTCACCGACGTAGCACCGCTGGTGATGGCAGTGTTCTTCGCGTACGCCGTCCGGCGTGACCTGCTCGCCGTCTTCGGCCTGCGCAAGGAGTCGGCACATCGGATCGGGGCAATCTCCGCCGACATCGCTGCCGCCGATGAACGTGCCCGCCAGATGCGAACACTCGACCGGCTGGCTCATCCGCTGCTGGAGCGAATCACGGAGCGGGAGAGCTTATCCCACGCCGAACGCATGGAGTGCGCCCTCCTCGAGGCGCACCTCCGCGACCGCATCAGGGCGCGTCTGATGTGCGAGCTCGGCCTCGACGACGTGGTCGACCGCGCACGACGCCGCGGCGTCGAGGTGGTGCTGCTCGACGACTCCACGAGCTGGGTCGATGCCGACACCGACGCCGCGTCCGTTCCGGCCATCGAGATACTCCTCGACGCTGCGACGGCGACGCTCGACGAAGCGTCGGACGGTCAGGTGTTCGTCCGCGTCGCCGCTCCCGGTCGCGAGATCGCCGGCTCGGTACTGCACCGCAGATCCGACGGGTCGACGGTCCGGATCGAGGTAATGCCGGATGGTGGCGTCTCTTAGGTGGGTTAGTCAGACTCACGCATCGCAGCCGAGGACGGCTGCCTTCGTCAATCCGCCGTACTGATAGGCGAATTGAAAGCCCCAGTACTCGATAGACTTGGGATAATCCCTGGGAACACTCCGCATCACGACATCGCCGGAGAAACACTGGCCGAAGATGTATCGGGCTCGCACCATGTGAAAGCGCCAGCTGATCACGATGACCGAATGCCAGTTACGTTTTCGTGCAAGCTGTTCCACGTACATCGCTTCACCACGCGTGGTCGACGGATCTGGTGCGAAGCAGATGACCTCGACGGTGGACGTGCTTGATCCACACACCCGCTGCATCAGCGAGTTCGCCGCTTGGGTGTTGTACTGTTCGCCGAGATAGGGATTGGACACGACGACGGTTCGCGCGTACCCCTCCCGCGCCAACGTCAGGCCATAATCCTCTCGCCCGTCGTGTTCGCCACCGAGTACGACGATCGCATCGACGTGACGCAATGAGTCCTGATGTTCGCGATAGAAGAGCTGATAACCCAGGCCCCAGTAGGTTGCCACGATCAGGACCAAAACCAGAACCACGGAAATCAGGATGCGGCGCCACCGACGGCGCCGGCGGGTCCGTCCGGCCCCGGCACCCGAGCTATCGGCGGCACCGATGTCAGGAGTCTCCACGGATGGGCCGTCTGCCATGAGGTCGATTGTTCCAGCAGGGCGTCCCGCCCGAGACGTGAGCAGATGGGGCGTTCACCACAGCCGTCGGCGACAAGACCCGCAAACAACATTCTGCGTACGCGTTGTCTTGGACATCACTGGTTAAGGTACGCGAGGGCAACGCCGTGACTTGCGACTAGTTGTAGGTTAATTATGGCATGTGTCACTTTATTCGGATATTTGAGTGTGGGGAGGAATGACTTGTAGTCTGATCGATCCACTCTGCCATTTCGAGTTGCGGGGGGTGGCAGGTCGCCATATCCTCATTTACAGCGATCGAAGATGATCACTCGCGCAATGGAATTGATTGAGTCAGCGTGAAGAATTCAACAATTTGATTGCATGGCCCGGTTTGATTGAAGGTCCCTCGGACTGGCCTCAGAATAAGAGGCAATTCCAATGACGTCGGGAATCCCGGGAATTAATTCCACCGATTGTAGTCTTTGGGGGGCACAGTGGCAGTCCCGATGGGTCGCGGTGACACCACCGTTCGGCGGTTGGCCTACCGCCGCGCCCGCGCCGTTCCGCGCAGTCCGCATGACTGGCAGCGCCGACTGGCCCACAAGCTCGAGATCTCGGACCTTGCCGTTATCGCGCTGAGTATCGCACTGGCGCAGTCGGTCAGGTTCGGTACCAGCTTCCTCTACCCCGTCGGTCAACTCGATTCGTCGGTGGTGGCGGCGTCGCTTGCCATGGCCGTGGCATGGTGGCTTTGCCTCAGGGTGGCACAGTCCTACGACCGTCGCGTCTTGGGGAGCGGTGTCGCGGAGTTCACACGGGTCGTTCGGGGTTGTTTCATCTTTTTCGGGGGGTATGCAGTTGCCGCTCTTCTCCTGAACATCTCTATCGCGCGTGGCTTTCTCGCGGTCGCGATTCCGCTGGGCACTCTGGGCCTTCTGCTCGAACGGAAGTTGTGGCGGCAGTGGCTCAAACGATCACGCGCCAAGGGCAAGAACCTTCACGAGGTCCTGGTCGTCGGCGGCAAGTCCTCATCGGCTCATCTGGTCCGTCGCCTGCGCAAGCATCCCGAGTTGGGATTCAACGTGTCCGGGATCTGTACACCCACCGGCCCTCGCGGTGGCTGGGTGGAAACCGACAGCGCCCTTGACGACGTCGACATTCCGGTGGTAGGCGTGTTCGAGAACATCCGGGACGCGGTGGAATCTTCCCGAGCTACGGTGGTCGCGGTCACCTCCGCCGATGCCCTCGGTCCGGCCGCCATGCGAGAACTGTCGTGGGAGCTCGAGGGCATGAACGTCGGTCTGCTGGTGGCGCCGGCGCTGCTCGATGTCGCCGGACCGCGTTTGCTTGTCAGCCCGCAGGGGGGACTACCGCTCCTCCACGTCGACAAGCCGAGGTACGAGGGAGCGACGCGCGTACTTCGGCACGCGTTCGACAAGTCGGTCGCCCTGGTCGCGCTGGTCATGTTGATGCCGGTTCTGCTCGCATGTGCTATCGCGATCAAGCTGGACACCAGGGGGCCGGTCTTCTATCGGGGTGAACGAGTCGGGTTGAACAACAATCCGTTCCGGATGTGGAAGTTTCGATCGATGGTCGCAGATGCCGATCAGCTGCGAACCCAGCTTGCCGCGGTGGACGAGGGCAACGGGGTCTTGTTCAAAATGCGCGAAGATCCGCGCGTGACCCGGGTGGGTCGCATCCTTCGCCGCTACAGCCTTGACGAACTCCCCCAGCTGCTCAATGTGCTCGACGGGAGTATGAGCCTGGTGGGTCCGCGTCCGCCGCTGCGGGAAGAGGTCGAGACCTACGATCACATCGTCATTCGCCGCATGCTGGTGCGACCGGGAATGACCGGCTTGTGGCAGGTGTCCGGCCGGAGCGACCTCTCGTGGGAGGAAACGGTACAGCTGGATCTGTCCTACGTCGAAAACTGGTCGCTTCTAGGTGATCTCGTGATCCTGTGGCGAACGGCCAAGGCAGTGCTCTCCAAGGATGGTGCGTATTAGCACCACAGTCCATGTGCCGGTCGGCACCCCCTCGTCAGTTCGTCATGAAGGAGCAAATGTGAAGCGAGCCCTCATCACCGGGATCACGGGCCAGGACGGGTCATACTTGGCAGAATTGCTGCTGTCCAAGGGTTACGAGGTCCACGGACTCATTCGGCGATCGTCGACGTTCAACACCACTCGAATCGATCACCTCTATGCGGACCCCCACGAATCGGGGGTTCGTCTATTCCTGCACTATGGCGATCTCAGTGACGGTGCACGTTTGGTGACTCTGCTGAGCACGATAGAGCCCGACGAGGTGTACAACCTTGCGGCACAGTCGCATGTGCGGGTCAGCTTCGACGAGCCTGAGCACACTGCCGATACCACAGGTATCGGCAGTGTCCGGTTGCTCGAGGCAGTCCGGTTGGCCGGCATACACTGCCGCTACTACCAGGCCTCGAGCTCGGAGATGTTCGGCGCCTCGCCACCACCTCAGAACGAGGACACGGTGTTCTATCCTCGGTCCCCGTATGGTGCCGCCAAGGTGTATTCCTACTGGATAACCAGAAACTATCGCGAGGCCTACGACCTATTCGCGGTCAACGGAATCCTGTTCAATCACGAATCCCCACGCCGCGGAGAGACGTTCGTGACGCGTAAGATCACGCGTGCGGTCGCCCGGATCAAGGCAGGTCTCGAACAGCATGTGTACATGGGAAACCTCGACGCCATTCGTGACTGGGGCTACGCACCGGAGTACGTCGAGGGAATGTGGCGAATGCTGCAGGCCGACGAACCCGCCGACTATGTGCTCGCGACCGGAGTGCCGTGCACCGTCCGTGAGTTCCTCCAAACCGCATTCGAACATGCGGATCTGGACTGGCAGGAGCATGTTCGGTTCGACGAGCGCTACTTGCGCCCGACCGAGGTCGATGCACTGATCGGCGACCCCAGTACCGCCGAGTCGCGGTTGGGATGGAAGGCGTCAGTGGCCCCAGACGAATTGGCGCGGATCATGGTGGACGCTGATATTGCCGCTCTCGAATGTGCCGGCAAGCCGTGGATCGACACACCCGCGTTGCCCGCGTGGAGCTGACCATGAGCGAACTCGTGCCGGCGCCACTCGATCGATCATCCCGCGTCTTCATCGCCGGGCATCGGGGCCTGGCCGGGTCCGCCTTGTGGCGGGCCTTCGCGGGGGCTGGGTTCGGAGATCTGATCGGACGCAGCCACTCTGAACTCGACCTGCGCGACCGCGACGCCACGTTCGCGTTCTTCCGTGACGCTCGTCCGGACGTAGTTGTCCTCGCCGCCGCGAAGGTGGGGGGCATCATGGCGAACAGCACGCGTCCGGTCGACTTCTTGTCCGACAACTTGCGGATTCAGGTCAACGTGCTCGACGCGGCGCTCGAGTACCAGGTTCCCCGGCTGCTGTTTCTCGGGTCATCCTGCATTTACCCGAAGTTCGCTCCCCAGCCGATCCCCGAGGATGCGTTGCTGACCGGGCTCCTCGAGCCCACCAACGATGCCTACGCCATCGCGAAGATCGCAGGCATACTGCAGATCCAGTCGGTGCGCAAACAGTATGGACTGTCCTGGATTTCGGCTATGCCCACGAATCTGTACGGGCCGGGGGACAACTTCTCGCCGACCGGGTCCCATGTTCTCCCTGCGCTCATCCGCCGCTATGACGAGGCCCGGTCAGCGGGGCAGCAAGCGGTCACCAACTGGGGCTCTGGCACACCGCGCCGAGAGTTTCTGCACGTCGACGACATGGCCGACGCGTGCCTGCATCTTCTCGAGCACTACGACGGCCCGACTCAGGTCAATGTGGGCACGGGCGTGGACCACACCATCCGCGAGATCGCGCACATGGTCGCGGATGCGGTTGGGTATACAGGTGAAACGCTCTGGGACACAACCAAACCAGACGGCACTCCTCGCAAACTCCTCGACGTCGGCACGTTGACGACCAGCGGATGGCGACCGCAGATCCCGTTGGCGGAGGGTATCGCGGATACGGTTACCTGGTACCGGGCCAACCTGGCGGGACTGCGGTCATGACCGGTGTGGTTGAGGGTTCGGGCGCTGCAGAGGCGTTGGCGGAAGGCGACCAGGTGGTCGACGTGAACCACCGATCGTGGTCGCTGAGGGACTTCACCGGCCGTGGCTATGACAAGGGCAGGCCGTTCTCAATCCAGGCGCTGTGGATGCTCATCCGATCGCCACTGTCTCGATGGTGGGTGCCCAACCGAGTCCGCATCGGTGTGCTGCGTGCGTTCGGCGCCAGGATCGGGAAGGGAACGCTGATCCGGCACGATGTGCGGATCCACTGGCCGTGGAAGCTCGAGATCGGCGATGACACCTGGATCGGCGAACGTGCCTGGATTCTCAACCTCGAGCCGGTGATCATCGGCTCGAACACTTGTATATCGCAGGATGTGTTGCTGTGCACGGGAAGTCACGATCGCAAATCTTCGTCGTTCGAGTTCGACAATGGGGCCATCGTCGTGGACGACTCGGTTTGGGTGGCGATCCGTGCCACCGTGCTACGCGGCGTGACGCTCGGTGAGGGAGCCGTGATCGGCGCCACCGCTCTTGTCGCAAGGGATGTGCCACCGGGCGGTGTCGTCCTGGCCCCGTTGGCTACGGAAAGGGTGGATCAGTGAGAATCCTGATCATCGGCATCAACTATGCGCCCGAGGTAACCGGAATTGCGCCGTACACAACGCAATTGGCCGAGGGTCTGGTCGAGCGCGGACATCACGTGACGGTCTTCACCGGCATGCCGCATTATCCCGAATGGAAGGTCGCCGCTGCCTACGAGGGTCGGTCGGAGGCGTGGGAACACATTCGGGGAGTCCGTATCCGGCGTTTCTCGCATCACGTGTCGGCCGGCGGCACGCTAGCCGGGCGTACGCGACTCGAGGTGAGCTTCGGGCGACGTGCCGTGAGCGCGCACTGGGGAAACCCAGATCTCGTGATCACGGTGACCCCTCCACTCATGGCTTCGGCAATGATCGTTGCCAGAGCGCGTTCGCAGCGGATACCGGTGGGAACCATCGTCCAGGATCTCTACGGCCGCGGCGTGGAGGAAACCGGTCGGGGAGGAGCTCTCGCGAAGGGTGCCTTGGCTTTCGAATCGGCGGTACTCCGTGGCGCCGATGGCGTCTCGGTCATTCATCGTCAGTTTCGGGACTCGGTGATCGACATGGGTGTGCGGCCCGATGGAGTCAGCGTGAATCGAAACTGGTCACATCTGCAGGAACCTGCTATGCGATCGAAAGACGAGGTCGCTTCGATCCGGCATAGCCACGGATGGGGCGACGACGAATGCGTCGTGCTGCACACCGGTAACATGGGCCTCAAGCAGGGTTTGCACTCTGTGGTCGAAGCCGCTCAGCACGCCGACGCTGTCGGCAAGCCCCTCAGATTCGTTCTCGTCGGCAACGGCAATCAGCGTGCCGCGCTCGAAGCCGCAAGTGTCGGAACCGAGCGGCTGCAGTTCATCGATCCGCTGCCCGACGCCGAGTACTCCGACGTCCTTGCCGCCGCCGACATGCTCCTGGTCAACGAGCTTCCGGGACTGCGCGGGATGGCCGTACCGAGCAAGCTCACCACGTACTTTGCTGCCGGTCGCCCGGTCTTGGCCGCCGTGGCGGGCGACGGGGTCAGCGCAGACGAGGTGCGTTCCTCAGGGGCGGGGGTGGTGGTCGCTCCCGGTGAACCGCAACAGCTGGTCACCGAGGCCTTGGCGTTGGCGGACGACCCACAACGCTGCGAGATGCTCGCGGTGCAGGGCCCGATCTACGCGAACCGGGAGCTCGGCCAGAAGGCCGGTATCGATGCCTACGAGCAGTGGTGTACCGGGCTGGTGGCGAAGAATGTGGTCAGGGACGGAGCTGTCGGGCGTTCTGTTGCGTAAGGGAGAACACTTCAAACTTTGGTGACTCTCGTGCCTGGATTCAAGGGCTGCCGAGTTCGATTGCCGCCCCGGACAAGCGCCGCGATCTGCTTGTTGCGCTGCGTGGAAGCCAGCCCTGCAATACACGCCACAGTGTAGTAAAGGTAACGGTCGGTGATCGGGTTCTCAACCATTCCGAGTATCAACCAGCAGCACACAGAGATTGCCAGGAATGGCGCCAGGGCCACTCCGCTGCGCGTGAGTTTCCACCCATCCGATAGGCAGCCGAGCCAGAACGAAATCATACCGGCCAGCAATACCAATCCCCCGGCGGAAATAATCTGCAGATATATGTTGTGGGCGTCAGCGATGTGTTTGATACCAATTCCGGCAAACGGGTGTTGGAAGAAATCATTCAACCCTTGATCAGCCAGTTCGGTGCGTTGGGTATCGCTGCCAACAGCTCCAACATTGTCGTCACCGAATCGGAACAGGTCACTCACCGCCGAATCGGGAAGTACGAAGGCCAGCAACAGTCCGCCTGCTACCGCGCTGGCAAACGCGGCAACTGCGAACCCTTTGGCCACCGCAGCGCGGCGAGTTCTGGGCTGGACCAGAATCGAGGCAATCACCACAGGTATGAAGAGCGCCTGAGCGCCGCGCGACCCCGACACAGCAATACCGCCGGCGAGGATGGCTAGAGCGACTGCGGCCAGATACTGTTTGGATCGACTGTTCGAACCCAAGAGGTAGCTCGCGATGGGAATGGACACAATTGCGACGAACGCGAGGGTGTTCGGGTGAGCGGTGAGCCCAGTCTGCCTGAGCGTGATGTTGGTGTACCCAAACGAGCCTGAAATCGCCGTAAGGCCAGACAGATCGGAGAGTGCGACGATGCTGGACACGCAAGATCCGGCGAGGTAACTGATTGCGACCCACTCGGGAACCCGCGTATCGATCGCCGAGCAAGCGACGACACACAGCGGAATTGCCAGAACCGCGAGCAGCCAGATCGCGATCTTCGTGTGATCGCCCGGAACGCCCTCAGGGAGTGAATATCGATCGGCGAAATAATAGTCCGGAATTGGTGCAATGGTTCGCGTCAGCCCGCAGATCAGCAAGGTCAGTGTCGGAGTCCATACCCACCACGGAACGTGATATCGCAACCCGCCGAAAACGGTCATCAATCCCACTGATCCGACAGCTAGGAGCAAGAAGATGTCAGCGATCTGAATCACACTGACATGCATAACACCCCACGTCGTAGAGAATGCGGCACAAATCAGTGCCAGGATCGCTCCGCGAGAACAGACCGTGGTCATGTCGACGAACTGGGTGAATCCTAGCGTGCTCCGGCGGTGCGATACCTGGATTGCCACGGTGACACCCTCTCTGAGCATGCATGTCGTCTTGAGGCCTTGGTGCCTCGACTTCCAAGTGGCTATGGTCTCACGAGATCGACGACGGAGCGCGACAAAGAATCAATAGATGTGCGCGCGGCAAGCTATGACTTGGGTCGCATTCGCAACGGTTGCGGCTCGACTGGCGTGGCGTAGAATCCACCCCAGGCCCTGGCTGGCCATTAGGCGGAACACGACGTGTCAAGCTAACTAGGGGCCAATTCGAATGCGCAGCTTTTCAGCACGGGATGCTATCTCGACGATTCTTCGTTCATGGCTGGTCATCCTCGCGGTGACCGCCGTCGCCGCGGTGTCGGCGCTGGTGTACTGCAACGCACAGACCCCGAAATACCAGGCAAGTGCAACGGTTTACGCCAGTTCGGGCAGTCGTGAGATTCCTTCGAGCACGTACGACACGAGCAAAGGGTCGCAGGAGCGCGCTGCCTCCTATGCGAAGCTCGTGTACTCAGATGCCGTATTGGAGCCTGCCAGAACCGCGGCTGGGCTCGATCTGTCCATCGGAGACATGCGGTCCGCCGTCAGTGCCAGTGTCGTTCCTGCGACGGCTGTGCTGACCATCTCGGCAACGGCGACGAGCCCGGACGATGCGGTTCGGATCGTGAATGCCGTTTCCGATTCACTTTCGGACGCAGTCGCGCGGGTCGAGGTGCCACAGGGTGGCGCGTTGGCGACGACGCGACTGATCTTGATGACGCCGGCCACCGCAAATTCATCTCCGGTCTATCCAAAGACACTGATCACAGTAGTGATAGCTGCCGTCATCGGCTTGATCGTCGGGATCCTCATCGCGTTGACGGCGGAGCTCTTCAACCGCAGGGTTCGGGATGGCGGAGATGTCGAGGCGCTCACCGGTAGTCCGCCGGTGGCCGAACTTGCGGTGGCGCGCTCGGGCCGTGGAGCTGATCTCCATTCGGGATCGCTGGATACGCTCATTGCTACAGTCGTGCGCGAGCGCCGCGAGGCGGATACGCAACGCGTGCTCGTGGCCGCGCTGACAGAGCGGGGTTCGGTCCAAGTGGGCGTGGTCGCGGCCGGCCTTGCCGAGGAGCTGGTGACCGGGGGAGCGAAGGTGGCGTTGCTGGGATCTGAGGATATACCGACCGATCTATGGCAGAGACTCGCAACCAGCCTGACCGCGCCCAGGAGCGTAGGTGCTGTGATCGAGCAGCGGTCGGCAGACGCCGATTTCGTCATCATCGAGGGTTCAGCACTGGTGCCCGGTACGGGCGCAAGCCCTGTGGCTGAACTGAGTGCACTGGTCGACGTCTTCGTGGTGTTGGTCACCGCGAGGGCAGCGAAGTCCGGTGATCTGGCCGAGGTCGCAAGACTTCTTGCTGCCGCCGGGGCTGATCGGGTCCATTACATCCTCGCCCGGCGCACCCGGAAGGTGCCCGCAGACGATGACGAGGAGACCACGTCGAGCACCACCGCGGAATGGAACGAAGAGGAAGAGGCGGTTGCCGGCAGCTCGGGGCGCCATACCTCGCGAGCTGGTTCCGGACGGTGAGGATACTGCACGTCGTTTCTGTTGCTGCGAAGGACGGATCTTATGGTGGCCCAACAAGAGTCGCCCTCAATCAGACGGCCGAGTTGCTCCGCATCGGTCACTCGGTGAGTTTGGCTGCGACGTCGGAAGGTCTTGGTGTGGGAGATGCGGAGATCGACGGAGTTCCATCACGTCTGGCCCGGCGTCGCGCCGTGCCGAGGACGGGATATGCGGGCACCTTCTCGGTGCCACTGCTTCTGTGGCTCTTGCGTAACATGCGCGGCTACAACGTAATTCACATTCACCTGTCCCGCGATCTAGTCACATTCCCTGCTACTGTGATCGCGTTGATGGTACGAGTTCCAGTGATAATCCAATGTCACGGCATGGTCGTCCGGAAGGATTCCCGGCTCATTCGGATGTTCGACCGCGTAGCTACTGCGCCGTTGCTGGCCCGCGGACGAATGGTCTACTGCCTGAACGCTGATGAAGAAGCGCAAATTCGTGAGATTGCTCCGCTGGCGACAACCAGTGTGCTTCCGAATGGAGTACCGGATACCGACATCGTCCGCGATTCCACACATGAGTGGCCGGAGGTGCTGTTCCTCGCACGACTCCATCCTCGCAAGCGTCCTGACCTCTTCGCGCGGGCCGCGGTCCTGCTGCTGCGGGACGGGGTGAACGCACGGTTCAGCATCGTCGGACCGGACGAGGGGGCCGCGACGGCTGTCGACCAGATAGTCGAGGAGTTCGCCGACGCTACAGGAAACCCTGAAGCAGTCCTGTCGCGCGAGCCGGCGACGTCGGCCTCGGAAGTGCTTGAGAGGCTGGCCCGCGCCAACGTCTACGTGTTGCCCGCGGAGGCTGAGCCGTTCGGAATGTCCGTGGTCGAGGCGAGTTCTGTCGGCGTTCCGGTAATCGTTATGCGCGACTGCGGACTCGCTGACTTCGTGGAGAGAGTCGGATGTGGTGTTGTCGTCGACAATGCGCGGCCGGAGGCGTTGGCCGCGGCAATTCGGGTCCTGTTATGCGACCCCGCGTTGGCCGCTGAAATGGGACAACGAGGACGGGAGGGTGTCCGGAAGGAGTTCTCGATGTCCACCATCGCGGCTGAGTTGGCAGATTGCTATGGTTCGGTGGCCGTCACGTCGTCGTCGTGACGCGCACCCAGTCGACAAGCATGTCAACCGGTAGTTCAGACGAGATCGGAGCCTCGCCAGTCGGTCCGCCGACTGTCATCTGAAGTTTGATGAACAGCGGGTTGTCATTCGAGAACGGCCAGTACGGCAGCGAATTGGTCGGCACGGTGAAGTACGGGGCCTTGCCCTGAGTGTAGTCGACCCAGAACCGGAAACCTGTGGTATCCCATACCATTCGCCAGGTGTGCCATCCGCCGTCGACGCTGAGCCTCTTCTGAGCCTGAAATGTCCGCGACACGAGCGGCACCGGCACCGGTGTATGAACTGTGGAACCCGCGAGCGACGTCCCGTATAGCTCGATGATGTCGGCTTCGCCGCACTGTGGCCATTCGCCAACTGAGCCCATCGTCCAGAAACTCGGCCAGCAGCCTTTCGACGGGTCGAATTTGATCCTGGCCTCCCAAGCCGTATTGATCCCTGCCGAGAAGAGCGTCTTTGTGCTCAACGAAGCCGACTGATATTTGGCCGATGGGAACCACGATGGTGGATCCGTGCAGCGAGCAGCCCGGAGCACGAGGTTGGAGTTTCCATCCAGGAAGGACGTCGCACGATCGTCGGTGTAGATTGCAGGAGGCGAATACCCGGTGGAGCCCAACTTGTGTGACCACCGTGATGCATTGGGGGCCGAACCCGCGGCACCGGTGAAATCGTCGAAGAACAGGGTAGTGGCCGCGTTCGCGGTCCCTGCGGGCGAACCACCCACTGCCGCAACACCAAGTGCCGCAGCGGATGCCGTGAAGAACTTCCGCCGGTCCATGCGCAAATAGCCGCGCCCCGACCCGGGCTCGGCGTGGTGATTTGACATGGAGTGAACCATATCGGAAACGACCACATTCGGCCGAGGGAAATGTGAGTCCGTCTCACATCGTGACCTGACCGACATCGAGACTCGAATCAGTCTCAAACGACGCGGTGTCGCGGACATGCCTCATCGCGAGATTCGCGGACGTTTGATGTTCACCCTGGTGTCCCCCGGTGTCCCCCGGATGGTGTGGTCGTGGCCCTGCGAGTTCGACACCGTGCGTGTGTAATCGGTCATATGGAGCTGTCCGCGAGGACGTCCCGCGCTATGTGCCATACCATTACAGCTCTGTTGACGTGCGCGATTGGATCGGTCTGCCCGTCGTCTTGCCGCGAGGCATTCAGAAAGGAATCGAACTCTGATGCGAGCATTGCTGGAACTGCTGTCGTGGATGCTCCCGGCATCTACGCGCAAGAACCACATCCTGCGGCTGCTCGGGCATTCGATTGCGCCGACCGCGAGGATCAGCCCGTGCCTAGTGCTCTCGCTCAAGCGAGCCGAGCTGGCGGATGGAGCCTTTATCGGCGCGTTCTCGACCATCCGCGGCCTTGCACTTCTCAAGATGGAAAAGGATGCCGGTGTCGGCTCATTCAACTGGATCTCGGCTCACCCGCTGTATCAGAAGCAACTCGACGGTGCGGGGACGCTGGCTATGCGTGAAGGGGCGGTCGTGACGAGCCGCCACTACATCGATTGCTCGGGAACTGTGGAACTGGGCTATATGACTGTCGTGGGCGGCCACCGGACCACGATCCTGACCCACGAAGCCGACATTCACGAACCAGTGCAGAATGTCGGGCGGGTGTCGCTGGGGGCGCGTTCGGGGCTGCTCACCAATTGCGTCGTTTTGGTTGGGGCGCATATTCCGCCGCTGTCGGTAGTCGCCGCGCAGTCAACGGTTTTGGCGAGCAGCACCGCGTCCGGGCGCCTGGGCATCTACGCGGGTACCCCCGCGCGCTGGATAGGCGAATTGGATGCGCGTCCCGGTACAACTCTTGGGCGCAAGGAGAGGGACATCTGGGAGGCGCGGCAGATCGAGCCGTTAGGGGTCAGCGATGACCCCGCGCTGGGAGATCCTGACGGTGAGATGAGCTTAGCTAGTCCAGCCGATCCGTCCACGGGAGAACCGTGGGCGTGACTGCGTCGAACGCGAGGGCCTGCGGTCGGTCGGCGATGGTGCGTCTAGTATTCCGGGCGAGCATTGTCGTACTCGTTTTGGCGGCAGCGGTCGGCTGTGGGCCGACTGCGCCAGAGACCACCGAGTCCGCTGGTGGAAAACGTGTGGAGATCGACTTCTCGACACTTCCGGATGGAGTCCCGCCGAAGACCTTCGGTCCGGGGCCTGCCATACAGTGGGGTACTCCGCCAGACAATCCAGGTTCACGCCTTCGTGTTGTCGACGGAATGCTCACGAATTCCCCGGAATCTACCGACGGGGTTGCCGGCTACTACACCACCTCGAACCTCGGGGCGTCCATCAAAGAGATCGGGGCCTATTGGAGTTTCTGGCCACGCAATGGCGGCGGTGACGATGGTGCGATGGCACTACTCGTGTCTCAGAACGGCAAAGGGCCGCCTCTTCCCGTGCATCTGGTGATCACACCTACGGAGTGGTGGTTTGGTGTGTGGCCGCCCGGCGAGAAGTCACGATTGGACGTCATCCGCCAAGGCAGGTTCGTCACGCCTCTCGCCGTCGACCGTACGGCGACGTTGTACACATCGGTCCGGTTAGGCGGTGAGCGGGCGCAGGTTTCACTGCCGGACGGTACATTCGAGACCATCCGCGACCGGCGCATCGCGAAATGGTCAGGCTCTTACGCCACGTTCGAGGTATTCGCCAAGAATGGGACGTCCGATCCAGCTGTCGGGTTTTCGAGGATTTGGGCCGTGGCGTAGGAGTGGGTGATTTCGATGCGGAGGAATCTACGAAGAATCTTGCTCGTGCTGTCGATTCCGATTCTTGCTGGCTGCGCTGAAGAGCCAGTTCCGCAAGGTTCGCCTGCGCTCGGCCCTACCGAGACAGTGACCGCAACCATGTCCTACCCGCGTCTCGCTCCGCAGGCGGCGGCCGACGTGACGAAATTCGGAGCCCAGGGGAACAACAGGAATGACGATACCGACGCGATACAGGCGGCGCTCGACGACGTGCCCGCGAGCGGCGGCATCGTCTTCTTCCCGGCGGGGCGATACAGAGTAAGCCGCGACCTCACCGCTCGAAACACCACCACCCTCATGGGTGTTCGGGGCCTGGACGGTTCTGGGTCGCGGATCGAGGTAGGGGGTAACGGGTCGGCCGCCCTCACATTGGAGGGCAACGCGTCGGTACTGGACAGTATCGAGGTCGGGTATGCCAGCACGGGCCGGGCAATCAATCGTATTGGAGTTCGGTTGCGTGGCTGGTTTTCTCAGGTTCGCTATTCACGCATCCGGGGCTTCGACGTCGGTCTGGAGGTGGGCGCCGGGTACTATTCCGTGCTCGACTCTTCGTTTCGAGAGTTCGGGACGGCGGGGATCCGGGTGAACATCCCGTCTACTCGCGGTGACGCCGGCGATGGATCGATCACGGGAAACACCATCGAACGAAACAAAGCCCGTGATCTCGGTGGCGCAGGTATCCGGTGGGAGTCCGGCGGCGGAATGAGATTGGTCAACAACAAGATCAATGGCGAGCGCTCAATGTCGGCAGGTGTCCTGATCCGACCGGTCTCTGGCGTCGAGACCGGCGTTCTTCTCATCAGCGACAACAGCATCGAGAACTTTCTGGGAAGTGGCGTCAGTGTGTCTGATGATGTGCGCGGAATCACGAATGGCGTCGTCATCGCGAACAACCAGATCGCAGGGCGTGTGGGTGGCCGTGCCTCGGTCGGTATCGAGGTCCACTCGGAACTGTCCGGGCTCGCGGTCACGGGAAACTCGATCATGTACGTCGACACGGGCATCGCCCTCAACCTCGTACGGACTGGGACCGTCGCAGGCAACGTACTGAGTGATATTGCCGATACCGACTTGGCTATCGGTGGTGACGTCGGCGATATCAAGATACCTTCTTGAGCAAGAGTAGTCGATACTCAGGGGGTCTACGTGCCCAGCCGGTCTCGCGAAGAGGGTTGAATTGTGGCAAAGTCTAGATTTCGTTCATATGCTATCTCTGGGATAGCAGGATTGGCTCTCATCACGGTGGTGGCACTGTCGGTCGTGTTAGCCGTTCGTGCTGACAAAGGCGTCGGACAGAACCTTGACTCCACTGCCTCACTACCCGCGCGCCAGATCGTAACCGGCTATATCATCGGCGACTCATACACGCAGGGAACCGATTTGGGTGGGGTCGGAGCGCGCAACTGGACGAACTTGGTCAAGCGAAAGTTACGCTCCGACAACGTCGAACTCCAGTTAGATGTTCTGGCCCCAGGCGGTTCCGGCTACTTGAGTAGGGGGCCACGCGACATCACTTTCGTCGAACTGGCTGAGCGTGTGACCCCCGATGCGCAGATCGTTATCCTGTTCGGCAGTCGCAATGATATCCCGATGGCCAGCGAAGTGGACTCTGCGGCCACCAAGGCTCTGGACGTGATCGGGAGGAAGGCGCCGTCAGCAGCGGTGATCGTGGTGGGGGCGCATTTCGCTGGTACTCCTGTCCCACCAGGAATCTCAAGCATCAATCGGCAGTTGCAAGCGGTGGCCATGAAGCATCAGGCGACGTTCGTGAATCCGGAGGGATGGGTGCAGGATCCTGAAGAGATCGGAACGGACAAGGTGCACCCCAACGATCTCGGTCATCTGGAGATCGCTGAGCGGATGGCTCCGATTCTGCTGACGGCGATCACCCCAGAACCAGCAGGAGCACCAGCATAGTGGTTAGCGCAGGAGGACTCACCGGACTAGCAATCGGCCAACCGTCTGGCCGCCTGTCGCATGGGTAGGTTGAGAGCGCTTTGGGGCGTGCTGGACCAGGCCTTTTCGAGTATCGGGAACGGGCTGATCCTCTTTGCGTTGGCCGTGGTCACATCAATCGACGAGTTCGGGCGTATTGCGCCTCTCTTCACCCTGGTGGCAGCCGCGATAGGCATCTTGCGAGGTGCGCTCGGCACCCCGCTGCTCCTGGAGGCGGGCAAGTCGGATAGTGAGATCAAGACATCTGGATCGCGTGCTGTCACTGCTGCGTTGTGTTTGAGCGTGCCACTCTCGATTGCGCTCATCCTCCTCGGGCTTGGTTCAGGGCTTGTCGGCGAGACCTTCTTGTTGGCCGTTGCGGCTCCCATCGTGTTGATGCAGGACATATGTCGATACGTCGCGATCACTCTGGGGCATCCCGAGTTTGCCACTGTGTGGGATGGAATTTGGTGCCTCGGCAGCCTTGTATTCCTGGTTCTCGCCTGGGGGCATCCAGCATGGCTCACCCCCTCATGGCTGGTCGCCGCGTGGGCGATGCTCGCGACGGTGGCGTTGATCGGACTGCTTGTGGGCCTGCGAATCAGGCCCTCAATTCGCGGTCTGATTCCATGGTTGCTCAACGGTGGAGGGCACCGCGTCAGGTATGCGGTGGACGCCGGGCTCGAACAGGTGACGGTTTTCGTCGTGCTTCTGTTGGTCGCCATCTTCCTCAGCAACGACGCGTCGGCGGCGATGCGGGGTGCGACCGCCCTATTGGCACCGCTCGCGATAGTTGCCAGTGCATTGCCGCTACTGATCATTCCGGAGTCGGCAAGGGCGCAGCGTTCACCAAGAGCGACATGGCGTGCACTGTCGGTTGTTGCAGCGGCCACGTCTGTGGTCGCGCTGTCCATGGGTGTCGCCTTCTACTTCCTGCCAGAGGCATGGGGGCGCCTCCTGTTGGGGGCATCCTATGAGGCGAGTCGGACCATTGTCCTGTTGATTGCCTTCCAGTACTCGGCGGTCGCGTGGAATACGGTCATAAGCGTGTACTTGAAATCGCAGAACCGCTCGGCTGAGGCGCTGGCCGTCAAGTGTTGCTCGGTCGCCACGACTCTTCTGACCGTGTCCGTTGCCGTCGGATACAGCGACGATGTCGTCGTCGTTGCTGCGGCATTTCTGTTGTCTCCCATACTGAGTGGAGCGGCGGCCCTGGGTTGGTTCAAGCCTTGGCGAGAGCCGCGATCAGCGGGGCGGCACAGACGTTTACCGACGATTCCGACAGCTCGAGCAATGGTCGACGCACGTGATCGGACGTGAGATCGCGATGCGAAGATCAGACAAGGGGAGGTGCCTGTCCTGAACCTGCCGAACCGGCGTCGGGTGCGGGCTCGACGTCACCGACCACCCAGCGCGTGGGCGAATGCGCGAACAGCGTCCATCGCGTGGCCGCTGGTGCTGCCGGATCCCGAGGTGGCCACGGACCTGATTCGTCGTGCTCTGGATTCGGTGACCGATTGGCCGTTTCTATCGGCCCTTTATCTGGACTGGGATGACCCGCTGGTGGTTGTCACAGACGTCGGAGATGTGTCGTTGGACGGGCTTGCCGCTCTGGCGCTTGACACCTCGAGAGACCTTGCACACATGAAGTCACTCGAGATACTGCGGGCACACAGAGGTTGTGTGATCGTGTTCTCTCACGAATCCGGCGATGCCTACGTCGCGTCGAACATTCGGCTCGAACTGTTGGCGGCTCTGGAGCTCGCCGATCGCCCGCAGAACCCGCTCACCGATGAGGTTACGTGGCGGGGCGCGAGTCTCGCCCTCGCGCGGTTGTGGAGCAGAAATCCGGGCTACGTGGTTGCCTCGTTTGACGTATTCCGGACGCGGATGGTTCGGGCCGTCGGTGCTCGGAGAACACCGAGATCGCAATCAGCTGTGCCTGCTGAGCAGCTATCCATCCCCGCCTGTTCACGCATTGCCGTGCGGCGCGCCGATGTCGGAGCGCTTGGTCCTCGTGCACGAACGAGCATGAGTATCGCGAGCGGAGTTGCTCAGCGTTTGAACACTGCAGGTTACTCCCCTCAGTGGTACATCATGGTCAGCTTGCGCCGATTTCTCGGCCGGTCCGTAGCTGCTCACGGCAACTATGTCGGTACCTTCGGAATCGGGAACACTGAACTCGCCGATCGCGACCAAGCTACGAGGATCAAGCGCCATCACGTCGATTCCGGTGCGGTGCTGATGTTCTTTGTTGTTCGGTCGGCTGTGTCTGCATTGCGCGGATGCGTCGGTTATGTTCTTGGCAGACGTGGGGTGAGTGCCGATGCTGCGTCCTTGCCGACGCCTGACTCCGGCGACTACGTGGTCACCTGGTCCGATGGTGGCGTTCGTTCCCGAACGCGTTTCGACTCGGTCAAGTGGGCGACCACCGAGACTGACTTGCACCCGATGATCTTCGTGGTGGTCACGTCGCCAAGTGGTCGCGTGAATGCTGTGACTTTGAGTTGGATTGGTGATAGTTGCTGTATCGCAGTCATTTCAGGTTCCGAAGCTATCGACGGAAACGAGTTGTCGTCCGCCATCGTCGCTGAAATCGAAGGTCGTGAGGGGATCTGAGCAACCCCGACGGTCTCGCTCGCCGGGGGTTCAACTATTGAGCTGCGGCCATTGGCGGACCCAGGACGGGCCACAATCTAGTACTTGCCCCGATCGGTAGGCTGGTCCCGTTCAGTGAGCTCGGGATTCACACTGGTCGCGGCCAAGCACACGCGACGGAAATCGACGATGGGATGCGCAGCGATGGGTTGGCGACGAATCACCACGTCATCGGCGGTGCTGCTCACAATGAGCCTTGGCGTCTTGGCCTGCGCAAATCCGCCCGTGGCCCGTGCGGCGAGTGAGTCGTTCGCGCCCAGCAGCCCGTGGCGTACGCCCATCGGTGCCGGAGCCGCGGTCGATCCCAACAGCGGGGCGATGATCAGCTGGGCCGCACGGCGAAATGCGATGAACGCCAACCTCGACCAGTACGGCATCCCGATCTATCAGGCCGGAGCGAGGAATGATCAAGACCTGTGGATCAGGGAGGGCGTGCCTTCCCGTAAATATGATCCTGGTAGTCACTTGATCAAGTCAGCGTTGCAGCGCTGG
>NZ_JBSFQI010000024.1:0-39087 GCF_053588635.1 Gordonia sp. NPDC003425 | reverse complement strand
CTGAGCCAGGATCAAACTCTCCATGAAAAAACACTGAAACCAAAAAGTTTCAACACAATCTCAGCCAGAGAGACAAAAACCTGACCAAACAAAAACTAGCAACACCCGAACCGCTCGGGCCCGGATGTCACAAAAAAATCATCAATAGTCCAAAAATTTGGACATGTGATGCCAATCTTGGCATCAAACAATTTGTCACACACTATCGAGTTCTCAAAGAACACACACCCACCGACACCACCTCGTAGGAGGCGAACTCCGATGGACTCGGCTGTTCTGTTACTACCGTGTTAACCCGTTTCCGGGCAACTTCACCAGCGTACCAGACCCGATTCCCGTCCGCAACTCTCGTTGATGTTCGAGTGTTCGGGATTCTGGCACTCAGAGGTTCAGACCCTGAGGTCCGGACACTTTGCTTCCCCCGATTCCTGTCGGCCCCGGGGGAGTTGCTCTCTGCGGTGCAACAAGAAAGTTACACACGATGGAACAGGTCGTCAAATTGCCTGTTCAGCGGCCTACGCGCGCGCCGGCAAAGCTCTTCTTGCCCCGGCGGATCACCAACCAGCGGCCACCGAGCAGATCCGTATCGGCCGGACGCCACTCGGGATCGGAGATCTTCGCGTTGTTCACGTATGCCCCACCTTCGGTGATGGCTCGACGCGCCGCCTTGTTGCTCTCCGACAGCCCGGTATCGACGAGCAGGGAAACCATCGTGGGGCGTTCACCGGTGTACTCGGCGATCGCCGTCTCCGACAGCGCCGCGGCGAGGGTCGATTCGTCGATCATCGACAGATCGCCACGTCCGAACAACGCCTGGCTGGCCAGTTCGACGGCCGCGGTGGCATCAGCGCCGTGGATC
The DNA here is from genome assembly GCF_053588635.1 of Gordonia sp. NPDC003425. Taxonomy (NCBI): domain Bacteria; kingdom Bacillati; phylum Actinomycetota; class Actinomycetes; order Mycobacteriales; family Gordoniaceae; genus Gordonia; species Gordonia sp. NPDC003425. Next base: position 38,228 of record NZ_JBSFQI010000024.1, on the reverse strand, counting down.
AGGGTGGTCAGTTCGGCGGCGAGTCGGCGCTGGGCCAGCCGCAGATGCGGTGTCTCGACGGTGGCGCGTTCGAGTTCGTCGATCTCGTCGCGTGTGAGGAACGTGAACCACTTGAGATAGCGGATCACGTCGGCGTCGGCAGTGTTCACGAAGTACTGGTACCAGGCGTAAGGACTGGTCAGTTCCGGGTCGAGCCACAGACTCCCACCGCCGGTCGATTTGCCGAACTTCTTGCCATCCGACGAGGTGACGAGCGGGACGGTGAGCGCATGGACCGTGGCCCCGTCCACGCGGCGCGCGAGGTCGACGCCGCCGATGATGTTTCCCCACTGATCGGACCCACCGATCTGCAGGACACATCCGTACCGCCGGTGTAGCTGCAGGAAGTCGTTGGACTGCAACAGGATGTAGCTGAACTCCGTGTAGCTGATCCCGTCGGACTCGAGGCGTCGTCGCACGGTCTCCCGCGCCAGCATCACGTTGACCGAGAAGTGCTTGCCGATGTCACGAAGGAACTCGATGACGCTCATCGGTCCCGTCCACTCCATGTTGTCGACCAGCAGTGCCCCCGCCTCCGCGTCATCGGTCGCCGCGTCGTCGAAGCGGAGGAAGCGGCGCAGTTGTGCGCCGATCCGCCCAGCCCAGCCGGCGATCGTGTCGACGGAGTTCATGGTGCGCTCGCCGATGTCGCGGGGGTCACCGATGAGGCCCGTCGCCCCGCCCGCGAGGGCGATGGGACGGTGCCCGGCGAGTTGGAATCGGCGCAGGGTGAGCAGCGGAACGAGATGACCTGCGTGCAAACTCGCCGCGGTGGGGTCGAATCCCGCGTACAGGGTGACCGGTCCGTCGTCGAGGGCACGGCGCAATTCGTCGAGATCCGTGGATTGGGCGATCAGGTCGCGCCACTGCAACTCGTCGAGGATGCCCGAGCCGGTCACCGGGGTCTGGGAGATCTCAGAACTCACGCGTTCGATCTTGTCACTCCCGGATCGATTCGTGCCGTCCGCCTACCCGCCGACAAGATCGATGTGTCTCGCCGGCCTCCCGGCCGACGGGGCGCCCCGGTCACTGTTGCGCGATCAGGCGCTGGTGTTCGGCCTCGTCGACGGAACGTGCCTCATCGGCGAGCATCACCGGGATGCCGTCGGCATCGATCCGGTAGGCGATCCGGAGCCGCGGGTTGTACAGCTCGTCGCCCGCATCGAGCAGCGGTCCGAGGTCCTGTGGGCAGACCAGTCGCTCCCGGACGATCGGATCCAGTGAGTGCGCGCGCGAAGCCATCGTCGGCACGTCCCTTCGTCGAGTGGCAGTGGAGATGTGGTCGCACGTTGTTGGCGATGTGACCTCGGAAACCACCCTAGCGGCCGCCATCTGAGGGCTGACCGCGTCAGCGTGCCACCGAGATATCGTCGGCGTCACCGGTGCCCTCGATCATCGTGTCGGCCCAGTCCAGTCGGGCGGCCGCCGTGCGGGTGTAGCGGCGATATCGTCCGTCGGTGTCGCGATACCAGATCTTGGCCCCGGGGCGCGGAATACCTTCGCGGGCGAATTCGCCCGCGAGCGGTCGGTACGACTCCGACACGGGGATTGCGCGCACCACCCTGATGAGATGGGGTCGGGCGGCTGCGGGCAATGCACCCAATCCGACTCGCAACTGGGTGACGGTCAGCGCGTCCACCCCGATGTCGGTCCGCATCGTGACCGCGGCGACCGCCAGTTGCCGGCCGGGCCGGCCGACGCCGTAGACCACCACCTGGTCCACGCCGCGGATGCGTGATAGCGCCTGTTCGATGGGCGGCAGATACACGGGTCCGGCAGTGGATCGAACCACACTGTCCGCGGACCCCATGAACCACAGGTCGTCGTCGGAGTCGCGCCGGAACAGATGGCCGCTGACCTCCCACCGGTCGTTCTCGGCGAACACGCCGCGCAGCACTGTGGTGGCGGCTTCCGAGCGCGTCCGGGCGCGGGCGAGCAGCATGCCCACCTCATCGGTGTCGGTGCGGCGCACGAACCCGCGCTCCCCCACCGTCAGCCGTTCGGAATCCAGGTCGAAACCCGCCAGTGCGACGGGATTGGTCTCGGGCAGCGGCCGGCCCATCGAACCCGCCTTGTCGCCGGCCACATTGGCGAGGATCGCGGTGCCGTCGGCGGTGGCGAAGAACTCCAGTACGTGGGCGCGGGGGAACCGGTCGACGAGTTCGTCCCACAGTCCGGCAGGCAATCCCGATCCCATGAACAGTCGGATCGGGTTGTGCTCGCTGATGCGGAACTCGTCGGAGCGGACGATCTCCCGCATCATCGTCCACGTGTAGGACACCACGGTGACGCCGTATCGCGGCACCTCGGTGGCAAACGTGGCCGGATTGATGCCGGTGGACAGCGCGATCCGAGAGCGTCCGACGACCGTTGCGCCCAGAGTGGTGAGCAAACCCGACGCATGGTGCAGCGGGGGTAGGCAGTAGACGGTGTCACGGTCGGTGAGCGCTGCCGCCGATGCCGCGCCGAACGCCGACATGGCGAAGCGATGGTTGGTCACGGGCCACGGCTTGAGCACACCCTGCGACCTGGTGAACAGGATGAAGGCCAGGTCGCCGGCGAGGCCCGGGTCGGCTCGGTACCACACCGGAATCTCGACGTCGTCGGGGTCGATGCGTTCCATGTCGATGATCGACTCGCCGTCGGCGCGATCGATGACCCGTGAATCGCCGCTGCCGCCGCCCAGGACCAGCACGCGGTCGCTGCTCGCGGCGGCCTGGTCGAGGTGTGTGGGGTCCGAGATCACCGCTCGGCACCCCGAGAGCTGGAGCATCGCACCGATGTCGGAGTCGCCGGCCAGAAGCACCGCGACGGCACCGAGCCGCGAGAGCGCCGCCACCGCGACCAATGCGCTCGGCCGGGTCTCCATCAGCACGCCGACGTGTTCGCCCGGCCGCAGCCCGCAGCGGATCAGTCCGGCGACGACGTTGTCGATCCGGACGCTGACCTGGGCGTGGGTCAGTACGCGACTCTCGAAGAGGAACAGCTCGCGTTCGGCACCCCATTCGGTGTTCTCCGACATGAGTTTGCCCAGCGATATCCGTGTCCCGGACTGGATCTGACCCAGCCGGAACAGACGCGGGACGGTACGCACCGACTCCCGCGCCACCGCCTGCGAGGTGCGCTGCAACGCCCCCGCCATGCCGATGAGGTCACGTGACGCACCTGCGCCGGCATCGGCGATGGCTCCGATACCGTGGGTGATCCGCGACACCATTCCGACGCCGGTCCCGTGGGCGTCGGTGGGCAGCGCCATGCGTTCGATCTGTTCTGCCTCCGGACCCAGTCCTTCCTGCCAGTTGATCCACTGAGCAGTGGTCGGCCAGGTCCGCGTACCCGAGGCGCTACCCACCACGAGCCCGAAATGTCCTACCGGAAGCCGTGATTCGTAGACAGCGGCCCCCGGGGCCGCCCGCACGATACCGCGCACCGCGACCGGCTGCCCGATGTCGTCGACCTCACCGACGAATGCCAGTACGGGGCAGGTGATCTCGGCGAGCGTCACCAGGTCTCCGTTGATCACGAATCCGCCGGACACCATCCGGTTGTGCGCGACGAATTGCCGGAGGAGTTCGGCGATGGCCGGCCCCGACCACGCCACCCATCCCTCGGCTTCGAGAAATCGGCGCTGATCCTCGCGTGGCAGCAACGCGTCGCGGTCGTGCAACTGGCGCAGGAAATCCAGCCGACTTCGGGCCGTCTTCACCGGATCGAGCATCTGGAAGCCGATGCGAGCGAGCCAACTCGGCACAAACAGATGCGGAAAAACCTTGTCGGCCAGCATTTCCGCGCCGGGAACCACGAGGTTGGCGGGTAGACCGAGCGGGAGTGCGGCAAGTACGTCGACCGGACTGCCGAACGTGACGACGCTGGTCACCCCCGCCGACCGACGTAGTGCGACCGCCTGATAGGCGAACATGCCGCCCTGGGAGTACCCGGCGACGTGTACGTCGCGGCCGGTGCTCTCGATGATGAAGTCGATCGCTTCGTTCACCGCGACGATGTGGTCGGCGAGATTGCGTTCCATCCCGCCCTCTTCGGTGTCGGGTGAACCGAAGTCGATGACCCAGGGAGTGATGCCGCTGCGGTGCAGCACCGACACCGCCCCATAATGCTCGGTGACGTCATAGACGTTGGCCGACACCATCATCGGCGGAATGAGCACGATGTTGGGCCCGGCGTAGGACTCATCCGGGAAATAGCGACGTAGCCGGAACATCGCGGTGGTCTCGGCGACGATGAACGGCGCGGGTTCCGTACCCGTCTGCAGTCCGCCGTACCGAAGTACCTCGAGTCCGTTCTGCGCGGTCGCGAGAACACGGTCGAGAAGTTCGCCGAACGCCACGATCCCCTCCCCTCGTCGACTCTCGTCCGCGCGGACGACCACTCACGCGGTGATGCAGATCACTCTACCCATGCGTGGCGAGATGCCTCGCAACGGCAGGGTCTCACTCGGGTCGACCGGTGGCAGTCCACCCGGCGCGCTGCCTTGACACCCGCTCGGACAACACCTCGAGCTGACGCGCGACCTGAGACGACGCGGTGCCGCCGTGCGCATCACGTGACTCGATGGAGCCGCGAACGGTCAGCACCTCGCGCACCCGCGGTGTCAGTGCGGGATCGATCGACGCGAACGTCGCGTCGTCGAGCTCGTCGAGTCCCACCCCACGCTCCTCGGCCGCGCGTACACATGCCCCCGCGAGCTCATGTGCCACCCGGAACGGCACGCCCTCGCGCACCAGCCACTCGGCGATGTCGGTGGCCAGGGTGAAGCCCGCCGGCGCCAGCTCTGCCATCCGATCGGTGTGGAATTCGAGGGTGGCGACGAGGCCGGTGACCGCGGGCAACAACACTTCGAGCTGGGCCACCGCGTCGAAGACCGGTTCCTTGTCCTCCTGCAGATCCCGGTTGTAGGCCAGCGGCAGGCCTTTGAGGGTCGCCAGCAGCCCGGTGAGGTCACCGATCAGCCTGCCCGCCTTGCCCCGGGCGAGTTCGGCGACGTCGGGATTCTTCTTCTGCGGCATGATCGAGCTGCCGGTGGACCAGGCGTCGGCGAGCGTCACGTAGCCGAATTCGGAAGTGCTCCAGAGGATCACCTCCTCCGACAAGCGGGACAGGTCCACCGCGATCATGGCGAACACGAAGGCGGCCTCGGCCGCGAAGTCGCGCGAGGACGTCGCATCGATGGAGTTCTCGGCAGCCGAGTCGAATCCGAGGTCGGCTGCGATCGCCTCCGGGTCGAGTCCCAGGGACGATCCGGCGAGCGCACCAGAACCGTACGGCGACACCGCGGTTCGCCGATCGGCGTCTGCGAGGCGGTCGACGTCGCGGAGCAGCGGCTGGGCGTGGGCGAGGAGTTGATGCGCCAGCAGCACCGGCTGCGCCGCCTGCAGATGGGTTTTTCCGGGCATCACGGCGTCGGGGTGCGCGCGCGCCTGCCCCATCAGCGCCTCGACCACGTCGAGTACATCACCGGCCACCCGGCGGATCGCGGCCCGCAGCCACATCCGGAACAGGGTGGCCACCTGATCGTTGCGCGAGCGTCCGGCACGCAGCCGGCCGCCGAGTTCGACACCCACGCGGTCGATGAGACCGCGTTCGAGCGCGCCGTGGACGTCTTCATCCGACGGTGCCGCCACGAAGGTCCCGTCGGCGACGTCGCGGGCGAGCCGGTCGAGTCCGTCGAGCATGGCGGCGAGATCGGCGTCGCCGAGCAGGCCCGCCTTGTTCAGCACACGGGCATGCGCCTTGGACGCCTCGATGTCGAACGGCGCCAGCACCCAGTCGAATTGGGTGGACTTGCTCAGCGCGGCCATCGCCGCCGCGGGACCGTCGGCGAAGCGCCCGCCCCACAACGACCCCTCGTTGGTGGTGCCCCCGGAAGCTGCGTCAGAGGCGGCGGTCGACGGTTCTGTGTCACTCACCGATCAGATCCCGCTTCGCCGCGATCTTCGACGACAACCCGTGCAACTCGACGAAGCCCTTCGCGTACGACTGATCGAAGCTGTCGCCTTCGTCATAGGTGGCCAGGTTGAAGTCGTAGAGCGACTCGGCGCTGCGCCGGCCGTTGACCGCGATGTGGCCGCCGTGCAGGGTGAGCCGGATGTCGCCGCTGACGTGCTCCTGGGTGGAATCGACAAACGTGTCCAGCGACCGCTTCAGCGGCGAGAACCACAGTCCGTCGTACACGAGTTCGGCCCATTTCTGATCGGTGCGACGCTTGAAGCGTCCGAGTTCACGCTCCAGCGTGACATGTTCGAGTTCCTCGTGGGCCGTGATCAGCACCATCGCGCCCGGCGCTTCGTAGACCTCACGGCTCTTGATGCCGACGAGACGGTCTTCGACGACGTCGAGGCGTCCGACGCCTTGGGCCCCGGCGCGCCGGTTGAGTTCCTCGATGGCGCCGAGCACGCTGACCGGTCGACCGTCGATGGCGATCGGGCGGCCCTTGTCGAAGGTGATGATGACCTCGTCGGGGGCCTCCCAATTGATCGTCGGGTCCTCGGTGTAGCTGTAGACGTCCTTGGTGGGCGCGTTCCACAGGTTCTCCAGGAAGCCGGTCTCCACCGCGCGTCCCCACACGTTCTGGTCGATGGAGAACGGCGACTTCTTGGTCACGCTGATCGGGATGGCGTTCTCCTCGGCGAAGGCGATGGCCTTCTCCCGGGTCCAGGCGTAGTCGCGCACCGGTGCGATCACCTCGAGATCGGGTGCCAGGGAGGCGAATCCGACCTCGAAGCGCACCTGATCGTTACCCTTGCCGGTGCAGCCGTGGGCGACCACGGTGCCGCCGTGATCGCGCGCGGCGGTGACGAGGTGCTTGGCGATGAGCGGCCGCGAGAGCGCCGAGACCAGCGGATAGCGGTCCATGTACAGCGCGTTCGAGGTGATCGCCGGGAGGCAGTAGTCGTCGGCGAATTCGTCGCGTGCGTCCACCAGTACCGCTTCGACGGCACCGCAGTCGAGGGCACGCTGCCGCACCACCTCCATGTCTTCGCCGCCCTGGCCGAGGTCGAGCGCGACCGCGACCACCTCCTTGCCGGTCTCCCGGCCGATCCAGCTGATCGCGACCGACGTGTCCAGGCCGCCGGAATATGCGAGTACGACGCGTTCCGCCATGGTGATGTGAGCTCCTTGCGTTCTTTGTCCGACATCCATCATCGGACGTCGCGCCCGGTTGCGCCGGGCGGCATGTATGGGGGGTGCGGTCGCAGACGACCGCGCTGGGGTGGGGCCTCGGGTCGGCCGGTGGGCCGGGACTGCGGCGTGACCGCAGGTCGGGCTACACGAGGCCCTCGATTCGTCGGGCGAGTTCGGTCCCGTCGACCGGTTCCCGGGCGCACAAGAAGATGGTGTCGTCGCCGGCGATGGTGCCGACCACGTCCGGCAGCGACGCACGGTCGATGGCGCTGGCCAAGTAGTGCGCGGCGCCGGGCGGAGTGCGCAGCACCGCCAGGTTGCCGCTGGCGTCGGTGGACACCAGCAGTTCGGTGAGCAGCCGCGACAGGCGGTGGGTGCCACCGAACACGCCGCGAACCGGGGACCCGTCCTCGGGAACCACGTACACACCCATCCCGCCGTCGGCGGCACGGAGTTTGACCGCGCCGAGCTCCTCCAGGTCGCGCGACAACGTGGCCTGGGTGGCGTCGACGCCGTGCTCGGCGAGCAGGTGCTGCAGTTCGGTCTGGCTGTGCACCTGGTGGTTCGCCAGGGTGTCGACGATGAGGGCGTGACGTCCGGCCCGCGTGGTGGCCAGGCGGCCCTCACCGTTTTCGGTGGACGGATGGTGGTTGGATTCGGTCATTGTTGCTCCAGCAGCCAGATGAGCAACGCCTTCTGGGCGTGCAGTCGGTTTTCGGCCTCGTCGAACACCGCGCTCGCGGGGCCGTCGATCACCTCGTCGGTGATCTCGTCGCCGCGGTGGGCGGGTAGGCAGTGCAGCACGATGGCCTCGGTGTCGGCATGGGCCAGCAGATCGGCATTGATCTGATACGGCCGGAACGGGGCCTTGCGATCGCGGCCGTCGGACTCCTGCCCCATCGACACCCAGGTGTCGGTGACCAACACGTCGGCGCCGGCCGAGGCGGCGACCGGGTCGGCGATCAGCCGTACCGATCCCCCGGTGAGGGTGGCGCGTTTCTCCGCGGCGACGATGACGTCGGGGTGCGGTTCGAACCCGGGCGGCGCGCTGATCACCACGTGCATACCGGCGGTGGTGCCGCCGAGTGCGAGTGAGTGCGCCATGTTGTTCGCGCCGTCGCCCAGATAGGTCATCGTCAGGCCCGCGGCGCGGCCCTTGCGCTCGATGATCGTCTGCAGGTCGGCGAGCACCTGGCACGGGTGGAACAAATCGGAGAGCGCGTTGACGATGGGGATGGTCGCGGTGGCCGCCATCGCATCGAGGCGTTCCTGACCGAAGGTGCGCCACACCACCGCCTCGACGAACCGCGAGAGCACCCGCCCGGTGTCCTCGAGCGACTCGTCGCGGCCGAGTTGGGTGCTCCGGCCGTCGACCACTACGGCGTGACCACCCATCTGGGCGACCCCCATCTCGAAGGAGAACCGGGTGCGGGTGGAGTTCTTGTCGAAGATCACTCCCACCCCGCGCGGGCCCTCCAACGGGCGGTGCGCGAACGGGTTCCGCTTGACCTCGGCGGCCAGGGCGAGTACCTCGGCCTGCTCCTGTGGGGTCAGGTCGTCATCGCGCAGAAAATGTCGCGTCATGAGTTCGACCCCGATGCGCTCGCCGTGTCGAGGAAACCCGGGAGCGCGGCGACGAAATCTCGTCCCTGCTCCTCGGTGAGGATGAGCGGCGGGGCCAGACGCAACACGTCCGGGGCCGGCGCGTTGATCAGGAAGCCGCCGGCCCGGGCAGCGGCCTCCACCGCCGGTGCGATCGGCGAGGTGAGCACCACCCCGAGGAGAAGTCCGGAACCGCGCACGTGCGAGACGGCGGGATGATCGAGGTTCTCGATACCGGCCGCGATGGATTTGCCGACGGCCGCGACATGGGATACGAGGTCACGGGAATCGATCTCGGTGAGCACCGCCAGAGCGGCCGCGGCGCTGACCGGATTGCCACCGAAGGTGGTGCCGTGCTGGCCGGGGGTGAACAGGTCGGCGGCGGGTCCGGTGGCGATGCACGCGCCGATCGGCAAACCGCCACCGAGACCCTTCGCCAGGGTCATCACATCCGGTACCACCCCGGCCTGGTGATGTGCGAAAAAGGTTCCGGTGCGCGCGATCCCGGTCTGCACCTCGTCGAGGATCAGCAACGCGCCGTGTGCGGCGGTGATACGACGCGCGTGAGCGAGATAGTCCGCCGGCGGCACCACCACCCCGGCCTCACCGAGGATGGGTTCCAGGATCACCGCGGCCGTGTCGCCGGACACGGCCGCCTCCAGCGCCGCCACGTCGCCGTAGGGCACGAAGTCGACACCGGGCGGCATGGGTTCGAAGGGTTCACGTTTGGCGGGCTGTCCCGTCATCGCCAGCGCACCCATGGTGCGACCGTGGAATGCCTTCTCCGCCGCGATGATCTGGCGGCGTCCGGTACGCCGGGCCAGTTTGAACGCCGCCTCGTTCGCCTCGGTGCCGGAATTGCAGAAGAACACCCGGCCCGGCTGGCCGAACTTATCCAGTAGTCGCTCGGCGAGTTCCACCACCGGGGGACTGATGTAGAGGTTCGACACGTGTCCGAGGGTCTGCAATTGGGTGGATACGGCGTCGACGATCGCCGGGTGGGCGTGACCGAGCGCGTTGACCGCGATTCCGCCGAGAAGGTCGAGGTAGCGGTTTCCGTCGGCGTCCCAGACGTAGGCGCCTTCTCCGGCGGTGAGCGCCAAGGCCGGTGTGCCGTAGTTGTTCATCAGCGCCGACGACCACCGCTGCTGCCAGGGTGTGGTCATGAGGGGGGTACTCCGTCGTGTGAGAGGGTGTTTCGGCCTGCGGAGGCGACGACGGTGGTGCCTGCGCCCTCGCCGGTGAGTAGTTCGGCCAGTACCGCATGTGGAACCCGGCCGTCGATCACGTGGGCGCGCTCCACACCGCCGCTCACCGCGCGCAGGCACGCTTCCATCTTCGGGATCATGCCGGAGTCGAGTGCGGGGAGCAGCGCGGCGAGGTCGTCGGTGGAGATCTCGGAGACCAGCGACGACCGGTCGGGCCAATCGGTGTAGAGGCCTTCGACGTCGGTGAGCATCACCAGCCGGGTGGCACCGAGCGCCTCGGCGAGTGCGCCTGCAGCGGTGTCGGCGTTGATGTTGTGCACCACGCCGTCACGGTCGGGTGCGATGGTCGAGATGACCGGGATGCGTCCGGCCGCAACGAGATCGAGTACGGCAGACGTGTTCACCGCGGTGATGTCGCCGACCAGTCCGATGTCGGTGGTGACGCCGTCGACCATCACGGTGCGACGTGTGGCGGTCAGCAGTTGCGCGTCCTCGCCGGTGAGCCCTACCGCGTACGGTCCGTGACCGTTGATGAGTCCCACCAGTTCGCGACCCACCTGCCCGAAGAGCACCATCCGCGCCACGTCCATCACCTCGGGCGTGGTGACGCGGAAACCACCGCGGAATTCACCGGTGAGTCCCAGACGGGTGAGCATCGACGAGATCTGTGGTCCGCCGCCGTGCACCACCACCGGATGCATCCCACACGCGCGCAGGAACACCACATCACTGGCGAAGGCTCGCTTGAGTTCGTCGTCGAACATCGCGTTGCCGCCGTACTTCACCACCACGGTGGCTCCGTGCAGACCCTGTAACGCGGGCAGGGTTTCCGCCAGCACCGCGGCCCTGGAGTTTCCCCCGGTTGTCGAGATCATGACGAGTATGCCGAGTTCTCTTCGACGTAGGCGTGGGAGAGGTCGGTGGTCCGGATGGATCCTTCGGCCTCCCCCAGTCCCAGGTCGATGCGGACCGCGATGCTGTCTCCCGACAGGTCGATGTCGCGCGCCCCGGCCACACCGGTGCCGTTGTGGCACACGGTGTTTCCGTTGAACGAGACCGCGATGCGGTCGGGGTCGATGGTCACCGGCGCGATTCCCACGGCAGCCAGTACCCGGCCCCAGTTGGGGTCGGAACCGAACAGCGCCGTCTTCACCAGTGAGTCACGCGCCACGGTGCGCGCCACCGCGATCGCGTCGGCCTCGGTGGGTGCACCGCCGACGGTGACGACGATCCGCTTGGTCACCCCCTCCGCGTCTGCCATCAGTTGTGCGGCGAGGTCGTCGCACACCGCGAGCACCGCCGCGTCGAGGTCGGCCTGCTCGACCGGGATCTGGCTGGCGCCCGACGCGAGGAGCAGGACGGTGTCGTTGGTCGAGGTCGATCCGTCGATGTCGAGGCGGTCGAAAGTCCGTTCCGTCGCTCTGCGCAGGGCGGTGTCGAGTTGGTCGGCGGTGGCTCGCGCGTCGGTGGTCAACACACACAGCATGGTGGCCAGCGACGGCGCCATCATCCCGGCGCCCTTGGCCATTCCGCCGACGTTCCAGCCTTCCGGATGGTGCAGGGCAGTCTGTTTGGGAACCGTGTCCGTCGTCATGATGGCGTATGCGGCGTCGGTGCCGCCCGACAGACCTCCGCCCATCTCGTGCACGATCTCGGTGACGCCGGCGAGCACCTTGTCCATCGGCAGTCGGTCACCGATCAGTCCCGTGGAACACACCGCCACTTCGACGGGTCCGGTTTCGGTTCCCCAGTTGCTCAGCGCAGCAGCAACCGCTTCGGCAGTGGCATGGGTGTCCTGGAATCCGCCCGGGCCGGTGCAGGCGTTGGCGCCGCCGGAGTTGAGAATCACCGCACGCAGACGGCCGGTGGTGAGCACCTGCTTGCTCCACAGGACGGGCGCGGCCTTCACCTGGTTGCGGGTGAACACGCCGGCCGCCGCGTAGTCGGGTCCCTCGTTGAACACCAGCGCGAGGTCGGCGGCCCCGGACTTCTTGATCCCTGCGGCGATTCCGGCGGCGCGGAATCCGAGGGGTGCGGTGACGCCCTGTTCGCGGACGAGTCGCGGACCCTCCATCGGCGCCCCACCGGTGATCCGGTCGTCCGTCCGATCATCCGGTGCGGTCACGGTGCCACCCCCACGGTGCTCAATCCCTCGGCCTCGTCCCATCCGAGGGCCAGGTTCATCGATTGCACGGCGCCGCCGCCGGTGCCCTTGGTCAGGTTGTCCATCGCGCCGACGGCGACGAGGGTGCCGGCACGGTCGTCGACGGTCGGCGCGATCTGCACGGCGTTCGACCCGATGACCGATCCGGTCTGCGGCAGCGATCCGGGCGCCAGGACATGCACGAACGTCTCGTCCCGGTAGGCCTTCTCGTAGATCGCGCGGATGTCGTCGCTGCTCGCGCTGGTCCGGGCGGTGCACGTGGCGAGGATGCCTCGCGACATCGGGGCGAGCACGGGGGTGAACGACACCGTCACCGGCTGCTCTGCCGCGGCCGACAGCGCCTGCGAGATCTCCGGGGTGTGACGGTGCGAGCCTCCCACGCCGTAGGCGCGTGCCGAGCCGATGACCTCCGAGGCGAGGAGGTCGACACGGGGTGACCGTCCGGCACCGGAGGTGCCACTCACCGCGACGACGGTCACGTGCGGTTCCACCACTCCGGCCGCGAGCGCGGGCAGCAACGACAGGATCGAGACGGTCGGGTAACAGCCCGGCACGGCGATGCGGCTCGCGTCGCGCAGCACGTCGCGGTTTCCGGGGATCTCCGGTAGACCGTAGGGCCACGAGCCCGCATGGTCACCGCCGTAGTACGCGGCCCAGTCGGCGGGGTCACGGAGCCGGAAATCGGCGCCGCAGTCGATGATGAGCGTGGTGGGCGGCAGTGCGTCGGCGATCTGCGCCGACGTGCCGTGCGGCAAACCCAGGAACACCACGTCGTGGCCGGCGAGCACGTCGGGAGTGGTTTCGGCGAGCACACGATCGGCCAGCGGCAGCAGGTGCGGATGCTGCGTTCCCAGGAGGCTGCCGGCGTTGCCGCCGGCGGTCAGCGCGCCGATCTCGAGTTCGCCCGAACGCAGACGCGGATGCCCGCACAACAGGCGCAGGATCTCTCCGCCCGCGTAGCCACTTGCACCCGCGACCGCCACCGTGATCGTCATACGATCATTATGCACCACCGTGTAAATCAATCCAGATCGGGGGGCTGGTGGTCGCGGCGTCGCGCCGCGACGGGGCGATCAGCGCAGCCGGGCGCCGATCCGGTCCGCCGCGTGCGCCACCGCAGCCAGTTTGGCCCTGTTCGCCTCGTCCTCGGTCAGTGTCCGGTCGGCGGCGCGGAACCGCAACGCGAAGGTCAGCGACTTGTTGCCGGCACCCACCTGGTCGCCGGTGAACACGGCGAACAGATCGATCGACTCGAGCAGTTCCCCGGCGCCGTCGGCGAGAAGGCCACGAACGTCTGCTGCGGGCACGTCGGCGGACACCACCACCGCCACGTCCTGCAGCACCGCCGGGAACACCGACACCCGCGGCGCGGGCAGCACCTGGGTGAACGGCACCGCGTCGAGGTCGATCTCGACGGCGCACAGCCGGGCCGGGAGTGCGGCGCGTTCGAGGACCGCGGGGTTCAGCTCGCCGGCGTGACCGACGACGTCACCGTCGATGATGACCGCGGCGCATCGGCCGGGATGCCAGGGCGCGCGGTCGGCGGACTGCAATGCGACCTCGACTCCGGCGGCCCGACCGATCTCACGGGCGGCCTCGAAGGCGTCGAGGTAGTCGGCGGGCCTGCCCGGCCCCCACGGTCCGGCGGGGTCCCGCAGTCCGGTCAGCGCCACCGCGACATGCTGAGGTTGCGCGGGCAGTGAGGCGTCGAGTTCGGCGATCTGCTCGTCGGTGGGTCGCTTCGTCACGTCGAGGGGGGCCACCGATCGCACGGTGTCTCCTCCGAGCACCACCTGACCGATCGCGAACAAGGCCAGATCCCGCTGGCCGCGGGCGATGTTGCGCGACACCATCTCCAGCAGCCCGGGCAGCAGTGTGGTGTTCAGTTCGGGCCGATCCGCCTCGAGGGGGTTGAGAACCGTGACCACGCGGCGTCGTTCGTCGTCGGCGGGCAATCCCCAGGTATCGAGGATGCCGGCGGGCATGAACGGGTACGGCAGCACCTCGACGTAGCCGTCGAGGGCGAGCGTGCGACCGACGCTACGTCGCCGCCGCTGCTGCGGGGTGAGTCCCCGTCCGCCGGGGGCGCTCGGCACGACCGCGGGGATGTCCTCGAGGCCTTCGAGGCGCAGCACTTCTTCGACGAGGTCGGCGCGCTGGGACAGATCGGGACGCCACGACGGTGGCAGCACCGCGACCGGATCGGTGCCGGTGACGGTGCAGCCGATCTCGGTGAGCCGGGCCGACGTGGTGCCCGTGGGGTAGGCGATGCCTGCGACGCGGTCGGGTTCGTCGGCGGGCATGGAGATGGGGCCGACCGGTGTCACGTCGACCCGCACATCCGACAGCGGCGACGCCACCACACCGCCGGTGATGTCGACGATCAGCGCGGCGGCGCGATCCGAGGCAACCGACGTGATCTCGGGGTCGACGACACGCTCGAAGCGTTTGCTGGCCTCCGACGTCAGCTTGTGCCGTTTGGCGGTCCGGAACACGCGGACCGGATCGAAGGTGGCCGATTCCAGGAGCACCCGCGAGGTCTCGGGACCGACCTCCGTGGCCTCACCTCCCATCACGCCGGCGAGCGCGATGGGACCCGACTCGTCGGCGATGACGACGTCTTCGATGTCGAGTTCGCGGATCACACCGTCGAGCGTGGTGAGCTTCTCCCCCGCCCGCGCACCGCGCACCGTCACCGCCCCCGACACCTTGTCGGCGTCGAACGCATGCAGCGGCTGTCCGAGTTCGAGCATCACGTAGTTGGTGATGTCGACGATGGCCGAGATCGGGCGCACTCCGGCGACCATGAGACGTTTCTGCATCCACCAGGGGGAGACCGCGGCCGGATCGACACCCTCGAGGACGCGCGCGGTGTAGCGCGTGGCCGCCGAATCGAGGTCGATCGACACGGGCCACACGCCACCGGCGCTGTCGACGGGCAACGGGTCGGCGGGCAGGCCCGGGTCCACGAACGGGACACCGAAGCTGCCGGCGAGTTCACGGCCGAGACCGCGGATGGAGAAGGCGTACCCGCGGTCGGGGGTGACGTTCACGTCTATCGCGGTGTCGGCGAGTCCGAGGACGGCGTGGGCGTTGGCGCCGGGTTCGGCGGTGCCCGGCGCGAGCACGAGGATGCCGTTGTGCTCGGTCCCGATTCCGAGTTCGGAGACCGAGCAGATCATCCCGTCGGACACATGGCCGTAGGTCTTGCGCGCGGTGATCTCGAAGGGTCCGGGCAGCACGGTGCCGGGTAGCGCCGCGACGATGAGGTCACCTTCGGCGAAGTTGCGGGCACCGCAGATGATGCCGCGGGGTTGCGTCTCACCGACGTCGACCTGGCAGAACCGGATGGGCTTCTTGAACTCGGTCAGTTCCTCGATGGCCTCGACGCGACCGATCACCAGCGGCCCGGTGATCTCCGGAAACGGCTCGATGTCCTCGATCTCGAAGCCGACGCGGACGAATCCGGCGTCGATCTCGTCGGTGGTCGCCGACCACTCCGGATCAGCGGCGCGGAGTACCTCGGTGTACCAGGACTGTGGTGCACGCATGGCTCAATCAGCTACTTTCGTCGATTCGTGGGGGGTGCGGGGGCGCACCACGATCAGGCGGCGGGCCCGAAGGGCAACGTGAAGCGGATGTCGCCCTCGACCATGTCGCGCATGTCGTTGATGTCGTTGCGGAACTGCAGGGTGCGTTCGAGGCCCATGCCGAACGCGAATCCGGAGTACACGTCGGGGTCGATGCCGCTGGCGCGCAACACGTTCGGGTTCACCATGCCGCAGCCACCCCATTCCACCCAGCCGGGCCCGCCCTTCTTGGCGGGGAACCACACGTCGACCTCCGCGGACGGCTCGGTGAAGGGGAAGTAATTGGCGCGCATGCGGGTGGTGGTGTCGGGACCGAACAGTGCCCGTGCGAACACCTCGAGGGTGCCGCGCAGATTGGCCATCGTCAGCCCCTTGTCGATGGCGAGGCCCTCGATCTGGTGGAAGACCGGAGTGTGGGTGGCGTCGAGTTCGTCGGTGCGGAAGGTGCGTCCCGGGCATGCCACGTAGATGGGCAGATCGCGGCTCAGCATCGACCGCACCTGCACGGGCGAGGTGTGCGTGCGCAGCACCTGGCGCGATCCCTCCGGTGACACGTAGAAGGTGTCCTGCATGGAGCGCGCCGGGTGGTCGGGCAGAAAGTTCAGGGCGTCGAAGTTGTGGTGTTCGGTCTCGACCTCAGGCCCCTCGGCGATCTCCCAGCCCATGCCGACGAATACGTCGGCCACCTGCTCGGAGATCACTGTGATGGGATGTCGGGCACCCAACGGTCGACGACGGCTGGGCAGCGTCACATCGACGGCTTCGGACACCAGAACGGCGGCGTCACGCGCGGCCTGCAGTGCCGCGGTGCGCTCGTCGAGTGCCCTGCTGACCGTGCCGCGCACCTGGTTGACCAGCTTGCCGCCCTCCGAACGCTGGTCCTTGGGCAGGCTGCCGAGCGCGCGACGCGCGAGCGCGATCGGTGAACGGTCACCGAGGTGGGCGGTCTTCGCGGCCGTGAGGCTCTCCAGATCGTCCGCCGCGGCAAACGCGGCGACCGCGGCGTCGGCCGCGGCCGCGAGTTCCTGCGGTTGCGGGAACGTGGGTTGCGCTTGGTCGTCGGCAGAGCTGGCCACGGTCGGCGTTCTCCTCGGTTGGGTGTCGGGCGGATGCGACCACCACACGCCGACCGGCAACGCCGCCGGTCAGCGGGCGTGATGACTCCCATCGAGGGTAGTCGACGCCGCGACGACAACCACTGCCCGGGCGGCCGATGGCTGTCTACACTGGTGCACCATGCGCTACACCGTGGAGGACAGTGTCGTCATCGCGCGCCCCGCCCGAGATGTCTACGGGATCGTCAGTGACATCACCCGCACCGGCGAGTGGAGCGAGCAGTGCCACACCTGCACGTGGGACGGCGTGCAACGGGGTGTCGGGGCCACCTTCACCGGACACAACCGCACCGCGGTGCGGGAATGGTCCACCACGTCGACGGTGACCGTCGACGATCCTGCGCGACAGTTCGAGTGGGCGGTGTCCAACAGCGAAACGCGGTGGGGATTCCGCATCGACGCGCTCGACGAGGACACCGCACGGTTGGTCGAGTACACAGACTTCGGCGACACCGGCGAGGCGTTCTTCCGCACCCGTTACGGCGACGACGCCGCGGAACAGATGGTCATTCGGGTCACCGCGGCAATGACCGGCATTCCGGCCACACTCGCCCGCATCAAGGCGATCGCGGAGTCCTAGTACCGCGGCGTACGCCGCAGTGTCGGAGTGTGCTGGGGTGTTCTCAGTGCGAGGTGGTCTGCGCCCGCGCGCTCTCGTAGAGACAGATGGCCGCCGCGGCCGCCAGATTGAGGCTTTCGGCCCTGCCGCGCAACGGGATCGAGACACGGTGGTCGGCCGAGTCGGACAGTTCGACGGGCAGACCGTGCGCCTCGTTGCCGAAGAGCCACGCGGTGGGCCGGGTCAGCACGTCGGCGGCGTCGTCGAGACTCATCTCCCCCGACGCGGCCGTTGCCAGCAACCCGATGCCCGCCGAACGCACGGCTCCGAGGGCTGTTGGAAGATCGCGCTCACGCACGATCGGGATGTGGAAGACGCTGCCCGCACTGGCCCGTACGCACTTGCCGTTGTGCGGGTCGACGGCGTCGCCGAGCAGCACTACCGCGTCGGCGCCCATCGCGTCGGCGGTTCGGATCAATGTGCCCGCGTTGCCGGGCTCGCGCGGTTCGACAGCGACGGCAAGGAGTCGGGGCGCAGCGGCCAGTACCTCGCCGAGGGACGCGTCGAGCAGGTCGCACACCGCGAAGATGCCGGGCGGCGTGGTGGTCTCGGAGAGTTTGCGCGCACCCCGATCGGTCACGAGGGCGACCGGCACGCCTGCCGCGGCAGCCGCGGCGACAACCTCTGCGAAGCGCTCCGCCTCGTCCTCACGCACGAAGACCTCGACGGCGCGCCCGGTGTCGAGCGCCGCGCCGACGGAGTTGGGACCCTCGACGAGAAAGCGGCCCTGACTACGACGATCGGCGGCCCGATGCAGTTTGGCATACGAGACGACCCGCGACGAGCGTTCGGTGAGAACGTCCATCGCGGGTCGTATCGGATCGTTGCGCAACGTCAGGCTGCGGGCGCATTCACGTCGGCGGGCAGCGCCTTGCGGGCCACCTCGACCAGGCCGGCGAAGGCCTCGGGGTCGGTGACGGCGATGTCGGCGAGCACCTTGCGGTCCACCTCGACACCGGCGGCCTTGAGCCCCTGGATGAAGCGGTTGTAGGTGATGTCGTTGGCGCGCGACGCGGCGTTGATGCGCGCGATCCACAGCTTGCGGAACTCACCCTTGCGGGCGCGACGGTCCCGGTAGGCGTAGGTCATCGAGTGGAGCTGCTGCTCCTTGGCCTTGCGGTACAGGCGCGACCGCTGACCGCGGTAGCCCTTGGACGCCTCCAGCGTGGTCCGGCGCTTCTTCTGGGCGTTGACCGCCCTTTTCACACGTGCCATGTCAAATCCTCTTGTTCGTCAGTCAGTGGTCTCGGGTGTCAGCGGTTGAGCAGTCGCTTGATCCGCGGTGCGTCGGCCTCGCTCACGACGGCGACACCGTCGAGACGGCGGGTACGGCGAGAGGGCTTGTGCTCCAGCAGGTGGCGGCGGTTGGCCTTCTGGCGGAGGATCTTTCCGCTGCCGGTCACCTTGAAACGCTTGGCGGTGCCCTTGTGGGTCTTGCTCTTCGGCATTCTTTCTTCCTTCGTTGCGGCGAACTTCAACCACACCCGCGGACGTCGGGTGCGGTGCGCTCGCAGTGGTCGGCCGGCAGGCTCGTTCATCGGGCCCGACCGGGTCGGCTAGCTCGCGGCGTCGTCCTTCGGGCCCTGGGGCCGAGGCGCGCGATCGCGGGATTGCTGTTGCGCTTTCACGCGGGTCTTCGCACCCTTGTGCGGCGCGAGGACCATGGTCATGTTGCGACCGTCCTGCTTGGCTGCGGTCTCGACGAAGCCATGATCGGCGACGTCGTTGCCCAGACGCTGCAGCAGGCGGTAACCGAGTTCGGGACGCGACTGCTCGCGGCCACGGAACATGATGGTCACCTTCACCTTGGAGCCCGCCTCGAGGAACCGGATGACGTGACCCTTCTTGGTCTCGTAATCGTGGTCGTCGATCTTGGGGCGGAGCTTCTGCTCCTTGATGACGGTCATCTGCTGGTTGCGACGCGATTCGCGCTGCTTCTGGGCGGCTTCGTACTTGAACTTGCCGTAGTCCATGATCTTGCACACCGGCGGTCGGGCGTCGGGTGCGACCTCGACCAGGTCCAGGTCGGCCTCGTAGGCCAGGCGAAGCGCATCTTCAACACGCACGATGCCCACCTGCTCCGAATTGGGTCCGACGAGTCGGACCTCGGGGACGCGGATGCGCTCGTTGATGCGGGTCTCAGTGCTGATGGGGCCTCCTTGATAAATCCTGACAGGGTGGCCGTCACGGTCGGCGGAGGTCGCGCGTGGGAGAAGCACTCCTCAGCAGAAGAGCCCCGGGACGGTGTACGTCCGCAGGGCTCCGATACCGACCGGCCCCAAGGCGCTGTTCAGCGCACCGCAGTTCGGGCGCGAAGCCGAACCTCGATGGGACCGGACCGTACAACTGCGCGATCTCAAGGATCGACGCGTCGTAGCGGTGGGAGCGGAACTCCACTTGCGACCCCGGCGCATACCGGGGCGGTCGTGCTATGGAAGTCTATCAGCCATGACCGAAAACACCTATTCGCGCTCCGGCGACGGTGCAGGTGAGGACCTTCCCGGCGCCGTCCCGGCGGATTTCGGGGCCTCCGGTCCGGTCGATTTCGACGATCCCACAGACGGTGGCGACAACGTCAGGGATCTCGGCGATATTCCGGCCATCGAGGTGACCACGCGAGCCATCGTGATGCTGATGAGTGCCTCGGCGGAAAAGCTCGGACTCGGGGTGGGCGCCACCGATGACGACATCGATCTGGACGAGGCCCGCCGGCTCATCACGGCGCTGGCGGGCCTGGTCGACGCCGCAAAACCCGACCTCGGCGTGCACGCGGCACCGATCCGCGACGGGCTCAAGCAGCTTCAGCTCGCGTTCCGCGATGCCAGCGCATATCCCGACGAGCCCGGTGAGGGTCCCGGGGAGAAGTACACCGGCCCGGTGCGTGATCGCCGCCGCTGAATCGTGGAGCGCCGCGCACACCCTCCGGCCTACGCTGGATTCATGACCGCCTCAGACGACGCGCACCGCTCCCCCGGCGACGAGCAACCGATCGGCGAGATCGTCGACGCTGAGGTTGTGGGCGCCGTATCGCCCGGCTCCACGCAACCGGCGCCGACCGTTCTGCCCGACCCCGACTACAACGATGCGGGCGTGCCCAGCTTCGACTTCGTGCGGGACAAGATCGAGAAGCGGATCGGCATTGCCGTTGGCTCGCAGGAACTCGCCGAGGACACCCCGGAAGGCCGTGAGGTCGACGAAATGGTGGCCAAACGCAACGAGGCCGCGAAGAAGCGTCTCGACGAGATCAGAAAGTCGATGGGGTCCTAGGCGATCTGTTGTTGCGGGACAACCTGTGTCAGGCCTGGGTCATGGGGTTGGGCCTGGGTCATGGGGCGCGGCGGGCCGCAGCGCGATGCGGGTCTGTGTCTGCGCGGCACCGCCGGACGATTTGATGCGGCGTAGGAACCGATCCAGGTCGGCGGTTCCCGCCGCGCGGATGCGAAGTAGGTAGTCGTAGGGGCCGGTGACGTGTACCGCGTCGATCACTGCCGGGTCTGCGGTGGCCCAGCGCAGGAACTGTTCGGAATCGGTCGATTCGCGAAGCCGGGTGTCGATGAAGGCCTCGATACTGCCCGCTGCGACGCTCGGCCTCGCTTCGGCGCCCAGCACCGCGCGGTAACCCAGGATGGTCCCCCGGTCCTCGAGCCGGCGGACACGGGCCGCTGCGGCATTGGTACTCAAGCCCACCTCGCGACCGATCCGACTGAACGATGCGCGGCCGTCGGCGACGAGAATGTCCACGATCGCCCTGTCAGTGGCATCCATACGTCGAATCTAGCGGCTGAACAGAGATTCTCGCAGGTCGTCATGTGCCGGCATTCGACGCTGTATGCATGGGAGTGGAATCCGTCGCGGGAGCACTGGTCCTGGGCATGCTGGCCGGACTCGGACTGGCCGTCCCGGTCGGCGCAGTCGGCGCGCTACTCATCCGCGAGGCGATGACGCACGGGTGGCCGGCCACGATGCCGGGTGCGGCCGCGGTGGCGGGTGTCGACACGATCTACACCGCGGCGGTGGCGGCGGGCGGTACCGCCCTGACCCCGGCGATCGCCCGTTTCGGAGTGGTCCCGCAGGTCATCGCCGGCGTGGTGTTGATCGTCGTCGCGGTGATGGCGCTGCGCTCCCCGGCAGCCGACGCCGTCACCACACCGCGCGGACACCGGGGACGTTTCCTCGCATTCGCCGGGCTGACGGCGATCAACCCGGCCACCCTCGTCTATATCGCGGCGATCGTGATGCCACGCGCACCGGCGCTCGGCGTTCCCGAACGAATCGCGTTCACCGCAGGGGTCGGCGTCGCCTCACTGGGGTGGCACACCACGCTGGTGACCGCCGCAGCTCTCCTGCGGACCGGGCTGTCGACGAAGGCGCGCCGCCGCACCGTGGCGGTCGGGAACATGATCGTCGCGGCCCTCGGCGTCGGGATGATCGTGCGCGCCCTGATGTGACGTCGACGTCAGCCTGCGGTCGCCACGCGTTCCTGGGTCTGGAGAATCTCGGCGAGGAACTTGCCGGTGTGGCTTTCGGGAACCTCGGCGATGTCCTCGGGGGTGCCCTCCGCGATCACCGTTCCGCCGCCGCTGCCGCCCTCGGGCCCCATGTCGATGACCCAGTCGGCAGTCTTGATGACGTCGAGGTTGTGTTCGATGACGATCACGGTGTTCCCCTTGTCGACGAGACCGTTGATCACCTTGAGCAGTTTCTTGATGTCCTCGAAGTGCAGCCCGGTGGTGGGTTCGTCGAGGATGTAGACCGTGCGTCCCGACGACCGTTTCTGCAGTTCAGCGGCGAGTTTGACGCGCTGGGCCTCACCGCCGGACAACGTAGGTGCCGGCTGCCCGAGACGGACGTAACCGAGTCCGACGTCGACGAGCGTCTTGAGGTACCGGTGGATCGACGTGACCGGCTCGAAGAACTCGGCGGCCTCCTCGATCGGCATGTCGAGCACCTCGGAGATCGTCTTGCCCTTGTAGTGCACTTCGAGGGTCTCGCGGTTGTAGCGGGCGCCGTGGCACACCTCGCAAGGCACGTAGACATCGGGCAGAAAGTTCATCTCGATCTTGATGGTGCCCTCACCCGTGCATGCCTCGCAGCGACCGCCCTTGACGTTGAACGAGAACCGGCCCGGCTGGTATCCGCGCACCTTGGCTTCGGTGGTCGCGGCGAACAGGGTGCGGATCTTGTCGAAGACGCCGGTGTAGGTAGCCGGATTCGATCGCGGGGTGCGGCCGATCGGCGACTGATCTACTTGGACGAGCTTGTCGAGGTTCCCCAGGCCGTTGACCCGGGTGTGACGTCCGGGCACCTGCCGCGCGCCGTTGAGTTTGTTGGCGAGCACGGTGGCCAGGATGTCGTTGACCAGCGTCGACTTGCCCGACCCGGACACACCGGTCACGGCGGTGAGCACCCCCAGCGGGAACGAGACGTCGATGCCTCGCAGGTTGTGTTCGCGGGCGCCGACCACGGTGAGCTGACGGCCCTTCGAGATGGGCCGCCGGATCGCCGGGATGGGCAGCGTGTCGCGTCCCGACAAGTAGGCACCGGTGAGCGACTTACGGTTGCGCAGCAGGTCCTTGTAGCTGCCGCTGTGCACCACCTCGCCACCGTGCTCACCGGCACGCGGGCCGATGTCCACGATCCAGTCGGCGGCACGAATGGTGTCCTCGTCGTGCTCCACCACGATCAACGTGTTGCCCAGGTCGCGCAGCCGCGTCAGCGTGTCGATGAGCCTGCGGTTGTCGCGTTGATGCAGTCCGATCGACGGTTCGTCGAGCACGTACAGCACGCCGGCGAGTCCCGAACCGATCTGGGTGGCCAGCCGGATGCGCTGGGCTTCACCACCGGACAGTGAACCGGCCGCCCGTGCCAACGACAGGTACTCGAGGCCGACGTCGAGCAGGAAACGGATACGGGCCTGCACCTCCTTGAGGACCCGCCCGGCGATCGCCTTCTGACGCGAGTCGAGTTCGAGCCCGCCGAGGTAATCGGCACACTCGGCCACCGACAGTGCGCACACCTCGGCAATCGACTTGGGTCCGTAGACGGGGTGATCGAGCGTCACTGCGAGGATCTCCGGGCGCAGCCGCGCACCCTGGCAGACCGGGCACGGCACATCGCGCATGTACCCCTCGTAGCGCTCCTTCATCTGCTCGGACTCGGTCTGGTCCATACGTCGACTGAGGAACGACATGACGCCCTCGAACTCGGTGTAGTACGAGCGGGTACGTCCGTAGCGGTTGCGGAACTTGACGTGTACCTGATGATCACTGCCGTTGAGCAACGCATTGCGCGCCTTGGCGGGCAGCTTCTTCCAGGGTGTCTCGACGTCGAAGCCCATCTGATCGGCCAGACCCGTCATCAGCCGCAGGAAGTAGTCGGCGTTGTGTCCGGTCGACCACGGTGCGATGGCGCCCTCGGCCAGGGACAGATCGGGGTCGGGTACGACGAGTTCCTCGTCGACCTCCTTGCGCACGCCGAGACCATCACACTCTGGACATGCTCCGTACGGGGAGTTGAACGAGAACGAGCGGGGTTCGAGATCGTCGATGGCGATGGGATGGCCATTGGGGCAGGCCATGCGTTCGGAGAAGCGTCGCTCCCGCTTCGGGTCGGACTCGTCGAGGTCGACGAAGTCGAGCACGACGATGCCGTCGGCGAGCCGCAGCGCCGTTTCGACCGAGTCGGTGAGGCGCTGCTTGGAGCTGGGTTTGACGACGAGCCGGTCCACCACGACGTCGATGTCGTGCTTTTCCTGCTTCTTGAGCTTGGGCGGATCGGTGAGCTGGTAAACGGTGCCGTCGACGCGGGCACGAGAGAAGCCCTGCGTCTGGAGTTCGCCGAAGAGGTCGACAAACTCGCCCTTGCGGGTGCGGACCACCGGCGCGAGCACCTGGAAGCGTGTGCCCTCGTCCATCGCGAGAACCTGGTCGACGATCTGTTGGGGCGTCTGCTTGGCGATCTCGGCACCGCAGACCGGGCAGTGGGCGACACCGGCCCGCGCGTAGAGCAGACGCAGGTAATCGTAGACCTCGGTGATCGTGCCGACGGTGGAGCGCGGATTGCGGTTGGTCGACTTCTGGTCGATTGACACCGCCGGTGAAAGGCCCTCGATGAAATCGACGTCCGGTTTGTCCATCTGACCCAGGAACTGCCGTGCATACGCCGACAGTGATTCGACGTATCGGCGCTGACCCTCGGCAAAGATCGTGTCGAACGCCAGCGACGATTTCCCCGACCCCGACAACCCGGTGAACACCACCAGGCTGTCACGCGGCAGGTCCACGTCGATTCCACGGAGATTGTGTTCGCGTGCTCCACGGACGATCAAACGATCAACCACAGTTGTCCTATCTCGACATTCGTCTTCAACACCCGATCCTCTTCAACACCCGGGATCCGGTCCGATTCACGGGCGATGGGGGCGCGGCGTGCACGTGAGCACACCCGGCTGCACCACGGTATCGCCGACCACCGACACAATCAGGGCACCCGTCCACCCCTCTTGCGGGCGCATTACACAGATGTCAACGATACTCGGCGCTCCGGGTGTTCCCGACGCCGGAGACAGCGGATACGAGTGTGACTAGATTGGCGTTCATGGCCGCCTCCGATCGCATCATCTCCGACGACTACACCGGCGATCTCTCGTCGTCGGGACCCCAACGGCGCACCCTCGGCAACGCGACGATCGTCAAGCTCTCGGTGGGCCCGATGGACAACAACGTGTACTTCGTCACCAGCACCGCCACGGGTGCACAGCTCATCATCGACGCCGCCAACGATGCCGAAGCGATTCTGGCCACGGTCGACGAGATCGGTGGCACGCCTGCCCTGAT
Source organism: Gordonia sp. NPDC003425 (assembly GCF_053588635.1). Classification (NCBI taxonomy): domain Bacteria; kingdom Bacillati; phylum Actinomycetota; class Actinomycetes; order Mycobacteriales; family Gordoniaceae; genus Gordonia; species Gordonia sp. NPDC003425. Next base: position 12,916 of record NZ_JBSFQI010000024.1, on the reverse strand, counting down.
CTTCACCACTCACCAGCACTACGACCATTGGCAGGCGCTCGCCGAGGTGGCGAAGGCCACCGGGGCACCGACGGCCAGCGGGCGCGGGGACGCCGCGGAACTGCCGGTCACACCCGATCTGCTGGTCGACGACGGCGACACGGTGACCGTGGGCGACCTGACGTTGGAGGCCATTCACCTCGTCGGTCACACACCCGGGTCCATCGCGCTGGCCCTCACCGACCCGGACACCGGTGTGGTTCACCTGTTCTCCGGGGACTCGCTGTTTCCCGGCGGGGTGGGCAAAACGTGGCGTCCCGAGGACTTCACGACCCTGATCGACGGAGTCAGCACCAAGATCTTCGACCGGTTTCCGGATTCGACCGTCGTCTATCCCGGACATGGCAAGGACACCACACTGGGCGCAGAACGCCCGGCGCTGCCGGAGTGGCGTGAACGTGGGTGGTGACGGCGATCCGGTCGGCCGCCCCGGCGGGTAACCTCGAAAGAGCGCCGAGACCAGTGCCACCCGACACACGACGAGTCCGACTCACCGAGCCACCCACTGCTGCACAGCCACCAACGAAGGGACCGTGTTACAAGATGATTCTCCGCCGTATCGCCCGACCGATGCTCGCCACCGTCTTCGTCTATTCCGGCGTCGACGCGCTGCGCCACCCGCAGCCACGTGCCGAAATGGCGCAGGGACTGGTGGACACGACCGTCGCGGTGTTGCCCGACGAGGTCACCTCCAGCGTTCCCACTGATCCGGTCACCCTGGTCCGCATCAACGGGGCGGTGCAGGTGGGTGGAGGCATCTTGCTGGCCACCGGCAAATTCCCCCGGGTGGCCTCGGCGGTGCTTGCCGGGTCGCTGATTCCGACGACGGTTGCCGGTCACGCGTTCTGGGCAGAGACCGACCCCGCCACGAAGAAGTTGCAGCGCACCCAGTTCATGAAGAACGTCAGCCTGCTCGGCGGACTGCTCATCGCCGCCGCCGACACCGAGGGCAAGCCGTCGCTGGCGTGGCGGGGTCGGAAGAAGGCCGACGCACTCGTGGCGGCGCTCCCGATCGGCGCGAAGGCCGGTGCCACGGCATGGGACACGTTCCGTGAGCACGCCCAGGAGTCGGCATCCGCGCTCGGCGAGAAGTCCGGCGAGGCGGCACACGTCGTCGGAGAGTTCTCCACCGAGACCGCCGACAAGATCCGCGACCGCGCCCCTGAGCTCGCCGAGGCCGCACGGGAACGCTCCGCGGAGGTCGCCGAACGCGTCCGCGATCGCGCCCCCGAGCTGGCCGAAGCCGCTCGCGAGCGGTCCACCGAATTCGCCGAACTGATCGGTGAGCGGTCCACCGAACTGGCCGAACTCGCCCGCCAGCGCTCCGCCGAGCTCGCCGAGCTCGTCAGTGAGCGCGCACCCGAACTCGCCGAATCCGCACGCGAGTTCGCGGCCACCGCGACAGACAAGGCCGAAGCGGTGGCCGACGACGGCCGCCGTCGCTGGCGCAAGGCGCGGTCCTGACCTCGGGGATGTCTTCGCGGACCGAATCTGTTGGGGTGCAACCGGCTGGGTCCGCGAGTTTCCCGGCGCACCACTACCCGTGGACCGTCGACCACGACGAGTGGTCGACGGGACCGTCGGCGACCACCGGCATGACCCTGATGGTGACCGTCGGTTCCAATGCATCACCGAACGTGTTGCGCACCAAGCTTGCTCACGTTTCATCTCATTTGCCGGATCTGCAGCGGGTCACCGTCGGCCACCTGGGGATCGGCCACTCGGCCCACGTTTCCCGCCGCGGGTATCTGCCTGCCGCACCCTTCTTCGAAGCGGGTGCCGTCACCTCGGCGACCGCGATCTGGGTCGACGACGAGCAACTCGCCGCGCTCGACTCGACCGAACCGAACTATCAACGAATACCGCTGAGAACCACCGAGCATCCCCTGAACTCCGATCTCGACGAAGCCCTACCCGATCACTTCGACGTCTACGTCTCCCGCCACGGCGTGCTCGGCGGACCACGCCCGGTGCCGCTGGGTTCGCAGGCCGAGATGCTCGCGTGGCTCGGTGACCGGCTCGCCGATCCGGCACTGCACGAACCGGTCGAGCGGGTCTGTGCCCGCCTGGCAGAACCGCGTTGCGCGAGAGAGCTGACCGAGCGCCTGCGCACGGCCGGTCTCGTCGTCGACGACGGTCTCAGCGAATCGCCGCGCAGCGGCCGGGCGGGGGTGCGCACGTCGTGAGTTCGCCCTCGGCCCGTCCGGAAACCCGCACGGACGACGAACAGGACCACCTCGACCGCGTGTACGCCCGCCTCGACCGGATGCGCGCGAACACCCGGCGCCGCCTCTCCGACACGCTCCGCGAATCCGACGGCACCCCGCAAGCGCTCTCCGAACGCGAGTCGTACGAACGCATGTACGTCGACGACCTCGCCAAGTTCGATGCCGCCGAACACAATCTGTACTTCGGGCGGCTCGATCTCGACGATGGCGAGGTCCGGCGGATCGGCCGCATCGGCATTCTCGACGACGACCGCGATGACACCACGCTGCTGCTGGACTGGCGCGCACCCCTTTCGCGTGCGTTCTACCTGGCGACGCCCGCGAGCCCCGAGCACGTGGTCCGCCGGCGGCACATTCGTACCCGCAACCGCCGGGTACGTGCGGTCAACGACGAATTCCTCACCGCCGGTGAGGGTTCCGTGGACGACTTCGGCCATGGGGATGTGGTCAACGAGTCCGCCCTGGTCGCTGCGCTCGATGCCGCCCGCACCGGTGAGATGACCGACATCGTGGAGACGATTCAACGCGAGCAGGACCTGATCATCAGATCGCCCCATCGCGGGGTCACCGTGATCCAGGGCGGTCCCGGCACCGGCAAGACCGCGGTGGCACTGCATCGTGCCGCCTACCTGCTCTACACGCACCGCGACATCCTCTCGCGCAGCGGAGTTCTCATCATCGGACCCAACAACGACTTCCTCGACTACATCGGGCAGGTGCTTCCCTCGCTCGGCGAATCCGACGTGTTGCTCGCAACGATCGGCGAACTGTATCCCGGGGTGCGCGCCGGGGCGGACGAATCGCGCCGTACCCGCGAGATCAAGGGCAACCTGCGGATGCTCGACGTGCTCAAACGTGCGGTACGCGGATACGAGTCGCTGCCGTCGGCCGCGGTTCCGATCGACTTCGACGGCTACCGGGTCGAGATCGACAGTGCGCTGGTCAAGTCGGCGCGATCAGCGGCACGCGGATCACGGCGCGCGCACAATCAGGCGCAGCCGGTGTTCGTGCGCGCCGCACTCGATGCTCTTGCCGTGCGTCACGCCACCACGATCGGCTCGAGTCTCCTCGATGGTTCGCAGCTGCTCAGCTCCACCGATATCGCCGACATTCGCGACGACATGGCGCGCGACCCCGACATCCGCGAGCAGGTCCTCCGCTTCTGGCCCACCCTGATGCCGCAGGATGTGCTGCGCAGCCTGTACGCCGACGCGTCGGCCCTGCGCAAGGCCACTCCCGGATGGTCGGACGCCGACCGGGCAGAACTCCACCGCCCGGCGCGGCCCGCACCCGCCGACGCCGATCTGACACCTGCTGACATCCCGCTGCTCGACGAACTCGCCGAACTGATCGGATACGGCACCGACGAGGCCGAGCGTGCCGAGCGGGAGCGCTGGCGACGTCAGCTCGCCGAGGCGCAGGATGCCCTCGACATCCTGACCGGTTCGGCTCCACAGGATCTCGAGGACGAGCTCGATCCCGAGATCCTCATGGCCTACGACCTGATCGATGCCGAACAGCTGGCGGCCCGGCAGAGCGAGGTGCGGCGCAGTACGACCGCCGAACGCGCCTTCAGTGACCGTAGCTGGACATTCGGCCACGTGATCGTCGACGAGGCCCAGGAGCTGTCGGCGATGGCGTGGCGAATGGTGATGCGGCGCATACCGAATCGCTGGATGACGATCATCGGCGACACCGCCCAGACGGGCGACCTGGCAGGCACCACGTCGTGGGGCGAGGTCCTCGAGCCGTACGTGGCCAACCGGTGGCATCTGCGCGAGCTCACCGTCAACTACCGCACCCCCGGCGAGATCATGGCGTACGCGGCGCGGGTGCTGCGACAGGTCGGGCCCACACTGACCGCACCGACATCATTGCGCGACAACGGAATGGAACCGGTCTCCGTGCGCTCGGACCGTCCGTCCCTGGTGTCGACGGCGCTCGCGGCGGCGACCGATCCCGGTCTCACGGGCCTGACCGGCATCGTGGTCCCCGACGAACTGTTCACCGAAACACAGCGCGCCGTCGACGAACTCGATGGCGACTCGCGGCCCCGCCTGCACACGGTGACCACCTGCAAGGGCCTTGAGTTCGATACCACGGTCGTCGTCGAACCCGCGGCCATCATCGAGCAGTCACCCAGGGGTTACAGCGACCTCTATGTGGCCCTGACGAGAAGCACCCAACGCCTGATCGTGGTGCACGCCAAGCAGCTTCCGGTCGAACTGGCCGATCTGGAGGCTTAGCCGGCGACGGCTACGTGGTGTGAACGATCAGGACATCGCACGCAGACTTGCGGGCGACGTCGGCGGGCACCGACCCGAGTAGACGTCCGGCGATCGAGTTGAGTCCGCGATTGCCGACGACGAGGAGATCGGCCTGCACGTCGACGACCAGTTGCAGCAAGGCATCCACCGGCGCCCCTTTGACCGCACGCGGCACGATGTTGGCGGCACCGGCACGCTTGGCCCGCTCCCTGGCGGAGCGGAGGATCTCGTCGGTCGGCGATGTACCCGTCACCTGGTAGGCCTCGTCCTTGAGGATGTCGGCGGCACCACCGGAACTCCGGTCGTTGGGAAAGTACGCGCAGGCGATCACGAGTTTCGCCGACTCCCCTGCGATCGCGCCGGCACGTTCCACCGCCTTCAACGACGACTCCGAGCCGTCGGTGCCCACCACGACCGTCTGGTATGCGCTCATCCCTACCCTCCGCTAGTTGGCCGGTTCACGCCCCTTGCGCAACCGTCATCCCCCCACAATCCAGGGATCCCTGCCTCGGCAGAATAGTGCGCAGCGGCCGATTTGTCCGCTGATCCGGCCGTGTCACTTGATCCCTGCGGCGTCCATGCCGCGCAATTCCTTCTTCAGATCCGCGATTTCGTCGCGGAGGCGCCCGGCGAGTTCGAACTGCAAATCGCGTGCCGCGTTCATCATCTGGTCGGTGAGTTGCGCGACGAGATCGGCGAGTTCGGCGCGCGGCATGGCCGACACATCCCGCTTCTCGATGACTCCGGCGCTCGCCGACCGCGACTTCGACACTTCACCCTGGGCGCGGCGCCCACGACTCGCGTTGCGTCCGGACCCGCCGACCTCGACCGGTGCGTCCTCCGCCTCTCGGTAGACCTGGTCGAGGATGTCGGCGATCTTCTTGCGCAACGGCTGCGGGTCGATGCCCTTCTCCTTGTTGTAGGCAACCTGCTTGGCGCGCCGGCGCTCGGTCTCGTCGATGGCGTTACGCATCGACTCGGTGACCGTATCGGCATACATGTGAACCTCACCGGACACGTTGCGCGCGGCCCGGCCGATGGTCTGGATCAGCGAGGTGGTGGACCGGAGGAAACCCTCCTTGTCCGCGTCGAGGATCGCCACCAGCGAGACTTCGGGCAGGTCGAGTCCCTCGCGCAGGAGGTTGATGCCCACCAGCACGTCGTACTCGCCAGATCGCAACTGCCGCAACAGTTCCACCCGACGCAGCGTGTCCACCTCGGAATGCAGGTAACGCACCCGGATGCCGAGTTCGAGTAGGTAATCGGTGAGATCCTCGGCCATCTTCTTGGTCAGCGTGGTCACCAGCACACGTTCGTCGCGTTCGGTGCGCTCCCGGATCTCGTGAACGAGATCGTCGATCTGGCCCTTCGTGGGTTTGACGACGACCTCGGGATCGACGAGACCGGTGGGCCGGATCACCTGTTCGACGAATTCGCCGTTGGACTGACCGAGTTCATAGGGGCCCGGTGTGGCCGACAGGTACACCGTCTGCCCGATGCGGTCGACGAACTCGTCCCAGGTGAGCGGTCGGTTGTCGACGGCCGAGGGCAGCCGGAAACCGTAGTCGACCAGGTTCCGTTTGCGGGACATGTCACCCTCGTACATGCCGCCGATCTGGGGCACCGTGACGTGGGATTCGTCGATGACGAGCAGGAAGTCCTCGGGGAAGTAGTCGATGAGGGTGGCCGGCGCACTACCTGCGGGCCGTCCGTCGATGTGGCGTGAGTAGTTCTCGATACCGGAGCAGAAGCCGACCTGACGCATCATCTCCAGGTCGTAGCTGGTACGCATCCGCAGGCGTTGGGCCTCGAGCAGTTTGCCCTTGGCCTCGAGATCGGCGAGACGCTCCTCGAGTTCACGCTCGATGCTCGACATCGCCTTCTCCATACGCTCGGGTCCGGCGACGTAGTGGGTGGCGGGAAAGATCCGCAGCGAGTCGACCTGCTTGATCACGTCTCCGGTCAGCGGATGCAGGTAATACAGCGCCTCCACCTCGTCACCGAAGAATTCGATGCGCACCGCGAGTTCTTCGTAGGACGGGATGATCTCGACGGTGTCGCCGCGCACCCGGAAGCTGCCGCGGGTGAAGGAATGATCGTTGCGGGTGTACTGCACGTCCACCAGCAGCCGCAGCAGTGCGTCACGGTCGATCTCCTCCCCCACCTCGACCTCGACGGACCGGTCGAGGTACGACTGCGGGGTACCCAGACCGTAGATGCACGAGACCGACGCGACCACCACCACGTCCCGGCGCGACAGGAGGCTCGACGTGGCCGAGTGACGCAGCCGCTCGACGTCGTCGTTGATCGACGAGTCCTTCTCGATATAGGTGTCGGTCTGCGCGATGTACGCCTCGGGTTGGTAGTAGTCGTAATACGAGACGAAGTACTCGACCGCGTTGTTCGGCAACATGTCGCGCAGTTCGTTCGCGAGCTGCGCGGCGAGGGTCTTGTTGGGCGCCATCACCAGCGTGGGGCGCTGCACCCGCTCGATGAGCCACGCCGTGGTGGCCGATTTTCCCGTCCCGGTGGCGCCGAGCAGGACGATGTCCTTCTCGCCGGCCGTGATCCGGCGCTCGAGGTCGTCGATGGCGGCGGGCTGGTCACCGGCGGGCTCGTACTCGCTGACGACTTCGAACGCCGCCTCGGAGCGTTCGATAGCGCCCACGGGCCGGTGCTCGGAGTGCGCAAGAACCGGGTGCTCGGTAGCAAATGCCATATCGCCAGGGTAGACGCGGGGTGTGACAGGAATGTTCCGGTGAGCCGGCCGGTACCCTCATCGCATGATTCACCCGCCCAAACGCGAGGTCTTCGACGTCCCGGCCATGACGAACACCGACAACAAGGGCTTTGTCCGCGAGGTCGACGAGTACCGGGAGACCGGCTTCGGGCTGTACATGGCGCGCCCCACCCCCGACCATCCGCGGTTCTTCTACCTGGAATCGTGGCTACTGCCCGGATGCGGTCTGCGGGCCAACATCTTTCACTTCGTGCCCGGGCACCGGCCGGGACAGCGCCTCTACCTCGACGTCGGCCGGTTCAACGGCCCCGACGAGCACGGGCGCTGGCATGCCACCGACTGGTACCTCGACCTCGTCGATGTGCCCGGAACGCCCCTCGAGATGATCGACGTGGACGAATTGTTCGAGGCGCACGCCGCGGGGCTGATGAGCACCACCGACTGCCAGGAGGCCGTCGCGATCGCCGCGCGTGCTCTGGTCGGGGCCGCCGAGCACGGTCACGACGCACAGTCCTGGCTCGATGCGGCCGTCGGCGGTGAGGTGTCGTTTCGCGAGGGGCCGGTGGGCTGACGCATCGCGTAGCGGCGCGGGTCAGGTCAGAAGACCACGCACGAACTACCGGTGTAGAAACCCTGCTGCACAGTGAAGGTGCCGACGGTGTACTCGTTGCCCTGAGTCACCGTGATGGTGTATTTCCCTGTCGCCGTCGGAACCCAGAATCCGGTGGCCTTGCCGCCGTTGGGCTTTTCCGACGCGAACTGGGCGCCGTTGGCCTTGAAGATCACGTTCTCGGTGCCGGTGACCTCGGCGACCACCCCGTAGCCGCATCCGACACCGTACTTGCCGTCCTGCGACCCGAACAACGCCGAATTCTGGATCTTGGCACTGGTGACGGTGGCCGAAGCCGGCGCCGCAGTGCCGACACCGAGCGCCGCTGCGCCGAGTACCGCGATGCCGCCCGCCAGAATCCGTGTGGCGCGGGTGGGGTTGTTGATGCCTGTCATCCGTGCTCTCCTCATCGTCGACCGTAGGCGCGCGGTGCGCCCGTTGATGCGAGGCTAGATCAGGAGCAGGCACGAAAAGTGCTGTTCAACCCGATTTCAGGACTCTTGTCGTCCGAACGATCCACGCCAGGCCGCGATCCGCGGATACACCTCGTCGAACCACGGTTCCTTCGCGGCCACGTACGCTTCGGAGTCGCCGTCGGCACCGTCGAATGCCGCGCGTTTGATCGCGGTGTACTCCTCCCGCGCTGCGGCGTCGGCGCGGAGCCAGTCGCGGAAGTCGATGGCGAATCGCTGGCCGGGCGAACCCGCGGCCCGCAGGTGCACGTTCACCGGACGGCCCGGGTCGGCAGCGCCGTGGAGCCGCTTACCCCAGGCGCCCGCATCCACCGATCCGGTCGCGGGATCGGGTTTGGGGTTGTCGCCCTCGATTCCCGGCATCCGGGGGAATCCACCGTCGGCCAGTGTGTCGGACAGGGCGTCGGCGACGTCGAGATCGGCGACGGTCACCTGGATGTCGATCGTGGGTTTCGCGGCGAGTCCGGGGACGGCGGTAGAACCGATGTGGTCGATGGCCGACGCCTTGTCCCCGACCAGCGCCCACAATCGGTTCACCAGCCGCGAGCCCAACTCAGCCCAGGCGGGATCGGGGTCGGCGAGGACCACCGGGCCGGGTGCCACGGTGCGGGAGCGCACGTTCGCCTCGTAGGGAACAAGCCTGTCGTTCCACAACGCGGCCGCTGCATCAGCCAGTTGGTCCGGTGTCCCCGAGTTGTCGAGCCAGACGTCGGCGACCGCGCGTCGCTGCTCATCGGTGGCCTGCGCCCGGATGCGTGCTCTGGCGTCGTCCTCGGGCATGCCGCGCAGCTCGGTGAGCCGTGTGACGCGCAGTTCCTCGTCGGCGCCGACGATGACGACAAGGTGGAAGAACGGCGCCATGTTGCCTTCGACGAGCAGCGGGATGTCCTGCACCACAATCGCATCGGCGGGTGCCTGCTCGAGCAACTCCTGGGTGCGCGCACCGACGAGCGGATGCGTGATGGAGTTCAGGGTTGCGCGGCTCTCGTCGTCGACGAATGCCTTTGCCGCCAGTGCCGGCCGGTCGAGCGAGCCGTCCTCGGCGAGGATGTCGTCACCGAACGCTTCGACGAGTGCGGCCAACCCGGGAGTGCCGGGTTTCACCACCTCGCGGGCGATCTTGTCGGCGTCGATGTGGTAGCCACCGCGCTCCACGAAGGTCGTCGCCACCGTCGATTTGCCGGCCCCGATGCCGCCGGACAGTCCCAGCCTGATCATCGTTCCAGTTTGGCAAATGCCGCCACAACGCCGAGACCCCCTCCCGGAATGCGGGAGGGGGTCTGGCGGTGGTGAGTTGTTCAGCGCACCAGCTGCGTCAAGCGATCAGGCGTTGCCCGACAGCTTCTCACGCAGCGCGGCGAGCTGCTCGTCGCTGGCCAGCGAACCGCCGGTCGACGGTGCGCTGGACGACGAGGTAGAACCGCCACCGCGGTTCTCCGATGCCGACGAGTAGTCCGACGGGGCCTTCTCCGCCTCGGCGGCCGCCGCGGCGAACTTCTCGATCTGGGCGGTGTGCATCTTGTGGCGACGCTCGGCCTCGGCGTACCGGGCCTCCCATGCCTCACGCTGCTTCTCGAAGCCTTCGAGCCATTCGTTGGTCTCGGCGTCGAAGCCCTCGGGGAAGATGTAGTTGCCCTGCTCGTCGTAGCTGTCGGCCATTCCGTACTTCGACGGGTCGAACTCCTCGGTGTAGTCCTCGTTGGCCTGCTTGAGGCTCAGCGAGATGCGACGACGCTCGAGATCGATGTCGATGACCTTGACCATCGCGTCGTCGCCGACGGAGACAACCTGATCGGGCACCTCGACGTGGCGCTCGGCCAGCTCCGAGATGTGCACGAGGCCCTCGATGCCGTCGTCGACGCGGACGAACGCACCGAACGGAACCAGCTTGGTGACCTTGCCCGGCACGATCTGACCGATCGCGTGGGTGCGGGCGAACTGACGCCACGGGTCTTCCTGGGTGGCCTTGAGCGAGAGCGAGACGCGCTCACGGTCGAGATCGACGTCGAGCACCTCGACGGTGACCTCGTCGCCCACGGTGACGACCTCGGACGGATGATCGATGTGCTTCCACGACAGCTCGGACACGTGGACCAGGCCGTCGACGCCGCCGAGATCGACGAACGCACCGAAGTTGACGATCGACGAGACGACGCCCTTGCGGACCTGTCCCTTCTGCAACTGATGCAGGAACTCGCTGCGAACCTCCGACTGGGTCTGCTCCAGCCAGGCGCGGCGCGAGAGCACCACGTTGTTGCGGTTCTTGTCGAGCTCGATGATCTTGGCCTCGATCTCCTTGCCGATGTACGGCTGCAGATCGCGGACGCGGCGCATCTCCACCAGCGACGCCGGGAGGAAGCCGCGCAGGCCGATGTCGAGGATCAGGCCGCCCTTGACGACCTCGATGACGGTGCCCTTGACGGCCTCGTCCTTCTCCTTGAGTTCTTCGATGGTGCCCCAGGCGCGCTCGTACTGAGCCCGCTTCTTGGACAGGATCAGGCGGCCTTCCTTGTCCTCCTTGGTGAGGACCAGGGCTTCGACCTCGTCACCGACGTTGACGACCTCGGAAGGATCGACGTCGTGCTTGATCGACAGTTCACGGGAAGGGATCACGCCTTCGGTCTTGTAACCGATGTCGAGCAGAACCTCGTCGCGGTCGACCTTGACGATCGTCCCTTCCACGATGTCGCCATCGTTGAAGTACTTGATCGTGGAGTCGATGGCGGCGAGAAAGTCCTCGGCCGAGCCGATGTCATTGACGGCTACTTGCGGCGAGGTGATCGTGGGGGACGACATATGTTGAGTTGCTCCGGACAGGTATGTAGTAGGTACAGTTCTTCGTGGTTGGGACGGCATGTCCGCGAACACCCGCGACGGGCGTCGGAGACGCTCGACAAGGTGTTCACCCAGGGCACCACACTCCGGTGACGCCAAGGTGAAGGCATGCTGAACCGCGCGACAACGAGCTCACGCGCTTTGTCAAGCCTACTCCACCCGCGTTGTGCTGGGCAAATACCTGTCCGGGCGGCCCCGCTGTCACACTGGACGCCGTGGCGCACTCGGTGGAACTCCTGCTCGATGAGGCGACCGACCTGCAGATTCGGCGGCAGTGGGACCTCCTCCGGGACGCCGGTCTTCCCAGTCAGGCGACCGTCGACTCGGCGACCAACCGCCCGCACGTCACGCTCGTCGCGGCTCACCGCATCGACCCGGGCATCGACGCAGCGCTCGCGACGGTCGCGCTGCGGCTACCGTTCACCGCCGTCGTCGGCGCACCGATCGTCTTCGGAACCGGCCGCACCCGAACTCTCGCGCGACTCGTGGTGCCGTCGACCGAACTGCTCGCCACGCACGCTCAGGTGGTGCGACTCGCCGCGGGCCACGTCGCGGATACCGACGGCACACCATCACTGTTGCCACACTGCCGACCCGGACACTGGACTCCACATGTGACCCTGGCCAGGCGTGTCGCCACCGAACGTATCGGAGAAGCCATCGCTGCCCTCGGGAACCTACCTGCGCTCGACGGACGGTTCGCGGCGCTTCGGCGCTGGGACAGCGACACCCGTACCGATCACCTGCTGGCCGGACGGGAGTGCTGATGACCGACCCCACGGACGATCCGGCTCCGTCCACCACGCCACCACGCCTGCTCGGCGACATCGACTCCTCGACCAGCGAACGCGCCAATCGTCGCTTCTGGGACGGTGAGACGGTCGAGTACCACCGCATCCACCGGGACTACCTCGGTGAGGACGTCCCCGGGGGTGACTTCCTGTGGTGTCCGGAACGCTTGAGTGAAGCCGAGGCCGGCCTGCTCGGCGATGTGACGGGACGCGACGTGCTCGAGGTGGGCTGCGGGTCGGCACCGTGTGCGCGGTGGCTTCGCGCCCGCGGCGCCGAGGTGATCGGCCTGGACCTTTCGCATGGGATGCTCGCGCATGGTGTCGGTGTGATGGATCGCCTCGGTGAAGCCCGGGTACCACTGGTCCAGGCCACCGCCGAAGCGTTGCCCTTCGCCGACGCGTCCTTCGACACGGCGTTCTCGTCGTTCGGTGCCATCCCGTTCGTCGCCGATTCGGCGCGCGTGATGCGCGAGGTGGCACGTGTGCTGCGGCCGGGCGGCAGGTGGGTGTTCTCGATCAATCACCCGATGCGCTGGATCTTCCCCGACGACCCGGGACCCGCCGGTCTCACCGTCGCAATCCCGTACTTCACCCGCACGCCGTATTCCGAGGTGAACGACGACGGAACCGTCACCTACGTGGAGCATCACCGCACCATCGGCGATCGCGTTCGTGAGATCCGTTCCGCCGGAATGATTCTCGACGATATCGTGGAGCCCGAATGGCCCGACGACCTCGACCGTGAGTGGGGACAGTGGAGTCCGCTTCGCGGACAGTACTTCCCGGGTACCGCGATATTCTGCGCACACAAGCCGACGGGGCCGACCGACGGTTAGCGGGCTCTTCCGGATTCAGAGTGCATCGAGGTGTTGTGCCAGGCCGCCGGAGTGGATGAGTGACCGCAAGATGTAGTGGCCGAGGTTGCGGAATCCG
>NZ_JBSFQI010000023.1:0-57490 GCF_053588635.1 Gordonia sp. NPDC003425 | reverse complement strand
CACTTAGTGCGCAAATCCACCCGCCCAACCACACAACACCCCAGGTCAGCGCGCTACGCGTCTACTATGTCCGATTCGGTGATAAAAGTCAGGTCAGATGCCCATGCGAGACTCTCCGGCATACGACGCAGCGCGAAGTACGACAGCGAGGAAATCGACACGTCATGAATGGACAAGCCGACAATGATGAAATCGAGGAGATCGACCCCAGCGATCTTCTCGAGGATCTCGACGTCCTGGACGAGGCGGTTCTCTATACCGACGATCCGAGCACCCCGGCTTTGATTGAATCGCTCACGCCGGGCAGCTCGCTCGCGGCATGGATGGGCACCGAGGAGAGCAGGCTGCAAATCCGTTGCACCGGACGCGATGAGCCCGTTGCAGTATGGGATGACACTGAGGGCTGGGTACAGGTGGGTGTCGCGCTGCCAGTCCGCGGCGACGCGGATCTGTCCGAGCCGACCCCGCTGAATCTTGTGTATGCGCTCCTCAGCTTGGGGTGGCGGATCAACGCGACCGCCGAGGCTGATCGCGTACTCATCACCGCTACACCGCCGGCGGCTTGGGATTCCTCCCTGGTGGAGCTCGCCTGGAAATATCGAGGCCTACGGACCGCCTCACCGGTGACCATCGCTCTTCTCAACAGCGACACGGCACAGTTCACACTCGATGACACCGTATCTGGAGTTCTCGGGTCGGACGGAGTCACCGCGCCCATAGACTTCGATGAACTGTTGGGCCTTGCACTTGCAATCGCTCCGACGTGGTTGATGCCAGATGCTGTTGCTGCCGAACCCAATTGGCACTCTCATGGAGGATTGACACCTGCCACAAACCTACCGTCCGACCCATACAGCGCGGTCGCTGATCTCACTGACGACGAAGTCGCAGCCCGGAAAGCTCGCCTTTCAGCTTGGGTAAGAGACCATCACATGACCGGGCCGTGGGCGACCCGGGCGCAAGTGTCGAGCGCCATCGCCGACAACAGCCCGGTTGGCCACTACGTCCTCGCCTTCACGGACGGCAGCTGTTACGTCGGTGAAACCGTAAACTTCGCGACACGGTTCGCCGCGCATGAGAAGACTTACGCAGGGCAAATCGAGGCGTACTACCTCCGCTACGACCCGACCGCCGCAGCCTTGCCCCGGCAGAGCAAAGCTCGGAAGCAGCAGCTACTCAACGCCGAGCGCACGCTCATCCATGACGCACAGAAGAACGAGCTCGTCGCACGTAACTTCCGCGAAATGGCCAACCCCATCGATCCCTCGCCCGAGTTCACTGCTCTGTTCTCCGGCGCATCCGCCGACGAGACGATCGCCCGGTGGTTCGCTCATCCGGACCAGGTCAACTCAACCGACAAGACTCCCCTGCAGCCGTTCAAAACCTCCGACTTCGGCGGTGCGAAAGCCAGGTTGGACCGCTTCATGGCACTTCCCGAGGCGAGCCAGGTCATTCGCATCGTCAGAGCGTATTTGCTTCGTTGCGTTCCGTTTCCCGCCCTGACCGAGTTTCGGAGCTGGGCGATCAGCTGCCTTCCCAACTCCAAACACGGGACCAAAGAGTCGACGTACTCGGTGATCGTTTGCTTGTCGATTTCCCGGACAGAGTCACTGACGATCCTGCGCGAAGATTGGTCACAGCGGGTCATTGGATACCTTCAGGCCAACGAGATCGAGGCCCAGGTCGCTGACGATTTCGGAGTGGTCAGACTGCTGCGTCACCACCCTGGGGCCGCGTTGTCCCCGGCCGATTACAGCGAGTTCGGCCCTGGGACGGTTACCGTCCACGGCGAGTCACTCGACGCTTTGGAGCGCCTCCTCGACGACACGAGGATCACCCGCGCAGCAGCTACCTCCGCGCTTCGCCTGTGTCGCCTCGGACCCTCGGCTCAACGGGTCGCGCACAACCCATACATCGTCGAGAGGGCTCTCGCTATGTCGAGAAATTGGTCCAATTGAGATCTACGACGGCTACCTTGCAATTGCGGAATGACCTGGCCAGGAATCCCCACCACGCTCCACAATTCCGTAGAATCCGCGAGGGTGAATGGCCTCGAGATTCCCAATGCCCCAGGAACTCTCCGCGCCGATGCGCTCCGTGAGCTTCGAGTTCGCTTGGCACAGAAAGAGTCGAACGTCGTCGAGCTCAATCGCTTGGTGTGGCGGATCAGCAAGCGCGAGAATTGCGAACGCCGATTGCCGTATCTCGACCCGACCTATGGAGGGGTCAATGCCGACGTCGTTCTACTGCTGAAGGCTCCGCAGGCTGACGCGGATCCCGGCAACCACAGCGAGCAAGCGCGCGGGTCGAGCCCGTAGCCACGAACACCTACACTACCGCCACCACCCAACTACCCCCGCGCCATATCCACGAAGCGGGACAAATGCAGTTGGTGCGCAACGGTTATCGTGGCCGTCGGTCCGTTGCGGTGCTTGCCCAAAATGATGTCGGCCTCACCCGCGCGTGGGTCGTCGCGCTCGAAAGCGTCCGGGCGGTGCAACAATATAACCATATCCGCATCTTGTTCAAGCGATCCCGACTCGCGGAGATCCGACACCTGTGGCTTCTTGTCGGTGCGCTGCTCCGGCCCGCGGTTGAGCTGGCTGATCGCGACCACAGGAACCTCGAGTTCCTTTGCGAGCAGCTTCAATTGGCGGCTGAATTCCGACACCTCCTGCTGCCGGGACTCCACCTTCTTGCCCGACGTCATCAGCTGCATGTAGTCCACCACAACGAGTTTGAGGTCGTGGCGCTGTTTGAGTCGGCGCGCCTTGGCGCGGATTTCCATCATCGTGAGGTTGGGCGAGTCGTCGATGAACAGCGGCGCCTCGGAGATCTCCCCCATCCGCCGCGCCAGCCGCGTCCAGTCGTCGTCGCTCATCGAACCGCCGCGCATGTCGCCGAGTTTGATCTTGGCCTCCGCCGACAGCAGGCGCATCACGATCTCGGTCTTGCTCATCTCCAGCGAGAACATGGCCGCGGTCATCTGGTGGCCGATGGCGCACGACCGCAGGAAGTCCATGGCCAGCGTCGAATTGTGCGTGGGCACCATCGCCTCACCGGCCAGATACAGGCACTCGGGGTTGTCCACCTGCACACACCGCACCGGCACGCTGCGCACCGCGCGCACCGCCACCACGCGGCGCACCCCGGCCCGACCGCGAAGTTCCTTGTGCCGCACCGCCTTGTGATGAACGGTGAACACGTCGTCGTCGGCATCCACCCGCAGCCAGCCGGTGGCCGACCGCTTGTAGTTGTAGCCCAGACCCGCCACCAGATCGGCCACCACCTCGGTCATGTGGCGGGTGGCCGCCGGCACGATGATCCACCCGTCCTCGTCGACGCTGGCGCGCGCATCGAGCAACCCCGCGAGCAGTGCCCGACGCTGCGCGATCGAACCCCGCAGGTACTCGTAGGGAATGCGTCCACCGAGGTCGGCCATCACCGTCATCGCATCCACCGGCCCCTCGGCGTCGATGCGCATCGCGATCTCCGGATCGTCGAACGCCATCCCCGCCAACGCGGCCACCGTGTACGGACCGTAGGCAAAATGCTTGCGCGGCAACTCCAATGGCTTGGTGTTGCGCACCACCGCGCAGCCCACGTAGGTGCGCAGCTCGCGCGTGGTCAGCAGGCGCTGCTCGGCGTCCACGTCGGCCACCCATTGATGCTCCTCGTCGGCCACCAGCACCGCGCCGTCGTTGAACTCCACCTCGTAGCACGGGCGGTCGGTGAGGACGTCGGTTGCGGCGACCACCGTGGTGGGCCGACCTTGCGCATCGAGCAGCCGGTCACCCACCGACACCCGGCCCATCGTGGTCCACCCGCCGGGCGTGGGCAGCGGGGTGTCGAGGGCGAGCGCCTTCCCGACACCGGGCCGCGCGGCCACGATGATCATCTGACCGGGATGCAGTCCGTTGGTCACCTTGTCCAGATCGGCGAACCCGGTGGGCACGCCCAGCGAGATCCCGCCACGCGACGCGATCGAATCGATCTCGTCCATCGTCGGCTGCAGCAGCTCTTCGAGCGGAACGTAGTCTTCGGCGGTGCGGCGCTCGGTGACCTCGTACACCTCGGCCTGCGCACGATCGACCACCTCGGCCACGTCCTGGCCGTCGGCCCCGGAGTAGCCGAACTGCACGATGCGTGTCCCGGCCTCCACCAGCCGCCGCAGGATCGCGCGCTCGGCCACGATCTCGGCGTAGTAGCCGGCATTGGCGGCAGTGGGCACCGTGGAGATCAGGGTGTGCAGATACGGCGCCCCGCCCACCCGGCGCAGCTCCCCGGCCCGCTCGAGCTCCGCGGCGACGGTCACCGCGTCGGCGGGCTCACCGCGGCCATAGAGCTCCAGGATGGCGTCGTAGACGGCCTGGTGCGCCGGCCGGTAGAAGTCGTTGGACCGGATCTTCTCGATGACGTCGGCGATGGCGTCCTTGGACAGCATCATGCCGCCGAGCACCGACTGCTCGGCGGCCATGTCCTGCGGGGGCTGGCGACCGAACTCCTCCGCGGGAACATCGGGCAACGGCTCGGCACCACTGGTGTCGCGCGACCCGCCACGGCCGCGATCATCCACAACTGCCACGTCTCCCCGCCTCTCGATCCATCGATCGCTGACGACCGATATCCCCAACCGTCAGCACCGTCGACACGGCGTTAGTGGAGATCTCCACCCAGGCGTCGCCGGCCGGGCGACGAGGTGGTGATTCCGGTAGTACTCGCGGGCTCCGACAATCGGCTCGGTGGCTGAACCTGTTGCTACCCGGTGGCACTGCAGGACGACATTAGGAGGTGACGAACGTCCACTCAAACCCACTTGTGCGCCAACCTGTGGACGAGCTGTGGACGCGGCGCCGTCTTCGCACGAGGGCTTGTGCAGTGGATGTGGACAACGTGAGGAGTCAGCTTGTGCGTAATCGCGAATCCGCAGTTCAGGCGGTGTGAAAACTATCCACAGCTCCAAATTTTTCTGGGCTCGGCGTGTCGTCTTAAAGGTGGTCTCGGGCGTGTTGCTCAGACCGTGCAACCACTTCCCCGCAACATTGAAGTGAACGATTGGTGTGATCTGCATTACGACTGCTCGCAGGGTGTGCACTCACTTATTCCCGGCTGCTACGGAGTCGCGATCGTCCGGTTCTGCCCACGCGGCGTGCCCCCATGTGCTGAACTGGCGCAGTGTCGAACCCGGGACTCGCACGCACACTCCGCCGCGCCGGCGCCGCGGTGATCGCCGGGTCCGCTCTCGCGGCCGGCGGGATCGCGCCGACGATGTCAGCACCGGCCCAGGCGGCTCCCCCCGGATCCCCGACGCTGCCCGCCGCCTTCGACCTCGCCCGGTTCACCCCGGTGAACCCCACGCCTTACCAATCGGTGGCCTACGCCGACAACGGCCGATGGTTCTTCACCACCGGCCGCTGGATGTGCCAGCTGGGCCCGTCGGCTCGCTCCGTCGGCTGCCAGGGGCATCCGGCCACCGCGCCGCCCCGCGTCGACGGCGCGGCGATCACCGACGACGCGCAGGGGCCGTGGTGGGTGCCGTCGCAGGGGCAGATCAACGCCCCCACCTACCGGTTCGGGTCGGCCGCGGGATTCCGCCCGCCGCTGCTCGCCGTGGGCCGTCGGATCACCGTCGGAGGCGTCACCTGCACCGTGCCGTCGCCCACCCAGGTGGCGTGCCGCACCGGCGAACGCGCACTGATCTTCACTCCCGCGTGGCACAAGTTCTACTTCCCGTCCGGTGACACCGCGCACGCGGGCAACCCGGCACCGCGATACCTGCCGCCGCCCCTGCAGTACTGGAATCAACTGCCGGCCGCTCCGCCCGCGCCGTGGTGATTCGCACCCGAGAGCGCGCGTGCCGCAGGTGAGTGGGCACGCTCGACCCGGATGTGGGCACGCTCGACCCGGATGTGGGCACGCTCGACCCGGATGTGGGCACGCTCGACCCACCAAAGTGGGTCAGCTCGCGGGAGCCCCTGTGGGAACGGTGATCCGCGCGCGTCGCAATCGCAAGTCGCCGAGCCGGCGCGGCCGTGTGGTCACCAGCGAGGCCGATGCCGCTCCGGGTGCCACCTGAACGACGGGGAGATCGGTTGTCGCGCAGAGCTTTCGGGCTAGCCAGTGCGCCGAGGGCCGGCCGCCGATCACCACGGCCCCGGCGCCGAGCTGCTGCGCCTCGCGGGCGAGCACCACGTGCGTGTCGCCGCTGCGCACCACACAGTGCACGTGCACAGCGCCCGCCGCTCGTGCCGCTTCGCGTGCGCAGCGCAGCACCTCGTCGACCATTGTCCGCTCCTCGAGCAGGTACGAATCGTCGCGCAGGGCGGTGCGCAGCATGACTTCGGAGGGCGAGTACTTCGGGCGGATCGGTGTACTGCCGACCGCGCCGACGAGGTGCAGAGCCACGGTGTCGCGGGCGCACTGGGCGGCATAGACGACGGCCCACCGCGACGACTCCGAATCGGTGACACCGACGACGACCGTCGGAAGCGCCGACGGCGGCTGGGTGTCACGCACGGGAATCGCGGTGACCGGAAGGTGTTCGATGTGCTGGCCGAGAAACATCGTGATACCTCCGGCCGTCAGTGAGCAGCCGCGTCGACTGCGCTGTTGCGCAACCGATTTCGGCGTTCACGGGCGAGCAGTTGGGAACGCTCGCCGTAGTCGAGGGAGGGCTGGCCGAACAACCCGAATGCGAGACAGAGGGTTGCGGCGAGGATGAGAAGGCAGATGGTGGGCATGGTGTACATCTCCGGGTTGAAATGACCTGCGGTGGTAGACGAATCTCTCCCCGCAGGCACCCCGATGTGACCTGCCGGATTCCGCCCCGACACAGAACAACTCGTGAGAGCAACGCTACGAACGCACACGGGAACCGTGATGCGTAGCGGACTACGCAACTTGTGTTCCGCCTGTCCCTCGTGTTGTGCGGACTACGCGATTGGCAAGTCGCCCAACGTAGACGTACGGACAACAAAGGCCGGACGGACCATGTCCGTCCGGCCTTTGCGACCAGTGATTGCGGCGAGCGTCAGTTCGCGACGACCGCCAGGTCGACGGTGGCGGTGACGTCGGGATGCAAGGTCACCACAACGGGGTACGTGCCGGTGGCCTTGATGTGACCCTTCGGCAGTTCGACGACACGCTTGTCGACGGCCGGGCCGCCGGCGGCCTTGATGGCGCCCGCGACGTCGGCTGCGGTGACCGAGCCGAACAGCTTGCCCGAATCGTGTGTCTTCACGGTCAGCGACACGTCGGTGAGCGCCTCGATGGCCTGCTTGACCTCGTTGGCGTGCTCGAGGCCGCGGATCTCGCGGGCCTCCTGCGAGCGGCGGATGCCCTCGACCTGCTTCTCGGCTCCGCGCGTGGCCTTGATGGCCAGGCCGCGGGGCAGCAGGTAGTTGCGGCCGTAGCCGTCCTTGACCTCGACGGTCTCGCCGGCCTCGCCGAGGTTCTCGACGGCGGCGGTGAGGATGAGCTTCATGTCAGTTCCCCTTCCGCTTATCGCGAGGTCGAGGTGAAGGGCAGCAGTGCCACCTCACGCGAGTTCTTGACGGCCACCGCGACGTCGCGCTGGTGCTGGACGCAGTTGCCGGTCACGCGACGCGACCGGATCTTGCCGCGGTCGGACAGGTAACGGCGCAGCAGCGCGGTGTCCTTGTAGTCGATCTGCGACTTCTTGTCTTTGCAGAAGGAGCACGCCTTGGTCTTGGTGACCTTTTCTACGCGGACCTTCCGTCCCTTCTTGTTTGCCATATGTGTTCTCCCAGAAAATGTGCGATGACGGGGCTACCGTCGTCGCGATCAGAATGGTGGTTCGTCGTCCCCGCCGCCGAAAGAGGATCCGCTGCTCGCCGGAGCGCTGCCCCACGGGTCGTCGGCCGCCTGCTGGCCCGCTCCGCCCCGGCTGCCGCCGGAGGAGGATCCGAACCCGCCGCCGCCCCCACCGCGCGAGGCCTTGTTGACCTTGGCGGTGGCGTACCGCAGCGAGGGGCCGATCTCGTCGACCTCGAGTTCCACAACCGTGCGCTTCTCACCCTCGCGGGTTTCGTAGGACCGCTGCTTGAGGCGGCCCTGCACGATGACCCGGGCTCCCTTGGTCAGGCTCTCGGTCACGTTCTCCGCAGCGTCACGCCAGATGTTGCAGCGCAAGAACAGCGCTTCGCCGTCCTTCCACTCGTTGGTCTGACGGTCGAAGGTGCGCGGCGTGGACGCCACCGTGAAGTTGGCCACCGCGGCTCCCGACGGCGTGAACCGGAGTTCCGGATCCGCGGTGAGATTGCCGATGACGGTGATGACCGTGTCGCCTGCCATGTGTGTCCCCTTGGTCGTGGTTGGGCACTCGTCGATCGATGTGCTCCGAGGTTGGTCGCGTGTGACCTCAACCCTAGGCGGGCCCACCGACGGGGTCGGTGTTTCTCGGCGTCGATCGGGGAATCTGTGGACTACTTCCGCAGGACCTTGGTGCGCAGCACCGACTCGTTCAGCTTCAGCTGACGGTCGAGCTCGGACACCGTCTTGGGCTCCGCGTTCAGATCGATGACCGCGTAGATGCCTTCGCTGTGCTTGGCGATCTCATACGCGAGTCGACGTCGGCCCCAGATGTCCACACCATCAACCTTGCCGCCATCATTGCGGACAACGTTGAGAAAGGTATCGAGTGAGGGTGCGACGGTGCGCTCGTCCAGATTCGGATCGAGGATGACCATCAATTCGTAGTGACGCATAAGACCACATCACCTCCTATGGGCTCATCGGCCACGGACTGTCCGTGGCAGGAGGGTCGCCTGCGTCGGCAACCTCTCCAAGATACACGAATGCCGCTGACCAGCGAAATCGCGATCGCTTGGGAAGAGGTCGGCCGCTTGCCCGCCGATACCGGACAGAACTTGTCCGCTATCGCTCTTAGCGTCGGTGACGACGGATAGCCGATCCGCCGAGCACCCCAGGAGGACACCATGAATCTCGCCGCCACGCGCATCTTCACCGACGACGTCGATGCTCTCGTCTCGTTCTACGAAAAGCTGACCGGCGTCGTCGCCAACCGTGTGCACCCGCTCTTCGCCGAGCTGAGCACCCCGACCGGCACACTCGCGATCTCCAGCACCCAGACCGTGCCGCTCCTCGGCGAGGACGCCGCGCGAGCACGCGACAATCACTCGATCACCCTCGACTTCCTCGTCGACGACGTCGATGCGCTCTATCCGACGTTGCGCCACACGGTCACCGAGTTCGTCAACGAACCGACGACGATGCCGTGGGGTAACCGGTCGCTGCTGCTGCGTGATCCCGATGGAAATCTGATCAACCTGTTTACCCCGCTCACCGATGCGGCGCGGGCACGCTTCGCGTCGTGATGCACCTTCGATGACTGCGCCGGGTACGTGGCGCGGAC
Source organism: Gordonia sp. NPDC003425 (assembly GCF_053588635.1). Lineage (NCBI taxonomy): Bacteria > Bacillati > Actinomycetota > Actinomycetes > Mycobacteriales > Gordoniaceae > Gordonia > Gordonia sp. NPDC003425. Next base: position 48,096 of record NZ_JBSFQI010000023.1, on the reverse strand, counting down.
CACCCACCGGCCACCCCCTACCCTGTAGGCCATGCCCGCGCTGCGCTTCACTCCTGTTCTGAGCTTCGGGCAGTACTCACTCTCACGACGCGGCGACGCAGCCGTGGTGACGCTGACCTCGATGCTGCTGACGGCGGCGGCGCTGTACTGGTCGTACAAGTTCAAGATCAAGTGCGGCGGGGCGCCCTACTACCCGGACGGGCGTTCGCACCATTTCCCCGTCGGCGATCCCCACGCCCTGATCGCGTGCTACTCCGACCTGATGTACCTGTGGGTGGGGCGCGACATCAACAACCACGTGTTTCCCTACATCCACGGGGGCATGGGCGCCGACGGAAAACTCTTCGGCGGCGTCGTCGAGTACCCGGTGCTGTCGGGTCTGCTGATGTATCTCGGAGCGATCGGCGCTCACACCGACACCGAGTTCTTCCGACACTCCGCACTCCTTCTGGCGCCGTTCGCGTTCGCGATCACCATCATGCTGGCGTTGATGACCCGCTGGTGGGTGCTGCTGTGGGCGGCCACCCCGCCGCTGGTGCTCTACGCGTTTCACAACTGGGAACTGCCCGTGGTGGCCACCGCGGTGGGCGCGGTGGCGGTGATGGCGTGGGGATCGACGACCAGTCCCCGCACCGGTGAGCGCAGGTTGTCGGTGCGCACCGCGGCCGTGCTCGCCGCGATCGTCCTCGGCATCGGCTTCTGCCTCAAGCTCTATCCCGGCTTCTTCGTACTGCCGCTCGCGGCGTACGTGCTGACGCGCACCACCGATACCCACCCGGCGACCCGTGATCTCGACTGGGTGGGCGCGCTGCGGGTGGTCGGCGCCGCCGCGGTGACGGTGATCGCCATCCAGGCGCCCTTCATGATCGCCGGGTACGACGGGTGGAAGGCGGCGCTGACGTTCCAGGGCCGCCGCAAGTCCGATCTCGACACCAACTCCATCTGGTACTGGGGTCTGCGGCATTTCACCGGCGGCCAGAACGACACCTACAACTCTCTCGTCGGCCTGCTCTCACCCGTGCTGATCATGTGCGCCTTTGCCGCGGCGCTCTATCTCGGGTGGCGTCGCTACCGCGATATCGGCACGTATCCGTGGATCGGGGTGTCGGGGTCGATGCTCGCCGGGTTCATGCTGTTCCACAAGGTGCACTCGCCGCAGTACACGTTGTGGATTCTGCCGTTCTTCGTGCTGCTCAAGGTCCGCTGGCCGGTCATCGTCGCCTACCTGGTGGCCGATTTCATCCTCGACATCAGCATCTTCCGACTGTTCGGCATCTACACCTCCGGGTCGCCGATGCAGTGGTGGGTGATGGCCGGCGTCAACATCGGGGTGTGGGCCACCGCCGCCATCCACCTCTATCTGATCGCCGCGCTCGTGCGTGCGCCGCTGCGCGAGCCGCTGGCATCCATGTTGTCGCCGGGCCGACTCGACAAACCCGACATCGAGCTGGCGTGGTCGAAGTGAACGCGTGGTACACGTGAGAAGTGCGTGGCTGGGGGACGACCCGCTGGTGGGAGATCGTGTCACCCTGCGACCACTCACCCCCGACGACGCGCCCGACCTCGGTGCTGTGGTGACCGATCCGTCGAGGTTCCGCTGGGTGCCCGGCGTCCCCACCGACGACGAGTCGGCCCGCGCCTGGATCACCGCCGCCCGCAACGATCCCGACCATCGGGTGGCCTTCGCGGTCATCGACAACAACGACGGCCGTCTGGTCGGCACCACGAGCTACTACGACATCGATCCCGCGAACCTCGCGGTCGCCATCGGCTACACCTTCTACGGCGAAGACGTACAGGGCACCGCGGTGAATCCCACCGCCAAGTACCTGCTGCTACGGCACGCGTTCGAGGAGTGCGGGGCGGTACGGGCGGTCTGGCACACCCACGAGCGCAACACGCAATCACGCGCGGCGATCCTCAAGCTGGGCGCCACCTTCGAGGGGCTGCTGCGCAAGCATCGCCGCTTCGGTGACGGCTGGCGCACCACGGCGCAGTACGCGATGACCGACAACGACTGGCCCGCAGCGAAACCCGCGCTCTTCAAACGACTTTCGTGACTCACGTGCGCCTCGCGACTCACGTGCCCTTCGCGACGAACGCGCCGGAAGTCTCCAATTTCTCGTACGACGGCGACGCGGCGGGCACGTCACCGCGGTAGGCGCCGGGTCCGCCGTCGAGTACACCGCCCGCGGGATCGTCGAGCGGCGTGCCGATGCGATCGTGACGGACCAGGTCGTCACGCGGATGATAGATCTGCCAGATCACCACCACGCACATCGCGATCACCATCACGCCCCGTATCGCCACCGCGAGGATGAACCAGCCCTCGGGCAGCCAGCGGCGCTCGGGGTCGAGGAACAACGACATCCGCGGGATCCACACCAGCGCATCGATCACCATCCAGGTGAGCAGCAACCGCGTATGTGGAATGGCAAGCACCGCAAGCGGAACCAGCCACAACGAGTACTGCGGACTCCACACCTTGTTCACCAGCAGGAAGGCCGCCACCGCGAGGAAGGCGAGCTGCGCGAGCCGGGGTCGGGTGGGCACACGCAACGCCAGGAAGGCGATGCCGGCCAGTGCCGCGACCAACAGGCCCAGCGTCAGGGTGTTGAGAACCGTGATGTTCCAACGGAATCCGGCCGCTTCGGCGATGATGTGGAACACGGTGTCGGAGTCGGCGTTGCGTTCGGCGTTGTACCGGAAGAACTCCAGCCAGCCGTTGGGGTACAGGACGGCGATCGGAAGGTTCACCACGACCCAGGTCAGTACCGCCGCCGCCGCGGCGGCGGCGAAGTTCCACATCCTGCGGCCCCGCAGGCACAGGACCAGCAATACCACCAGCAGCAACACCGGATACCACTTGGACGCCACCCCGAGTCCGATGAAAAGTCCCGCCAGCCAGGGTTTCTCGCGTGCCCACGCGAGGATGGCCAACGCGACCATGGCGACCGCGATGGCATCGAAGTTGGTGAAGGCGTGCACCACCACCAGCGGTGAGAGTGCCACCAGCCACGCGGCCCAGATCCGCGTTCGTGCGGTCAGTGCGGTGGCCCACACGGTGACCAGCCAGAACAGCGCCAGGCCCAGTGCCACCAGGTTGAAGAACAGGACCACCGTCAATGCCGCAGGGACACCCCACTTGTCGTGGGCGCTCTGCCACGCGTCGGCGGTCTGCGCCGCGGCGTACATGTAGAGCCCGGTGAGGACCGGATACTCCATGTACCGCTTGATGGTGTTGCCGTCGGCATCCTTCTGGTACCAGTACGTCTTGTAAGGGAAGGCGCCGCGGTCGAGGCGTTCGGCTCCGAAGAGCGCGATCACGTCGGAGTAGCACAGATCGGTGAACTGCCGCTGGTTGTCCCAGTCGAGCCGAAGGCCCGCGCCGGTGTCGTTGGCCGCGCTGGTGGCAGGCGCCTGCTGCAGGCATCCCGCCTTGCCGAACCAGCCGAGTGCCAACGCGCACAGTGCGAATGCCAGCAGGATGCGCACCGGAGTCCAGCTGCGGCTGCGGCCGACTGCCGCGTGCGTACCCATCGGCCCGCCGACCACCCGGCTGGCCTCGCCGACCACCACGTCGGAGCGGCTCGGAATGATCCGCGCGCTGTCGCTACGCAGATCCTCGGCCAATGGTGCCGGACCGGTGGGCGTCGGAGTGTGGGGTGCCGGGGCAGACGTCACGGAATCGTCCGGAGCCGCAGCGCCGGTGTCATCCAATGGGCGGCTCGGGCGTGTTTTGGTTACCGCCGCCGGTGCCTCCGCCGGTGTCCCCGCCACCGGTGCCACCGCCGCCACCCCCGGTTCCGCCACCATTGCCGGTACCGCCGTTTCCGCCCGGCTCGGGCGCACCCGGCAGCGGAATGGTGACCCCCGGCGCCAGGGTGATCCCGCCGCCGCCACCGCCGCCATTGGGCAGATTGGGCGTGTTCGGGTTCTCCGGCGCCTGCCGCGTCCTGGTGCGGGTGTCGTAGTCGTTGTTGTACGACGTCTTGGGAGCTTCGTAGGGCACGCCTGCTTGTCCGCCCACTGCCGCAGGCTCGGGGAACTGCTCGATGGGTTGGCCGGCCAGGGCGTTGTCCATCGTGCGTCGCCAGATCTGGGCGGGCAGGCCGCTTCCGTAGACCGGCGAGCCGCCGTAGTTCGTCAGCGCGGTGCCCGAATCGGTGCCCACCCAGACCGCGGTGGACAGTTGCGGGGTGTACCCGACCATCCACGCGTCCTTGTTCTGGCCGGTGTCGCCGAGCTGTGCGGTACCGGTCTTGGCGGCCGACGGGCGCGCGCCGAGCTCGTCGTCGGAAAGCGAGTTGCCGTTGGAGTAGGCCGCGATCGGCTCCAGAGCCGCGGTCACGTTGTCGGCGACCTTCGCCGGGAACACGCGCTTGCCGTCGTTCTTGGGATGCTCGTAGAGCACGTCACCGCTGGCGGTTTCGACCTTCTGCACGAAGTAGGGGTCGCGGTAGATGCCCGACGCGGCGAGCGTCGCGTAGGCCGACGCCATGTCGATGACGCGCGACGGGTACTGGCCCAGCACCACACCGCCCTCGACGGAACCGTTCGGCTGCTGCAGGGTGTGTTCGGTGTTGCCGAACGACTCCGCGACGCCGGCGGCGTGCGCGGCGTCGGCCACCGCCTGCGCCTGCCCCTTGAGATCCATCATGAGTCGGTAGTAGACGGTGTTCAGCGACATCTTCATCGCGGTCGCGAGGTTGCACGATCCGCAGCTCTCGCCGTCGGAGTTCTCCACGGTGAGTCCGGTGGGCGATTGGTAGGGCGCCGAACTGTAGACCTTGGACAGCGGGACGCCCTGCTCGAGCGCGGCGATCAGCGCGAACACCTTGAACGACGAGCCAGTCTGCAGACCGGCCTGCGCGTAGTCCCAGCCCTGACCGTCGTCGCCGCCGTAATAGCCCTGAACACCGCCGGTCCGGGGATCGATCGACACCACCGCGGTACGCAACTTGGCCGGCTCACCGTTGAGAATCCCGTTGTCGCACGGATAGATCTTGTTTTGCCGGCAGGCCGCCTGGACGGCGGCGTTCTGCACCTGCGGATCGATCGTGGTGGTGATCTTGAGGCCTTCGGTGCGCACCTGCGCCTCGGAGATGTTCAGGTTGGCCAGCTCGGCCAGCACCTGACGCTTGATCAGGCCGTTGGGACCCGGGGTCTCGGCGGCCGCCGCGGGCTGCGGTGCCACCTTCGGGTACTGCATCTCGTCGAGCTCGGCCTTGGTGAGCGCCCCGATCTGCACCATGCCGTCGAGCACGTAGTTCCAGCGCGCGTACGCCGCGTCCTTGTCGACGGCCGGATCGTAGTAGGAGGGGGAGCGGATGGCCGCGGCCAGCACCGCCGACTCGGCGGGCGTCAGTTTGCTGACGTCCTTGCGGAAGTAGGCCTGCGAGGCCGCCGACACGCCGTAAGCACCACGCCCGAAGTAGATGGTGTTCAGGTAGGCGGACATGATGTCGTCCTTGGACCACTCGCCCGACATCTTGGTCGCGATCGCAAGCTCCTTGAACTTGCGCTGATAGCTGTGCTCGTCACCGACCAGCGCGTTCTTCACGTACTGCTGGGTGATCGTCGAACCGCCGCCCGCGTCGGCGTTGTTGGTGAACCGGCCGATCACGGCGCGGCCGATACCGGTGACGGAGAATCCCTCGTTGCTGCGGAACTGCCGATCCTCGGCGGCGATTACCGCATCCTGTAACGACTGCGGGATATCGGTGATCTTGACGTCGGTGCGATTGCCTTCGGGCGGAACGATTTTCGCGAGAGTCTTGCCACTGGAGTCGGTGATCGTCGCGACCTGGTTCTGCTTGATGTCGCCGGGCCCGGGCACCGTGGCCGTGAGATAGGTTGCCGCGAAAGCGATGATGCCCAGCAGCGCGATCGCCGGCACGATCGCCGCGAGGATGCCCAGCGTCCACGCCACCACGCGGTGGCGCGAGCGGGTCTTCTCGTCGGCGGATCGGGGAGCGCTGCCCCCGGCGCGCTTGGTTGCGCTGCCCGTGTTCTTGGTCCGCTTGTTCTGGGTGCTCTCGGCGCGCCCTGGCGACGACTTCTTCTCGTCGCTCATCGATTGCCCCTTTGCCACATCGTCGCGGCCATTGCCGCGGGGGTCGCAACCGCACTGGTGCTCGGTTGACCGCTCATCACTCTAAACTTCTCCATCGCCCCAGTTCCCGTCATCACTGACCACACCACTGTGACGCACGCCCCGGGCTTGGGCAAAACCTGGCAGACCGCTACGCGCACGTCGAAGCGTCGGCGGAAACCTCCGGGGCTCCGTCGACGACGCCTACTTGGCCACCCGGCGCGAACGGGTCGAGCGGGGCGGCAAACCCGCAACGTACGACTGGACGAGATGGTTCCAGCTGCAGGTCCGGCACACCTCCACGACGTGCACCGTGAACTCCTCGGCCGACGCGGCCAGGCGGGAGATCTCGTCGGCGGTGCGGGCCGAACCCGACACCTGACCCAGCCGATCGCCGAACACCCACGACACGAGCGTGACCTGTTCTTTGCGGCAGATCGGGCACAGAGTGGGCGATTGGCGGCCGTGGAACTTGGCGGCGCGCAGCAGGTAGGGACTGGCATCGCACACCTCGGCGACGGCTGTCCGCCCCGAGTGGACGTCGGACAGCCGTGAGCGTCGCTGCAAGGCGTAGTCGACGATCTGGCGCACGTTGTTCAGGGTACGTGGTCGGGTCCGGCGCCGTCGGCAGGACGTGGTCTCGACAAGCTCGACCAGCGGGAGGAAAGCCCCCGCCGCCGCGAGGACGTGGTCTCGACAATCTCGACCAGCGGGAGGAGAAGAGCCCCACCGCCGGGCTGAGGTGGCATGACCAGCCCGTGTCGACACGGTTATATCGGTGCGATACATTGGTGAACACATCGGATCGAGGTGTTGCGTTGTCAGCACATCCCGACATGTTGATTTAGTGTCCCGGCGAGTCCCGGCGAGGAGGTGTGCGCGGTGTTGGAGCTGGCGATTCTCGGTTTGCTGCTGGAATCCCCCATGCACGGCTACGAACTGCGCAAACGCCTCACCGGTCTGCTCGGCGCCTTTCGCGCGTTCTCCTACGGATCGCTGTATCCCACCCTGCGCCGCATGCAGGCCGACGGGCTGATCGACGAGACCAGTGCACCGTCGGGCGTCAAGGTGCGACGCGGGCGTCGGGTGTATCAGCTCACCGAGAAGGGGCGGGTGCGGTTCGCCGAACTCGTCGCCGACACCGGTCCGCAGAACTACACCGACGACGGTTTCGGCGTGCACCTGGCCTTTTTCAGCCGCACCCCGGCGGTGGCGCGTATGCGCATCCTGGAGGGCCGTCGGCGGCAGGTGGAGGAACGCCGCGAGGGACTGCGCGAACTCGTCGGGCGCGCCAGCCGCAGCTCGGACCGTTACACCCGCCAGCTACACGAACTCAGCCTGGAATCGAGCGAGCGTGAGGTGCGCTGGCTCAACGAACTCATCGCCGCGGAGGCGTCGGACACCGAGTCCGCCTCCCCCACCCCGACGCGGGGCGCCGACGCGCCCACCGTCGACACAGATCTCCCTCTCGCGGCACAGCCGAGCCGCGGCGGGATGCAGGAAACAACCGAGTCGCGAACCGACGCGCTCGGCCGTACACCGGTGCCACAGAGTTCACCGGCAATGCCCGGAGACAACCGAGGGCCGACAAAAGAAGAAGGAGAACCCGACCATGGGTGAGCCCAATAAGGTGCGCGTGGCCATTGTGGGCGTAGGAAACTGCGCTTCATCCTTGGTCCAGGGCGTGCAGTACTACAAGGACGCCGACGAGAACTCGACGGTTCCCGGCCTGATGCACGTGAAGTTCGGGCCGTACCACGTGCGTGACGTGCAGTTCGTCGCCGCCTTCGACGTCGACGCCAAGAAGGTCGGCTTCGACCTGTCCGACGCGATCTTCGCGAGCGAGAACAACACCATCAAGATCGCCGACGTGCCGCCGACCGGCGTCACTGTGGCGCGCGGTCACACCCTCGACGGTCTGGGCAAGTACTACCGCCAGACCATCACCGAGGCCGATGGCGACGGCGTCGATGTGGTGCAGGCGCTCAAGGACAACGAGGTGGACGTCCTGGTGAGCTACCTTCCGGTGGGCTCCGAGCAGGCCGACAAGTTCTACGCCCAGTGCGCCATCGACGCGGGCGTGGCGTTCGTCAACGCGCTGCCGGTGTTCATCGCGTCGGACCCCGAGTGGGCCGAGAAGTTCCGCGCGGCCGGTGTGCCGATCGTCGGCGACGACATCAAGAGCCAGGTGGGCGCCACCATCACCCACCGCGTGATGGCCAAGCTGTTCGAGGACCGCGGCGTGACCCTCGACCGCACCTACCAGCTCAATGTCGGCGGCAACATGGACTTCAAGAACATGCTCGAGCGTGAGCGCCTGGAGTCGAAGAAGGTGTCGAAGACCCAGGCCGTGACCAGCAACCTCAACGGCCCGCTGGCAGGCAAGATCGAGGACAAGAACGTTCACATCGGCCCGTCGGATCACGTGGCCTGGCTCGACGACCGCAAGTGGGCGTACGTGCGCCTCGAGGGTCGCGCCTTCGGCGACGTGCCGCTGAACCTGGAGTACAAGCTCGAGGTGTGGGACTCCCCCAACTCGGCCGGCATCATCATCGACGCCGTGCGTGCGGCGAAGATCGCCAAGGACCGCGGCATCGGCGGCCCGATCCTCCCGGCGTCGGCCTACCTGATGAAGAGCCCGCCCAAGCAGCTCGCCGACGACGTCGCGCGCGCCGAGCTCGAGGCATTCATCGAGGGCTGAGCGTCACCTCGCCGCACATACCCTGCGGCAGTTCCACCGGAAACCGCCCCTGAGGAGCGACCCGATCGCATTATGCGATCGCCGACCTCCTCAGGGGCGGTTTTCGGTTTGGGTGGATACGCGGTTTTCGTGGATACGCGGATTTTCGTTTGCGTGGATTCGCGGTTTTCGATTCCGTGAATCGGCACTCAGTCGCGGGTCAGCACGTCGGCGTGTCCGTGTCGGCGGCACCAGCTGGTGATGTAGCGCGCGTGGATTCCGCACCAGCGGAACACCGATGCCTGGGTGAGCGGGATGCGATCGTCGTGCTCGTTGCGCTCGCGGATGATGGGTCCGAGGTAGTGGCTGGTGAGTTTGTTGGTGGTGTTCGGTGACACCTTGGCGACGGCGGCGAGGGTGGTGTTGTCCGACGCGGTGCCGGCAGCGATGGCCCCGGCCAAGCGCGCCGCCGTGACGCCGCGTCGGCCGGTGAAAAGCTCGTAGAGCGGCGGTGCGCCGGACGGCGCGCTCCGCTCGGGGAGCCGCTGTCCCAGTGCGATATTGCGGAGTGCGGCGGCCAGCGGGCCGAATCCCTCGGATTTCGCGATCACCCCGAAGACGTCGGAACGTAGACGGGCCTCGTCGAGGTGGTCCGACTCCATCGAATGACCCTGTGCGGCGAGCAGCACGGGAGCGCTGCGGTCGGCCATCCGCAGCCCGTCGAGCACATCGAGGCCGTCGAAGAACGCCTCGGCCCTCGGGTTGTTCCAGATGAGGTCGGCGCACACCACGTCGTGGCGTACCCGACCGGAGATGGCACGCAGGAACTCGTCCTGGTCGCGCGCGACGGTCACTGTGACACCGTCGAGTGCCACGCGCAGCGGCTCGGCGACGACGTCTCCCAGCGGCCCCGCCAACAGAATCCGCAATTGGTCGGACATGACCGTACGTGGCCCCTTTTCATGCGTGATCTGACATCGGACCGAGCGTTTTGGCTCGATTCTCACCTGACACAGGGTACCGAGTGCGGAATGAGCCGCTGACTTTTGTCGGTATGGCCCGGCAAGATCAGTTCAGCAAGCGCCTCGGTCACGGAATTCGCAGCCGGCGCGCCTGCACCGTAACGTGTCCGTTTAGTTGCTTGTGCCCGTGTTCGAGGAGACCGATGACCGCTGACATCGACACCGAGCTCGACGTCGAGTTGTATCCGCTGACCACGGCCCCGGTCGCGGTGATCGCCGCCGAGCACGACGTCATCGATTCGGCCCTCGCCGCGCTGGCCGAGAGTCACGGCCTACGTCCGGTGATCATCGATCTGGACACCGCCACCGATACGTTGGGCGGCATCGAACCGCCGGTGATCGTCCTGGTGCGCAGCACGCTCAGGGTGGCGCAGGTCCGTGCGGTGCACGCGTTGCGGCACGCGGTGATCTGCGGGATCGGCATCGTGTTGACCGACCCGGACAGCATCGACATCACCGATTCCCCCGACGCCCTCGACACCCTGCGACGACGATTGGGCACCGGCACGATCGGCGTGCGCCGCTACCGACCGCGGGTACACCTCACCGAGCGTGAACGGGAGGTGCTCACGAGGTACGCGCTGGGCGCCACGCTGCGGGATACCGCGCGCGAATTCTTCATCGCGGAGAGCACCGCCCGCGAACACTACCGCCGGGTGCGGCAGCGCTACATCGATTCCGGTCGCCCCATCGCCAACAAGGCGGAGCTGCTGCTCGCGCTCATCTCCGACGGCTGGGTGCAGCCCGACCAGCTCTGATTCTGCTTCGCGCCCGCCATTAGGCTGAGGGTATGCGCGTGCAGCGATGGGTGGCCACCGGTCCCTCTGGACTCGACGATTTCGCGTTCATCGACGATCAGCTCCCCGCGCCGCGGTCGGGCGAGGTGGCCATCGAGGTGCTCGCCGCCGGGGTCAACCCGGCCGACCTCAAGCACGCACGGGCCGCCACCGACTTCCCGCTCCCCATCGGCTACGAGGTGGCCGGGGTGATCGCCGCGTTGGGCCCCGGCACCGAGATCGCGTCGGGTGCCGGCGCGGTGGGCGACGAGGTGCTCGCATTCCGCGTGCACGGGGGATACGCGACGGCGCTGACCGTGCCCGCCGAGAAGGTGTTCGCCAAACCCGCCGCGCTCGACTTCGCGGCGGCGTCGAACCTGCTGCTCGCCGGCACCACCGCCGCGGACATGTTGCGTGCCGCGAAGGTGGCAGACGGTGACACCGTCCTGCTGCACGCGGCGTCGGGCGCGGTTGGGGTGGCAGTGCTGCAACTCGCGCAGCTGCGCGGGATCACGGTGATCGGCACCGCGGGACCGCAGGGCCTCGAGCGGGTGCGCGAATTCGGTGGTGTGGCAATCGAATACGGCCCCGGACTGCTCGACCGGGTACGGGCCGCGGCACCGGAGGGCGTGGCCGCAGCCCTCGACGCCGCGGGCACCGACGAAGCCATCGACACCTCGCTGACCGTGGTCGAAGATCGCTCCCGGATCGTCACCATCGTCGCGCGAAAACGGGCGGAGACCGACGGATTCGTGGCCCTCGCGGGATCACAACCAGAAAGCGCCGCCTACCGCGACTCGGTGCGGGGCGATCTCATCGAATTGGCCGCCGACGGCAGGCTGGTGGTACCGATGGCCCGGACGTTCCACCTCCCGCAGGCGCGGGCGGCGCTGGAACTGGTGACCGGTGGGCACCCGGGCGGCAAGGTGGCGCTGATCCCATGACCGATCGGATGCGTCCCTGGCCGGCGTGGATACTCGCCGTGCTGGAGTTACTGGTGGCCTATCAGGCCGTCGACGGGGCGGCCGCACTGCTGGAGAACCGATGGGACATGCCCACCGAGTGGCTCTCCCGCACGCCCTTCGACACCTGGACCGGTCCCGGGTGGCTACTCCTGGCCCTGGTGGCCGTACCCCAGTTCGTCGCCGCGCTGACCATCATCGTGACCCCGCTGCCGGCGCGCATCGGCATCGGGTGTGGCGTCGGCGTGGGAGTGTGGCTGCTGGTGTGGATCGCGCTGCAACTGGTGCTGATGGGGCACTTCCTGTTTCTCCAGCCGGTGGTCGCCGCGATCGGACTCATCGAGGTGGGGCTGGCCCTGTGGTGGCGTAAAGCGCTCGCAGCCCGAGAGGGCGCGGCTGCCGATTGACCGATCGGGCACACGGCAGATCTGCGACTCTCCCCGAACATGGCACAGTGAGATCGTGTTGCTGCCTGATCTCACTGCCTCCGCGCCCGACCTGCCCGCGATCGTCACCATCGGCGACGAGGTGGCCTCCCGCGAGGACCTGGTGGGTGCGGCGACGGCGGTGGCCGAACGGATCGCGGGGGCGCGCACCCTGGCCGTGCTGGCCACCCCGAGCCTCGACACGATCCTCGGCGTGGTGGGCGGACTCATCGCCGGAGTGGCGATCGTGCCGGTGCCGCCCGATTCCGGGGCCGCCGAACTCGCGCACATCCTCACCGACTCCGGCGCCCAGGCGTGGCTGGGACCCGCCCACGCCGCATCGGCGTTGGGTGCCATTCCCATCCGCCGGTACGCGCGGTCGTGGCATACCCATCCGGAGCCGCCCGCCGACTCCACCGCGCTGATCCTCTACACATCGGGTACCACCGGCTTGCCGAAGGGCGTGCCCATCACCCGTCGCGCGATCGCCGCCGGACTCGACGCCCTCGCCGACGCGTGGGCATGGTCGTCCGAAGACGTTCTGGCGCACGGCCTTCCGCTGTTCCATGTGCACGGGCTGATCCTCGGCGTGTTGGGACCGTTGCGCCGCGGTGGCCGGCTGATCCACACCGTCCGACCGACCCCCGACACCTACGCGGCCGCCGCCGAACAGGGGGCGTCGATGTTCTTCGGCGTACCCACCGTGTGGACACGCGTGACCACACACGCTGCCGCCGCCCGCGCTCTGGCCCCGGCGCGGCTGCTGGTGTCGGGCAGCGCCCCGCTACCGGTGCCGGTGTTCGAACGGTTCCACGCGCTCACCGGGCATCAACTCGTCGAACGGTACGGCATGACCGAGACGATGATCACCGTGTCGACCAGATTCGACGGCGAGCGGCGCCCCGGGTGGGTGGGACTCCCGGTGCAGGGCGTGCAGACCCGGCTGCGTAGCCCCGACATCGATTCGGGTGCAACGGATCTGCCGCACGACGGGGAGAGCGTCGGTGATCTGCAGGTGCGCGGGCCGATGGTGGCGTCGGGGTACCTGAACCGGCCGGACGCCTCCGCCGAGAGCTGGTTGGGCGACGGCTGGTTCGACACCGGTGACGTGGCGGTGATCGGAGCGGACGGGATGCACCAGATCGTGGGTCGCGCCTCGACGGACCTGATCAAGTCGGGCGGCTTCCGCGTCGGGGCCGGCGAGATCGAGACGGTGCTGCTCGGGCACCCGTCGGTGGACGAGGTGGCGGTGATCGGGGTGCCCGACGACGATCTCGGCCAGCGCATCGTCGCATATGTGGTGGCCGACGGCGTCGACGACTCCGAACTGATCGACCTGGTGGCCACGCAGTTGTCGAATCACAAGCGGCCCCGCGAGATTCGTCGCGTCGAGAGCCTGCCGCGCAATGCCATGGGCAAGGTGCAGAAGAAGCTGCTGTCCCAGTGACTCTCCGGCCCGGTTCCGGTCGATCGCGACCACAGTGAGATGATCGTGACCGAGAAACGGTCATAACAGGCACGGTTTGCCGTCGTCATGTAATCCTGTACTGATGAAAACTCGGATGGCGGTCGCGGCGCTGGCAGGAGCGGTGCTCAGCCTGGCTGCGGTCATCGCGTTCGACGTCGGCCGGTTCGCCGTGCGAAGCGACGAACCCTCGACCATTGCGACGAATGTGCCGATGACACCCCAGACCATCGACCCCACCTGGATCCTCTCGGGCAACCCGACATTTCTGGCCGGCGAGATCAGTCGATCACCCGACGGCCGCTCGGACACGGGCCTGTGGTCGTGTCAGGGACCGACGACCTTCGTCTGGAAGTTCGGGATCGACGAGACGGTCCATCTCCTCGAGGGGGAGGTGAAGGTGAAGTACCTGGGGAAGAGCTTCACCCTGACGCCCGGCGACACCGCCCTGTTCCATGCCAAGACCGAAGCGGAGTGGACCATCGATCGCTACGCGAAGAAGGTCTACACGCACTACGACCCGGGACCGATCGGCCGTCAGGTGCGCAGGCACTTCCCCGCCGGGGGATGACCTCTCCCCGGTGAGGGCATCGCGATCCCCTGTGGATAGTTGTGCCGGGTTTGTGCGCGCCGACGGCGTCCGCGGCGGGGGCCGTCCTGCTATCGGAGGTCGCTCTACCGGAGGTCGCTCTACCGGAGGTCGCCGAGGTCGCCGGATGGCACATGAATCCAGCCCTCCCGCACCGCGACCGGTGTGTCGGCGAGGTCGGGCAGCCGGGTGTACCCGCGTTCGGCGGCACGCGCGACGAGTGCGGTGATGACGGCGTCGAAGGCATTGTCGTCGCGGGCCATCAGTTCGGCGTGCGCGCCGAGATCCAGCCACGGTGCCGCCACGCGGAGGGCGTCGCACAGCTCGGCCAGCGCGGCCCGGTTCACCGACCGCTTGTATCCGCGCGAGCGAAACCCCCATTGCGCCAACGCACCGGCCGGATAGGCCTCCACCGCCCAGCCGTTCACCCGGTCGGTGACGCCGAGATCGGCGAGCAGCCCGGCACAGCGGAACGCGACGTGGGCGATCTGGTCGGCCGACACGCTGAGCGGTCGGCCCAGCCCCTGCTCGACGAGGTACCGGTCGGTGCGACGGTAGGCCAGCGGCCGTCGGTGCTCGATGTGGTCGAGTGCCGCACCTGCCGGAGTCCGGCCACAGTGATGCGCGACAACGAAATCCACGAACGCGTCGGGCCAGCCGAACGGCGAGTCGATGCCGCAGCGTTGCGCGCCGGCGACGAGCTCACCGATCGTCGCGTCGTCGGCCGGGGTCACCAGCTCCGTGAGCGAAGCGCCGCCACCCGACCATTCGATACGCGCCACCGCGGTGTGCGTAGGCGCGGCCGCAAGATCCACCCCGGCAGTCGTCGAGAGCATCGGTCTCGCCGCCCCGTTCTGTCCAGAAACCCGCCGTTCAGAAACCCGCCGTTCAGAAGCCCCCGTCGAGGAACTCCGCGTAGGCGGGTAGATCGAGCTGACCGTGCCCGGAGAGCCCGATCACCACCACCTCGTCGCGGTCGCTGCCGGCGACGTGCGCGGCGCAGGCGGCGATCGCATGCGTGGACTCGGGCGCGGGCACGATGCCCTGCGTACGGGCGAACTGCACCCCGGCCGAGAACGCGTCGTGCTGGCTGATGGCCACTCCCTCCACCAGGCCGAGCTGCACGGTGTGGCTCAGCGCCGGCGCCATCCCGTGGTAGCGCAGGCCACCGGCGTGGATCGGGTCGGGCACGAAATCCATTCCGAGCGTGTGCATCTTGAGCAGCGGGGTGAGTCCGGCGACGTCGCCGTGATCGTAGCGGTACTCGCCGGCGGTGATCGACGGGCATGCGGCCGGTTCGGCCGCCACCACCCGCGGATCCGACCGGCCGTCCAGCTTCTCCCGCAAGAACGGGAAGGAGAGTCCGGCGAGATTGGAACCGCCACCGGCACAACCGAAGACGACGTCGGCGCCATCGGGTTCCACCGCCGCGAGCTGCTCCACGGCCTCCTGGCCGATCACGCTCTGATGCAACACCACGTGATTGAGCACGCTGCCCAACGCGTACCGGGTGTCGGGATCGCCCGCGGCAACCTCCACGGCCTCGCTGACCGCCATCCCCAGACTCCCTGTGGTGTCCGGATCCTTGGCGAGCATCGCCCGACCCGACGCGGTGAGCTCCGACGGACTCGAATGGATGGTGCCGCCGTAGGTGCGGATAAGATAGCCGCGGTAGGGCTTGGACTCGTAGGACGCACGCACCTGCCACACCTCGACGTCGATGCCGAACTGCGCGCCCGCGAACGCCAGGGCGCTGCCCCACTGGCCGGCCCCGGTTTCGGTGGTGAGCTTGCGGACGCCGTCGATGCTGTTGTAATACGCCTGCGCGACAGCCGAATTGGTCTTGTGGGAGCCCACCGGGCTGACACCCTCGTACTTGACGTAGATGCGGGCCTTGGTGTCGAGGGCCTGCTCGAAACGCCGCGCCCGGAACAGCGGGGACGGCCGCCACATCGCGTAGATCTCGCGGACCGGCTCGGGGATCTCGATGTAGGGTTCGGCCGACACCTCCTGGGCGATGAGTCCGCTGGGGAACAGCGCGGCGAGATCGTCGGGTCCCACCGGTTCCCTGGTGCCCGGATGCAGATGCGGCGGGATGGGCTCGGGCAACTCCGCGGCGAGGTTGTACCAGTGCGTCGGCACGTCCACCGTGATCAGATCCGGATTGGTCGCGTCCACATGCATCGTCATGCGACCCACTCTAGGGTCTGCGGGGACTCCGATCCGTGGGTACCGGCGAACCCCGTGCCTGTGGAGCTACGACCACGTCCAGTCGCGAACCTCGGGCATGTCCTCGAAGTGTTCCCGCACGTATTCGCGGTGCCGGGCGAGTTGCTGTGTGCAGTACTCGGCGAGCTCGCCGCCGCGCTCGGCGACGCGGCGCGCGCGCCGCAACGCCTCGAGCACCAGGTGGTAGCGACTCATCTTGTTGAGCACCACCATGTCGAACGGGGTGGTGGTGGTGCCCTGCTCGGAGAACCCGCGCACGTGGAAGCGGCCCGGTTCGGTACGGCCGTGCAGCAACTGGTGGACCGCGCGCGGATACCCGTGAAACGCGAACACCACGTCGGTGTCGGCGGTGAACAGGTGAGTGAACACGTCCTCGGCCAACCCGTGCGGGTGGTCGTTCTGCGGGAGCAAGACCATCAGATCGATCACATTGACAACCCGCACCCGCAGGTAGGGCACCCACTCGCGCAGCAACTGCGCGGCCCCGAGGATCTCCTGGGTCGGCACGTCGCCCGCGGCGGCGAGCACGATGTCGGGTTCG
The DNA here is from genome assembly GCF_053588635.1 of Gordonia sp. NPDC003425. Lineage (NCBI taxonomy): Bacteria > Bacillati > Actinomycetota > Actinomycetes > Mycobacteriales > Gordoniaceae > Gordonia > Gordonia sp. NPDC003425. Next base: position 31,313 of record NZ_JBSFQI010000023.1, on the reverse strand, counting down.
TCGCCCGGGGCATCCTCGGTGCCCGCCCAGTCCCAGATCGATGCGCCGGCCGCGGCCTGCTCGTTGGCCTCCTCCAGCGTGAGGTACTGCAGGTGGGGCTGTTTGTCGACGACGATCAGGTTCACGTGATCGCGGCTGCGGAAGCAGTGGTCGGCGATGGACAGCAGCGAGTTGGAATCCGGCGGAAGCCATACCCGCACCACCCCGGGCGAGAGCGGCAACACGAGGTCGATCAGCCCCGGTCCCTGGTGGGAGAACCCGTTGTGGTCGTTACGCCAGCACGTCGACGTGAGCAGGATGTTCAGCGATGCGACCGGTTCGCGCCACGCCAACTCGGCCGCGTGCTGCAGCCATTTGGTGTGTTGCACCACCATCGACGCCGACACCATCGCGAAGGCCTCGTAGGTGGCGAACAGTCCGTGCCGGCCGGACAGGGTGTAGCCCTCCAGCCAGCCCTGGCACAGGTGTTCGCTGAGCACCTCCATGACACGGCCCGACGCGGAAAGGCCGTCGTCGAGCGTGGTGGTGGGCAACTGCCAGGCGCGGTCGGTGACCTCGAAGACCGCGCCGAGCCGATTGCTGGTGGTCTCGTCGGGGCAGAACAGCCGGAAGATGCCGCCGCCGTCGGGGGTGGAGTTCTCGGTGTAGATGTCGCGCATGAATTCGCCGAGCACGCGGGTGGTCTCGTGTTGCACCACGCCGGGCAGATCGATGTCGAGGGCGTATTGGGCGATGGGCGGCAGGCGCAGCGGGGTGAGCAGTCGGCCACCGTTGGCGTACGGGGTGGCACCCATGCGGAGATCGCCGGTGGGCGCCAGTGCGGTGATCGACTCGACCACCGCGCCGGCCTCGTCGAAGAGTTCCTCGGGTCGGTAGGAGCGCATCCACTGCTCGAGCATCGCGAGGTGCTCCGGGTTGTCCTTGACCCCTGACAACGGCACCTGATGCGCCCAGTGTGTGCCCTCGATCCTGCGGCCGTCGACCTCTTTGGGGCCGGTCCAGCCCTTGGGGGTGCGCAGCACGATGGCCGGCCAGTGCGTGTCGGGCAGCGGACCGTCGCCGTCTGCTCCCCCGGCCCGGGCCTCGGATTGGATGTCGCCGATGCGGCGGCGCGCCTCCACGATCGCCGAGCGCAGTGCGGTGAACACCTCGCGCGGATCGTCGCCCTCGACGAACGTCGGCACCCATCCCTGCCCGCTGAGGTAGTCGGTGACCTCGGCGTCGGAGCTGCGTCCGAGGACGGTCGGCCCGGCGATCTTGGCGCCGTTGAGATGCAGGATCGGGAGTACCGCACCATCACGCGCGGGATTGAGGAAGGCGGGCAGCTTCCACGACGCCGAGAGTGGACCGGTCTCGGCTTCACCGTCGCCGACGACGCACGCCACCGTCAGCTCGGGATGGTCGTAGGCCGCGCCCGCCGCGTGGACCAGCGCGTATCCGAGTTCGCCGCCCTCGTGGATACTGCCCGGCGTCTGCACGCTGACGTGACTGGGGATGCCGCCGGGTGTGGAGAACTGCCGGCACAGGCGCCGCATGCCGTCAGCGTCACGCGAGATGTGCGGGTAGATCTCGGTGTAGGTGCCCTCGAGGTAGGTGTTGGCGACCAGAGCGGGTCCGCCGTGGCCCGGACCGGTGATGTAGAGCCACGGTGTCGCGGTCTCGGCGATGATGCGGTTGAGGACGGTGTAGATCGCCGACAGTCCCGGGCTGGTGCCCCAGTGACCGAGCAACCGCGGTTTGATGTGCTCGGGCTCGAGCGGCTCGCGGAGGAGCACGTTGTCTTGCAGGTAGATCTGGGCGACGGTGAGGTAGTTCGCCGCCGCCCACCACCGTAGGTCGGCGTCGAGGGCGGCCGGATCGTAGGTGCGGTGCTGGGTGGGGACCGTCATGTCGGTGGCCTTCCGGGTTCGGTGGCGACTGCGGACTACTCCTGGCGGCCTTCTCGAGGCGACGTTGCTCCTGCATTCCGTTCTACGCGGAGCCGGCCACCCTGGCCATCGCCTTCACCGAGTTGTTCCCTGCCGTCCTTGTTCCGTGCCGTCAATCCGGCAGCATCGGTGCGTCGTCGCCGTGGTGGCGGCCGATCAGTACCGCACGGGTCACGGCGTCGCGGCCGAACCGGTCGCGCAGGCTGTCCATCGCGGTGTCGAGTTCGATCGCGTGGCGGTCGTCGAAGGGCAACGTGAGTTGCACGGCGTCGTGGTTGTCGAGGTTGGTCAGCGAGAGGCCGACCAGGGTGCAGCCGCGTTCGCGGATGAGCGGCATCGCATCGGTGAGGAGTCCGCGCGCCGAACCCATGATGATGTCGGTGCGGTCGGTGGGTTCGACCAGCGACCGCGACCGGGTGGCGCGCGAGAAGTCGTCGAACCGCAGCCGCAGTACGACGGTGCGGCACAACCGTTCGGCGGTGCGCAGCCGCTTGCCGAGCCGTTCGACGATCGCGACGACGGTGGCCTCGATGTCGGCCTCGGATTTCGGGCGCCGCCCGAGCGCGCGCTGCGAGCCGATCGAACGTCGTCGCCGACCCGTCTCCACGCGACGCGGGTCGGTGGCCATCGACAGTGCGAACAGATGCCTCCCGGCACCCGGCCCGACGATGTGACGCAGCGACCGCTCACCGAGCTGGGCGATACCGCCCACGGTGGTGACGCCCGCGGCGTGCAGCTTGGCCTCGGTGACCGGTCCGACACCCCACAGCCTGCGCACGGGCAGCGGATGCAGAAAGGCGAGTTCGGTGCCGGGCGCCACCTCGAGCAGGCCGTCGGGTTTGCTCACCGCACTGGCCACCTTGGCCAGAAACTTTGTGCGGGCGAGGCCGACGGAGATCGGCAACCCGACCTCGACGCGGACGCGGGTGCGCAGCCGCTCGGCGATCTGCACCGGCGTGCCCGACACCCGGCGTAGGCCACCGACGTCGAGGAAGGCCTCGTCGACCGAGATGCCCTCGACGATCGGCGTGATGTCACCGAAGATGTCGAAGACGGCTCGGCTGGCGTCGGTGTACGCGTCGAAGCGTGGCGGCACCACGATCGCCTGGGGGCACAGAGCGCGCGCCTCCCGACCCGGCATGGGCGTGCGCACACCGAAGGCCTTGGCCTCGTAGCTCGCGGCGAGCACCACCCCGCCGCCGACGATCACCGGTTTGCCCCGCAACGTCGGATCGTCGCGTTGCTCGACCGACGCGTAGAAGGAGTCGAGGTCGGCGTGCAGGATGGACGCCTCCTGCCGGTCCTTCCGCTCGATGTGCATAGAACACATGTTCGCACGCGGGTGCGACAACGGCCAGGGGCCGAACCGTCGGGCTCTCGCGTACCGATTTCCTTCCCGCGGCACGAATTGGATGCGCGGGAAGGAAACGGGTGCGCGGGACCGTCCGGCGGTCAGCCGATCGGCAGACGATGCACGAGTAGCACCACGTCGTCGACGTGGTGGCCGCCACCGGCGGGGACGCCACGCGGCCGCGTCTCGTTGGTGATCACCCGCCAGCCGGGCCCGAGCAGCGGCAGGAAGTCGCCGGGCTGCACGTACTCGGCGGGGTCGATCCCGTGCGCACGCACACCTTCGAGGGCGTGGGCCACGACGAGCAGGTTGCCGCCCGGCCGCACCGCGTCGATCAGTTTGCGCGGTACGTCGACGTCGTCGGCCCGGATCGGGAAGTAGTGCGCGCTCACCAGCCCGAAATCGGTTCCCGGAATGTCGTCGACGGTGAGATCGGCCTGACACCACACGATCTCGGGACGTGTATCGGCGGCGCGGGCACGGTCGACGGCCACCTGCGAGATGTCGACGGCGGTCACCTGCCAACCGTGGTCGGCGAGCCAGCGCGCATCTGCTCCCTCGCCGCTGCCCACGTCGAGAGCGGTGGTCGCCGGGAGGTCGCTCATCTCGGTAACCAGCGCCGGATTGACATCCGACGTCCACAGCCGGTCGGCGCTGCGGTAGCGGTCGTCCCACTCGGCGGCCGAATGCGGGTGGGTGCCCTTGTGGTCGGGATCCTTGTTGTCGGTGTCCCGGTGGTCAGGCTCGTGCTGGTCTGGGTCGTCGTGGTCTGGGTCGTGGTGGTCTTGCGGCGTGCTCATGACATCGAGCGTGTCACGGGATCCCCGGGCCGTCGACAACGCGTGCGCCGCAGACCGGATCGGGCCGTCATCGGTCGACCACCCGGGCGATGCGTTCGATCGCCTCGGTGAGTATGTCCGGGGAGCAGGCCACGTTGAGCCGCGCGAACCCGTTGCCCTGCGCGCCGAACGCCGGTCCGCGGTGCAGCGCCACGCGACCGTCGGCGAGGATCGCATCGGCCGGGTCGTCGCCGAGGCCGGTCTCGCGGAAGTCGAGCCAGGCAAGATACGACGCCTCCGGACGCCGATAGCTGACCCGCGGAAGACGTTGGGCGACAAGCTGTTCAAGCAGATCGAAACTCTCGCCGATCACCTCGAGGGTGGCGTCGAGCCAGTCGTCGCCCGCGCGGTAGGCGGCTTCGGTGGCCGTGCGCCCGAGGATGCTGGTGCGAAAGGTCACCTCCTCGGGCTGGCGATCGATCAGCGCGCGCATCCGATTGGCGCCCACCACGGTGAGTGCGCACTTGGCGCCCGCCAGGTTGAAGGCCTTGCTCGCCGAGTGCGCGGCCACCCCCACCTCGCGTGCCGCGTCGGACACCGACAAGAACGGGACGAACCGCCTGCCGGGATGTGCCGGTGTGTCGGGATGTGTGAGGGGCGCGTGGATCTCGTCGCTGAGCACATACGCATCGTGTGCGGCGGCCAGCTCGGCGAGGGCGGCGAGGTCGGCGGGCGGATGGACCAGCCCCAGCGGGTTGTGCGGATGGCACAGCAGGATCGCGCGGGCACCGGCCGCAAAGGCCGCGCCGATCCCGTCGAGGTCGAGGGCGGGGCCGTCGGTTCCGGACCGCAGCGGAACCTCGACCACCCGTCCGCCCGCCTCGGGCACCAGGTCGAAGAACGGCGGATACACCGGTGGGGTGATGACCACGCCGTCGCCGGGTGCGATGAGCACCCGCAACGCCTCGACAATCACCTTTACGTTGGAGTACGTCCGGGGCGGTCGCCTCGGACGCTCGTCCGCGGTTCGGGGCGTGGCTCGACAATCACCTGTGTGCCCTCGGTGGCTCGGCGTGGAAGGCCACCCCGGACCGTGACGGGTCGTTTCGGCCGCTGATTGAGAAGTGTTCGCGAACTTGTCGCTGTGTAAAGGTGCGCCGGCGAAACAACCCCTGACGAGGTCAACAGGTTCGAGCAGAGAGGTTCATGTGGTCGAAACAATCTGGGTAGGAATCGATGTCGGCCGTCACGCACACCACGCCGCCGCTGTGGACGACGCGGGGACGGTGCTGTGGTCACGTCGGGTACCGAACGATCAGGCGGCCATCGAAGCGATTGTGGACCAGGCGTGCCGTGTCGAATCGGTGGTGTGGGCGATCGACATGACCGCGCCGGAATCGGCCCTCCTCCGAGGGGTGTTGTCCCGCCGCGGCCAACACATTCGCTATGTACCTGGTCGCGTTGTGCACAGCATGACCGGCGCTTTCGCCGGCGAAGGCAAAACCGACGCCCGCGACGCGGTGGTGATCGCCCAGACCGCGCGCCTGCGTGGTGATCTCGCGACGGTCGCGGTCCCTGATGACGTCGCGATCGAACTCGACCTGTTGACCGGGCATCGCCGCGACTTGGTCACCGAACGCACACGAGGCATCAATCGACTGCGCGGCCTGCTGACCCGCATCTTCCCCGGTCTCGAACGGTGCTTCGACTACTCGACGTTGACTGGTTTGGCGTTCGTCACCCGCTTCACCACACCGTCGGCGATTGATGGGGTCTCCGACGAGGAGATTTACGACCACCTACGCGGTCAAGGAGTCCGCCGGCCGACCATCCCGAAGATGATCAGCAAGGCGCGTGCCGCCGCGGCCGCGCAGACCGTCGCTCTGCCTGGTGAGGCGACCACGGCATTGCTGGTGCAGCAGGCGGCTACCTCGCTGATGGCGCTCACTCGCCAGATCACCTACCTGGATAAACAGATCGCCGAGGTGTTCCGCCGAGACCGCCACGCCCGGATTCTTGAATCCGTACCCGGTATCGGCACCCGAAGTGGTGCCGAACTCATCGCGTTCACTGGTGGCGACCTCACGTCGTTCGGCTCGGCTGCCAAACTGGCTGCCTACGCCGGTCTTGCTCCCGTCCCGCATGATTCAGGTAACCGGCGGGGCACATTGCGTAGACCGCAGCGCTACCACCGGGGTCTGCGGAAGGTGTTCTACATGGCCGCACTCAACAGCTCGCAACGCGACGGACCATCACGGGAGTTCTACCAGCGCAAACGACGCGAGAACCGCTCTCACGTGCATGCGCTCATCTCGCTGGCCAGACGGTTGATTGATGTTGTGTGGGCACTCATCCGTGATGGCCGAGAATGGACTCCGAGGGGCGCCGGCCCGCCCATCGCGGAGGCTGCCGCCTAGCCCCTGAGATCATTCAGACGCCGCTGCACGCACCGCCGCGGTGAGGTCGTCGATCGTGTTCGGTTGTAGCCGATTCTCGTCGAGGAAGAATGTGGGGGTGCCTTGGACCCCGAGAGCCAGACCGTCAGCGACGTCGGCGCGGATCCGTTCGAGCGTGGCCGGGCTGTTGTAGACCGTGTCGAAGGCCGCCATATCGAGATCGAGGTCGACGGCGAAGCTACGGAACAGGTCGTCAGCGGGGACTTGCTGTTCGCCCCAATGGGTTTGGGTGGTGAACATGCGCTGGTACATCTGCTCGAACCGCCCCTGCTGGGCGGCGGCTTCGACCGCGCGAGCAGCACGTTCGGCGTTGAAGTGTCCGGGCATCGGAAAGTAGCGGACGACGAACGTAACGCGGTCGCCGTAGGTTCGCCGCAGATCCTCGATGACCGGGTAGATGGCTCCGCAGGCTTCGCACTCGAAGTCCAGGAACTCGACGAATTGCGCCCGGCTCTGCGCAGGCGACGTCAGCCGATGACTGTCGGGCCGGGTCACCAGATCAGACACCGCGGCGGTATCGGACGGGGCGGGTGTGGAAGTGTCCTGATCGACGAGGACGGCGACTCCGATACCGACGATAATGGTTACGAAGAACGCCCACGCGAACTTGGTTGGTCTGGTCATACGTTCAACGTAGAGGCGATGTCGGCGGGAATGAGGATCGGTCTCATCAGGCCGGGGGTTGCCTTCGGGGTAGCGCCCGGAATGTATGAACCTGATGTCTGTTCTCAGTCTTCATGGGTGCGCGCTACAAGCGGATCAGATTCTGTATCCGGCAGCGAGGAGTCTCTGGCGTTTCCTCTGGGAGCGGACCATCGAGACTCCGGGCAGACGGTGAGCCGGGCAGTGACCAGCGCGGCCAGCCGGGCCCTGCGCCGGATCGGGGGGGGTCAGCGCTCGGGTGAATGCTGCGCTCGTTCGTCGGGACTCCTGAATGCGGTGAGGGTGATCAAGATGGCAGCGCCGCCGACGATGAATGTGTCAGCGAGGTTGAACGTTGGCCACCAACCGGTGTGGAGATAGTCAGTGACCACTCCGTCGGGGAACCGATCGATGAGATTGGCGCTTGCCCCGCCGAGGATCGCTGCTAACCCCAGCCGCCCGAGGTGCCCGGTGCCTGGCGCCATCCGCCAGGAGGTGACCGCGACGATGAAGGTGATGATTCCGGTGACTGTGGGCAGCACCCATGCCGGGGCATCGGCGGCGATCGAAAACGCCGCGCCCGGATTGAATGCCAGCCGCAGCTGCACCGGCCCCGTTCCGATGACTGCGCCGTCCGCGAGCGCGCTTGTGGCCCATGCCTTGACGGCCAGATCGGTGGCCGCGAGTCCGACAGCGACGGCCAGCAGCCCGCACCGCCGTGTGAGGCGTACGCGGCGGTGCGCCACCGGAACCGCGGTGATCACTGCCCGACCGTCACTACGGACGGAGTCCGCTGGCCAGTTCCGGTCCTCGCCCGGGCTAGCGCTTTGACCCGGCCGGCGCGGACTCCGTTGGCGATGACGACGATCTCGGCGAGTTCGTGGACGGCGACGACGGCGGCGAGGCCGAGTATCCCGAACAGCGCGAGAGGGATGAGGATCGCGATCAGGGCGAGGGACAGGCCGACGTTCTGCAGCATGATCTTCCGGGCGCGGCGGGCGTGATCGAGTGCCTGCGGGAGGGTGCGGAGGTCTTCGCCCATGAGGGCGACGTCGGCGGTTTCGATCGCTACGTCCGATCCCATTGCGCCCATGGCGATGCCGAGGTCGGCGGTGGCCAGGGCGGGAGCGTCGTTGATGCCGTCGCCGACCATCGCGGTGAACGAGTTCGTTCGGAGGTCGCCGATGATGCGGGCCTTGTCTTCGGGGCGGAGGTCGGCGTGTACGTCGTCGATGCCGGCGATCTTCGCCAGCGCGTTGGCGGTGGCGGTGTTGTCGCCGGTGAGCATCGCGACCGTGGCGCCGATGCGGTGCAGGTGCTCGATTACCGCGCCGGCTTCGGGGCGAAGCTCGTCACGGACGGCGACCGCGCCGATGACCTGACCGTCGTGTTCGATCAGGACGGCGGTGGCGCCGTCGGCCTGCATGGCCGCGACCCGCTCATCGAGCGGGCCGGGCTCGATCCAGTCGGGACGGCCCAGCCGCGCGGGCCGTCCGTCGACGAGGCCGGTCAGGCCGGCCCCGGGAACAGCCTGCACATCGCGCGCGGCGGTGGTCTCGCCGTGGGCGGCGAGGATCGCGCGGGCGAGCGGGTGTTCGCTGTGCGCTTCCAGCGCCGCGGCGACGGCGAGCACCCGCTCCTGGCCCGGAGTGCGGTCGCCCAGGCTGCTCCCGGTGCTAGGAGCAGCGGTGTCGGTGGGGGTGGTGGCGATGTCGACGACGGTGGGCCGGTTCGCGGTCAGAGTGCCGGTCTTGTCGAGGGCGACGGTGCGGACCCGGCCGAGGGCTTCGAGGGCGGCACCTCCTTTGACCAGGACGCCGATCTTGCTGGCGGCGCCGATCGCCGCGACCACGGTCACCGGCACAGAGATCGCCAGCGCACACGGCGACGCGGCGACGAGCACGACCAGGGCCCGTTCGATCCACGTGGCCGGGTCACCGAGCAGGGAGCCGAGGATCGCAATGGCGGCGGCGAAGATCATGATCGCCGGTACCAGGGGCTTGGCGATCCGGTCGGCGAGGCGTTGCGCGTCGCCCTTGCGGGACTGTTCGGCCTCGACGATCTGCACGATCTTGGCCAGCGAGTTGTTCTCCGCCGTGCTGGTGACATGCACGCTCAGGGCGCCGGTGCTGTTGATCGACCCGGCGTAGACCTGCGTGCCGGGTCCGGCTTCGACAGGCACGGATTCGCCGGTGATCGCCGAAACATCCAGTGCGGTGCGGCCTTCGGTGATGGTGCCGTCGGTGGCGATCCGCTCGCCGGGTTTGACCAACATCTGGTCCCCGACGGCCAATTCCGCCGGGGAGACGGTGACCGGGGTGCCGTCGCGGAGCACGGTCGCGGAGTCCGGGACCAGATTTAGTAGCGCCCGCAGCCCGCGGCGGGTGCGGGCGACGGCGTACTCCTCAAGGCCTTCGCTGATGGAGAACAGCACAGCGAGCATCGCGGCTTCGCCGACCTCGCCGAGGATCACCGCGCCGACCGCAGCAATCGTCATCAGGGTGCCGACGCCAATTTTGCCCTTCGCCAACCGGCTCAGGGTCGAGGGGACGAATGTCCACGCCCCGATCAGCAGCGCCACCCACTCCAGGGCGAGCGCGACCGGTTCGGGGCCGCCGGACCAGCTGGTGATGTACGCGGCGAGCAGGAACACCGCGGCCGCGGCGGCAGCCTGCAGCTCCCGCACCTGCCACCAGTGCTCCGGAGCCTGCTCGTCCTCACTGGCCGGTTCGTCGTGCCCGCATCCGCATGCGTCGCTCATCGCCGCACCCCCGCCTTCGTGTCGCCCGTTGTGCAGCAGGAGGTGGTGGCGTCGGTGCCGTAGTTCGGGCACAACACAACCGCGTTTCCGGTCGCTGCCAGGAGGGTTTCGGCGGCGGCGAGCACGTCCATCAGCTCCGGTCGGGCCAGGCTGTAGAACACCTGCCGCCCCTGCGGGCGGCCTTCGACGAGCCCACAGTCCCGTAAGCACGCCACGTGCGCGGAGACCGTCGATTGCGCCAACCCCAGCTCCGCCATCAGATCCGCCACCCGGGCCTCGCCACCGTGCGCGAGGCGGGTTGCGATTGCCAGACGGGTCCCATCGGAGAGGCTGTGGAACAACGCCACCGCGGGATCGAGGTCCGCCCCAGTCGCCACCGAGCACTCATTCATCGTCATATGACGATGATAGCGGCATTGTGTGCTGTAATCGAATCATCACGAAGAAGTGGCAGCAGGCGCGGCCGGGCGAGATGGTGGGAGCTGTTGGTATGCCGTCGATGTCGACGATCGAGTCTCTGTTCTGCCGCAGCGCACCGTGGCAGGCGGCCACCGGCAGGTGGGTACTCCCGTGGGCGCTGCAAGGCATCCATCCCCGAGGCCGGGTCCTTGAAATCGGTGGCGGCGCCGGCGCGATGACCGAACAGATCCTCACCACCAACCCCGACGAACTCGTGGATGTGACCGTCACCGACTTCGACCCGGTCATGGTCGCCGCCGCCAGCGATCGGCTGCAGGGTTTCGGGGCCCGCGCTCACGCCCAGGTCGCCGACGCCACAGCCCTGCCGTTCGAGGACGGAAGCTTCGACACCGTCGTCTCGTTCATCATGTTGCACCACGTCATCGACTGGGAACGCGCACTCGCCGAGGCCGCCCGAGTGCTCGCGCCCGGCGGAATGCTGGTCGGCTACGACCTGCTCGGCAGCGCACCGGCGCGGCTGCTGCACAACCTCGAAGGGGCACCGCACCGGTTCATCCCCCGTGGCGAACTCCGCCTGCGCCTGACGTCTTTGCCTCTGACCGACATCACGGTCCGCGAGAACCCTGCGCTCGCCCGGTTCCGTGCCCGCCGTGCCGGTGACCGATGACCACGCCACCACTGCACGGGCATCACCATGGCCCTCCCTCGGACGAGCTCGCCGAGCTCGAGCAGCGTGACGTCGCGGTGGCGTTCGTCGACCTCGCCGGATACAGCGTGTTCACCGAGTTCTGCGGCGACCAGGAAGCCGCAGAACTGGCCATACGGTTGGCCTCTCAGACCTGGCAGGCAGGCTCTACGACCGGGCACGCGGCTGGTCAAGGCCATCGGCGATGCGGTGATGCTCACCGCCGACGCCCCCCAAGTGATCCTCGCCACGATCACCGCCCCCGCGGCCGCGGCCGCCGGTCAAGACGGATTCATCGCCCTACGCGCCGGGATCGATCCACTACGGCAGCGCAGTCGTCCGCGACGGAGACCTGTTCGGGCACGCGGTCAGCGTCGCCGCCCGCATCACCGCCCTCGCTGGCGCCGGCCACGCCGTGATCACCGATCCGATCTGCCCGCCACCAGCCGAGCTGGATTGCTCGCCATGCTCGCTGACCTGCTGAAAGACACCGGAGTTGGCGTGCCAAAAGGACACCCGGATAAGGCTCGCTCAGTTCGTGCCGTCGCCGTTCAACAGCAACCCGTCGTAGCGCTGAGAACGTTGCGTAGTGCTTCCAACGAGTCCGGTTGCGCTCGGTAGTAGACGTTCATGCCGCGGCGCTCGGGGGTGACCATGCCGGCTTTGCGGAGCTGCCCCAGGTGGTGACTGGTGGTGGCTTCGGTGAGGCCGACCGCGGTCGCGAGGTCGCAGGTGCAGGTCCCGTCACCGGTGTCGGTAAGCAGGATTGAGACGAGCTTGATCCGAACGGGATCGGCAAGCGCCTTGAGCCGCAACGCGATCTGCAGCGCGGTGTCGTCATCGAGCGGTGCCGCCGATACCGGTGCGCAGCAGATCGGGGCGCTGATGTCGACCATCGGCAAGGGCTTCGGCATGACCAGATCGTACGCCTCTACTTGACATATGTCGAAAAGGTGGCACCCTGCATGTGTCAGTAGTTCGATATATGTCTCACAGGTGAAGGTGATGGTCATGTCCCGTATGCAGCTCGCGCTCAACGTCGATGATCTCGATACCGCGATCGAGTTCTACTCCAAGCTGTTCAACACCACCCCGGCCAAACGCAAGCCGGGATACGCCAACTTCGCGATCGTCGAGCCGCCCCTGAAACTGGTGCTGCTAGAGAACCCCGGCCAGGGCGGCACGATCAACCACCTCGGCGTCGAGGTCGAATCGAGCGAGAAGGTGCACGCCGAGATCGCCAGGCTGTCCGGGGAGGGCCTGTTCACCCAGGAGGAGATCAACTCCACCTGCTGTTTCGCAACCCAGGACAAGGTCTGGGTGACCGGACCGGCGAACGAGAAGTGGGAGGTCTACACCGTGCTCGCCGACTCCGACACGTTCGGGACCAGCCCGAAACTGTTGGAGCAGAACGCCAACGATGACGTCGAGCAGGGTTCGGTGTGCTGCGGTGGCAGCGCCGCCGAACCGGCTGAGGTGCGCACTGCTTGCTGCTGAGGGGTCGTGGCTTGCGCTCTCGCCTACCGCGCGATGCGGTCGGCGAGGGCGCGGATCCGGTTGGTGATGTCGTCGCGGATTAGTCGCATCCGTTCGATGCCGTCGATGCCCCGTTCGGAGGGTTCGTCGGTGTTCCACACTTCGAGGGCGACGCCGTCGGGTGGGGTGACGTCGGCGGTGCCGACCACCACGACGAGATCTGCAGTTTGCATCAGTTCGTCGGTGAGTTGCCGCGGCTGATGCCCGTCCACGGTGGCGCCGACTTCGGCGAGCGCCTGGGCGGACAGCTCGTTGACCTGGCCGCCGATTTTCGCGCTGGTGCCGGCCGAGGACGGGGTGATCCGGTCGGTGACTGTCGGTGTGAGGTGTTCGGCCATCACCGATTTGCCGCGGTTGGACACGCACACGAACAGCACCTGCGGTGGTGTGCTCACTGGCCGACCTGCTGGTTAGCGGGGAGCAGTTCGTCGAGGAGGTCCGCGACCAGTGCGCGGATCTGATCGCGGATCGGGCGGACCGCGTCGATGCCTTGGCCGGCGGGGTCGTCGAGGGCCCAGTCGCGGTAGCTGACGCCGGGGAATACTGGGCATGCATCGCCACAGCCCATGGTGATCACCACATCGGAGGATTCGACGGTGTCGGGGGTGAGGACCTTGGGTGACTGTGCCGAGATGTCGATACCGACTTCAGCCATCGCCTCGACCGCGGCTGGATTGATCGAGTCGGCGGGCGCAGATCCGGCGGAGCGGACCTCGACACTGCCCTGGCTGAGCGCGGTGAGGAACCCCGCAGCCATCTGTGAGCGGCCGGCATTGTGGACGCACACGAACAGCACGCTAGGTCGAGAGGAAGACATGAGACACAGTCCCTTTCAGCTGTGGAGGAATGCTCGGAAAGTCACACATGGTTGGCCGTGAGCTCGGCAAGGAGCTCACGAACCCGGGCGTCAAGGTCATCGCGGATCGCGCGAACCTCGCCAAGTGGACGGCCTTCAGGATCGGAGACCGTCCAATCGAGATACCGCTTGCCGGGATAGATCGGGCACGCGTCGCCGCAGCCCATCGACACCACCACGTCAGCGGCGGCGACCACATCGTCGGTGAGTGGTTTGGGGTACTCGGTACCCAGGTCGACGCCAATTTCTGACATCGCTTCGACGACGGTCGGGTTGATCGAATGAGCCGGCACCGATCCGGCCGAGCGCACATGTACCCGACCTGTGGCGTGGTGGGTCATCAATCCGGCAGCCATCTGCGAGCGGCCGGCGTTCTGCACGCAGATGAACAGGACTTCGGGCACATCCTTGGGTACCGCCCCCTCAGCCTGCGCTAGGGCGCGTAACCGATCAGCAGCGAACCGGCCCGCCAAGGTCGTCAGATGCGCATGCACCCGGGAGGTACGCCGTAACACGGTGTAGGACTCGAAAACACAGCGTTCCACCGTCTGTCGAGACACCACCCCCTCGTACTTGGCGGCCAAGTCATCTGCGGTACGGGCGAGCACGGTATGAGGCATCAACAGTTCGGGCTGCTCGCGGTGTTCACCGCGACTTAGCTGTTCGTCCAACACATTCTCAGACATCGCGAACAGGCTCCTTCGACACATCTAGGCTAGAAGCAGTGGGAGTTGTGAAGCGTTTCCGCAACGCCAGGGACACATAGACGAGGGCGACGAGAACCGGGACCTCGATCAGTGGCCCGATGACCCCGGCGAGAGCCTGGCCGGAGGTCGCACCATAGGTCGCGATCGCGACGGCGATGGCGAGTTCGAAGTTGTTGCCGGCGGCGGTGAACGCCAGCGTGGTGGTCCGTGCGTAACCCAGCCCCATCGCGGCGCCGAGGACGAATCCGCCACCCCACATCACCGCGAAGTAGATCAGCAGCGGCAGCGCGATCCGCACGACGTCCCACGGGTGAGAGGTGATCTGCTCCCCCTGCAAGGCGAACAGGATGACGATGGTGAACAGCAGACCGTAGAGGGCCCACGGCCCCAATCGCGGGAGGAACGAGGATTCGTACCATTCTCGGCCTCTGGCCCGTTCGCCGATGCGGCGGGTGAGATAGCCGGCGATCAACGGGATTCCGAGGAAGATCAGCACCGACTTCGCGATCTGCCACGGCGAGGTGTCGATGGTCGTCTGTTCCAGGCCGAGCCATCCGGGTAGCACCGAGAGGTAGAACCAGCCCAGCACGGCGAACATGATCACCTGGAACACCGAGTTCAGTGCGACGAGGACGGCAGCCGCCTCGCGGTCGCCGCACGCCAGGTCGTTCCAGATGATGACCATCGCGATACAGCGCGCCAGACCGACGATGATCAGTCCGGTCCGGTACTCCGGTAGGTCCGGGAGCAGAAGCCAGGCCAGCGCGAACATCAACGCGGGTCCGACGATCCAGTTCAGCAGCAGCGATCCCAGCAGCAGGCGACGATCGCCAGTGACCGAGTCGAGTCGGTCGTAGCGCACCTTCGCCAGCACCGGATACATCATGATCAGCAGTCCGAGAGCGATCGGCAGCGAGATGCCGTCGATCTCCACGGCCGCCAGGGCGTCACCCAGGCCGGGAACGGTGCGGCCCAGCATCAGGCCCGCGACCATTGCTGCGCCGATCCACACCGGCAGGAACCGGTCGAGCATCGACAACTTCGCCGCGACCGCGGTGTCGGTGGTGGTCACTGGTCGGCCTCGCACGAACGAGTTTCCCCCACAACCATGGCGAGATCGCCCAGCAGGACCGACAGTTGTTGCAGTGCTTCGGTGTTCACACGGTAGTACACCCAGGTCGCGCGGCGTTCGCTCGTCACCAGACCCGCCTGACGCAGCACCTTGAGATGATGCGAGATCGTCGGCTGCGACAGCTCGAACGGCCCGGAGATGTCGCACACGCACGCCTCACCTCCCGGATGCGCGGCGACCTCCGACAGCAACCGCAGCCGAACCGGATCCGCGAGCGCCTTCAGCAGCGGGGTAACCGCTCCGGTCTCGTCACCACTCAGGCCGCGGCCTGGCAAGAGAAGCAAGTTCTTATTCGACACCCGTCAATATTGACATACATCGATTCAACGGGACAAGGCCCTCCGATACCCGGGAGCGCACTTGCGTTCCCGCATTGAGATCCACGCTCACATCGGTGGTCAGATGCACGTCGTCGGGCGCCACCTCCCATCCCCACCGGCGCCGTGCGAAGCCGGCGAACGCGTCGCCGACACCTCCGGTATCGCCCGCATAGCCCAGGTCGGAGCGGGCGATCTGGTCGATCATCGTCTCCGCCACCACCGGCGCGAGCTGATAGTCCATCTCGGCGACGAAGAGCGGGAGCACGTCGTCGGGGTAGCTGCGCCATTTAGCGCTGGTGCGGGTGCGGAGTTCGTCGAGGTTCGGTGCGCTGGGTCGGTCGGCCACGCTTCCTGTTTACCCCCGGGTCATCGACGGATGGTGCGCGTGGGGGCAGACTGAAGTCCATGGCCTTTCCCATTCGCATCGGAGTTCAGCTCCAGCCCCAGCACGCCCCCGATTACTCCCTGATCCGCGACGCCGTGCTGCGCGCGGAGGACGCGGGCGTCGACATCGTCTTCAACTGGGATCACTTCTATCCGCTCTACGGCGATCCCGACGGCGCACACTTCGAATGCTGGACGATGCTGGGCGCCTGGGCCGAACAGACCGAACGCGTCGAGATCGGTGCGCTGGTGACCTGCAACTCGTACCGCAATCCGGAGTTGCTCGCCGACATGGCCCGCACCGTCGACCACATCAGCGGCGGGCGGCTGATCCTCGGCATCGGCGCCGGATGGTTCCAGAAGGACTACCACGAGTACGGCTACGACTTCGGTACCGCGGGCAGCAGGCTCGCCGACCTCGGGCAAGCGTTGCCGCGCATCGACTCCCGGCTGGCGAAGCTCAATCCGCCACCCACCCGGAAGCTGCCGGTGCTGATCGGCGGCAGCGGTGAGAAGAAGACCCTGCGACTCGTGGCCCAGTACGGCGACATCTGGCACGGCTTCAACGACGTGGAGACCTACCGGCACAAGGCGAAGGTGCTCGGCGAGCACTGCGCGGCAGTGGGGCGCGACCCCGACACCATCGAACGCTCGGCGGGACTGCAGTTCACCGGCGATGTGGACGAACTCCTGCGCACCGCCGACGCGGTGAGCGCCGAGGGTGTCTCGCTCATCACCGTCGGCACCGGGGGACCCGACTACGACCTCACCGCGGTCCAAGCCCTCTGCCGTTGGCGGGGATAGCGCCATGTCGGTACTGGTCGTCGTCGCGATCATCGCGGCAGTTATCTCGGCGCTGTGCTGGGTCGCGTCGCTGATCACCGGCGACACGTCGTGGGTGGATCGCATCTGGTCGGTCGCGCCGGTCATCTATCTCTGGGTGTTCGCGGTGGACAGCGACTTCGATACGCGCGTCACGCTGATGGCGGTGCTGGTGTCGGCGTGGGGTGCGCGCCTGACATTCAACTTCGCCCGCCGCGGCGGCTACACCGGCACCGAGGACTATCGCTGGGCGATCCTCCGTTCCCGGATGTCGGGGTGGCAGTTCGGGCTGTTCAATCTGTTCTTCATCGTCATCTACCAGAACCTGCTGCTGGTGCTGATCACGCTGCCCGCCTACACCGCGGCACAGCATCCGGGTGGCTTTGGCGTGCTCGACGTGCTGCTGGCGATCGCCTTCTGCGTGTTCCTGGCCGGGGAGACGCTCGCCGATCAGGAGCAGTGGGATTTCCACAAGCGCAAGGCGGTCGGCGCGGCGGGACAGAACAGATTCTGCACCGACGGGCTGTTCCGGTTCTCGCGTCATCCCAACTACTTCTTCGAGCAGGCGCAGTGGTGGGTGATCTTCCTGTTCGGTGCGGTCGCGGCCGGGTCGCTGCTGCAACCGACCGTTCTCGGGGCGCTGCTGTTGACGTTGCTGTTCGTCGGCTCGACGAAATTCACCGAGTCGATCACGCTGTCGAAGTATCCGGAGTACGCCGACTACCAGCAGGTGACGTCGGCGCAGATACCGCTGCCGCCACGACGGCAGGCGTCGGTGGCCTGAGCCACTCCGTCGGACGATACGGCTAGATTGGCTGTCATGTTCTCCGCGGGAGTGCCGGGGATGTTCCGGCATGTCAACCGGCCGATATCGGCTCTGGGCGCACTGCTTGCCTCCGTCGCGCTGGTGGCGTTGGTGGTGCTGCCCGGACTGTTCGCGTCCGGGCAGGCGCGCGCCGAGGCCCCGACCATGCTGCGCGAGCAGGTCACCGACCCGGCCGGCGTGCTCAGCAGCACGCAACGCAACAAGGTCCAGGGCGCCGTCGACGGTCTTTACAGCGCGCACGGCGTGCAGCTGTGGGTGGTGTACGTGAAGACGTTCAACGGGCTCGGTAGCCAGAGCTGGGCCGAGCAGACCATCAAGCTCAGCGATCTCGGTGAGCACGATGTACTGCTCGCCGTGGCCACCGACGACCGTGGCTATCGCCTCGACGCACCCCGCTCCGCCGACGGTCTGGACGCGTCGACCGTCGACTCGATCGCCCGCAACGACGTGGTGCCCGCGCTCAAGCGCTCCGACTGGTCGGGGGCGGCGATCGCCGCGGCCAACGGCATCGACGCGGCACTCACCCCGTCGCACACCGGGCTCATCACGGCCGGGGTGGTCGGCGGGATCGTGGTGATCGGCGGCAGCGGGGCGTACCTCTACACGCGTCGGCGCAGGCGCAACCGGGTGGAATCCGAACTCGAGGCGGTCCGCGAGCAGGAACTGACCGCCGACCAGCTCCTCGCCCAGCCGCTCGAGGTACTCGACCCCTGGTCGCGCGAGGTGCTCACCGACACCGACAACGCGATCCGCACCAGCGAGGAGGAGTTGCGGCTGGCCGTCGACGAGTTCGGGGCGGCGCAGACGGCCCCGTTCACCGCTGCTCTCGACGACGCCAAACGCGGTCTGGCCTCGTCGTTCGCGCTGCGGCAACGCCTCGATGACGACGTGCCGGAGACCGCCGACGAGCAACGGTCGATGCTGGTGCAGATCATCACCACCTGCACCGATGTGGACGCCGCGCTCGACGAGCAGGTGAGCGCGTTCGACGAGATGCGCAATCTGCTCATCAATGCCGACGACAGGTTCGGCCAGATCACCCAGCAGTTGGTGGCGCTGCGGGCCCGGCTGGCCGAGTCGGCGGGCAAGCTCACCGAGCTGACCGGGAAGCACGGCGCGGCGACGGTGGCCTCGATCGCGCACAACGTCGAGTTGGCCGAGCAGGAGGTCGGTTTTGCCGAGCGCAGCGCCGACCAGGGACGGGCCGCGATTGCGCAACCGGTGGGTAAACAGGGTGCGGCGGTCGCCGCGATCCGGTCGGCCGAGGGTGCGATCGCGCAGGCCGGCAAGCTGCTCGAGGCGATCGACAACGCCGACGAGAACATCAGCGCCGCGCACTCGCGGATGCCTGCGCTGATCGCGGAGGTCGAGGGCGAGTTGTCGGAGGCGGCGACGCTGTCCACCGACGGCGGACCGGCGCTGGCCACCGCGGTGAGCGCGGCGACGGCGGCGCTGGCCGCGGCCAAGACCGGTTTCGCCGACGATCCGCTCGGGGTGTTCACCGCCCTCGTCGACGCCGACGCCGACCTCGATGCCGCGCTGGCCGGTGCCCGCGACGCGTCGGCCGAACGGGCGCGGCGCACCGAGATGGTGACCGCCGCGTTGGCCGCCGCGCAGGCGAAGGTATCGGCGGCGTCGGATTTCATCGCCACCCGCCGCGGCGCGATCCAGTCGGTGGCCCGCACCAGGCTGGCCGAGGCCCAGCGGCTGCTGGATGCGGCCAACGCCGCTGCGGGCACCGACCCGGGGTCGGCGACCGACTCCGCGCGACGCGCCGGTGCGCTGGCCGATCAGGCGCTGATGGCGGCACAGGGCGACGTGGTGAGCTGGCAGCAGACGCAGCAACCGCGCTCCGGTGGTGGGTCGTCGGCGGGTGGCGCGGTGCTCACCGGCATCCTGGTGGACAGCTTTCTGCGCGGCGCGATGCGCGGTGGCGGATACCGCGGCGGGGGTGGCTACGGGGGCGGTTTCGGCGGGGGTGGCTACACCAGCGGAGGGCGCAGCCCCGGGTCGTTCGGCGGGTCGTCGAGTTCGGGGCGGATCGGGACCGGCGGGCGGTTCTGAGTTCGCCGGCCGGCGATTACCGGGCGGCGTTCTTGACGAACTCGTCCGGGGCGCCGGCGGGCGGTCGAGTGCCCGCGAAGAATCCGCCCCGCACGTGGCGGCGCGTGGTGTGGTCGTCGGTGGCCCGGGCCGCCGAATGCCAGAGGTAGGCGTCGTGCAGCAGAATGTCGCCACGTTCGAGGTACACCCCGATCTCACCGGGCACCTTCTCGAAGCCCAGCGGCATCGGGAACGGCGGTGGCTGGTCGGTCCAGCCGCCGGCCGGGCGGGCCGTGTCGGGGACGGGCACGTTGTTGGCATTGCGGTAGGGCGCCGGGGTGGCCCACCGGTGACTGCCCGGCACCACGCGGAGGAACCCGTTGGCCGGTGACGTGGCATCGAGGTGGATGGTGAACGCCGCCGACGGCCAGATGTCCATGCTGGGACTGGCCTGCCAGTCCGAATGCCAGCCGATCCGCGAATAGCCCGATTCGTGGCCGGGTCGCGCATCCTGGTAGACCACGCCGAACCCGTCGCTCTCCCGCAGCCAGGCGGTGTCACCGATCACGGCGCGCACAGCGGCGAGGAGCCGTTCGTCGGCGAGCGTCGCCCGCACCGTCGCCGACAACTCGTTGACGAATTCGACGTAGTTCGCGAAGGTGTCGGCCTTGGCGGCGTCGTCGAGAAACACCGTCGAGCCGTGGCGAGCGGGCAGCTCACCGGCGATCACCCGGCGCTGTGCGTCGACGCATTCCCGTTCGATGGCGGCGATGGTGCGGTCGGTGAGCAGGCCGCGCAGGGTGGCGAAGCCGTGGCGGCGGTAGAACTCGGCCAGTGCCCCGGTGTCGGCGGGGCCGAAGATCCCGGGTTCGGGGGGCCAGTCGGTCATACGCCCCGAGCGTAGTGCCCGGTGGCGGTGTCCGCGCGAATCACTGTCGGCGGCCGAGGGCCAGATAGGCGATCGGTCCGATGAAGTTCACGAAACTTGCTGCCACCCAAGCCTTCTTGGGGCCGCGGACCTGGCCGGCGGGGCGTCGCTTGAGATCCCGTAGCGCCAGGGCCTGCAGACCGAACTGCAGCACCGCACCGAAGATGATGACCGCCCGCGACCGTGCGGGCAGTTGCGAGAAGCGCTTCTTGTCGTGGGTCACGGGCACGAGCCTACTGAACGGTGCGGTGGCTCGAACTCGAGCTCGGTGAGGCTCGGACTTTTATTTCGTATCTCTAAGTATTAGACTTACGAACTGTGTCTGATGACAGTGCCGAGATCGCCCGCCGGTTACGCCCCGCGTTGACCCGGCTCTATCTCGCGCTGCGTCGGCACACACCGATCCCGGAATACAGCGCCGCGCAGGCCTCCGGACTGGCCGTGCTGCTCGACCACGGACCCATGCGAATGGGCGAGTTCGCCGAGCGCGAATCCATTCGTATGCCGACGGCCACCGCGCTCGTCGACGGTCTCCGCAAGAACGGACTCGTCGAAAGGCGCCCCGATCCCGACGACCGCCGAGCCGTGATCGTCGAGCTGACCGATCACGGGCGCGCAGTACTCACCCGGGTGCGCAACGAACGCGACGACGTGCTCGCCGCGGCCATCGCGCAACTCACCGACGCCGACCGGGACCGCCTCGCCGACGCCGCGCCCGCACTCCGGGCGCTTCACCAGCTCCTCGAAGGGGAGCCGACGGCGGCCCGTCAACGCTGACACAGCAACTCCCACACCACCACACGAGTTGGACCACAGAGGAAACACATGACCACAACCCAGGACACCGTCGCGGAACACACCGCCCCGGCACACACCGAAGACCACTCGCTGATGGACGCGTTCCGCGGCCAGCCGCGCACCGTCTGGGTGACCGCGTTCGCCGCCGTCATCGCCTTCATGGGCATCGGCCTCGTGGACCCCATCCTCAACAGCATCGCCGAGGCCCTCAACGCGCCGCCGGAAAAACTCACCCTGCTCTTCGGCGTCTACGTCGGCGTGCAGTGTGTGGCCATGCTGATCACCGGGTGGTCGGCCTACCGGTACGGCCCCAAACGCACCTTGACCGTCGGCCTGAGCCTGATCGTGGTGGCCGCCGGTGTGTCCACCCTGGCGTCCTACATCGACCAGCTCATCGCGTTGCGCGTGCTGTGGGGACTGGGCAACGCCCTGTTCATCGCGACCGCGCTGGCGTTCATCGTGAGCGCCGCCAAGGGCAGCCAGCACGGCGCCATCATGCTGTACGAGGCCGCGCTCGGTGTGGGTCTGGCCGTGGGCCCGCTACTCGGTGCGGTACTCGGTGAGTGGACCTGGCGGGCACCCTTCGGCGGCACCGCGCTGCTCATGCTGATCGGCGCCATCCTGTGTGCGGCGATGCTGCCGTCCGACGGCCCGCGCACTGACCGTCAGCCCGTCCGCATCGTCGACCCGCTCAAGGCGCTGCGCAACCGCACCCTGCTCATCACGTCGATCGGGTCGGCGTTCTACACCGGCGCCCTGTTCACGGTGATCGCCTGGGCACCGATCGCGATGGGTCTGCGTCCCATCTACGCCGGCATGGTGTTCTTCGGGTGGGGTCTGCTGACCGCGCTCGCCGGCGTGTTCCTGGCCCCCCGGCTGGCCCGGTGGATCGGTCAGCGCGGCGGTGTGATGGTGGCCATCGGTACCTACGCCGTGGTGATGGCGCTGGCCGGAGTGGGCACCGCGGAACACCAGGTGTGGCTGATCGGGCTGGCCGTGATCCTGTCGGGCATCCCGTCCGGTGTGCTCAACACGCTGTTCACCGGTGTCGCGATGTCGGCGGGCAACGCAGCCACGCCGCGGTCGGTCTCCAGCGCCGGCTACAGCTTCCTGCGCTGGGCGGGAGCCGCGGTGGCCGCGGTGCTGGTGGCCCACCTGGCCGAGTGGTTCTCGTCGCACGCCGCACCCTGGTGGTTCGCCGCCGGGTACTGCGTGATCGCGGTGATCGCGGTGTCGTTCGTGCAGACCACCGCCTCGGAGTCGCATGAGGTCGACGAGGATGCCGCCCTGATCGGCGCCGAAGAGTACTGAGCACCAGCGGCTCAGTCCAACCAGTCCAGCACCGACGCCGCTGTCCAGCTCTGCTGCATGCTGCCCAGCGCCTCCCCGGTGAAGGGTTCGTAGTATTCGGCGAACGCACCGTCGGTGGCCTGCCGCAGGCCCTCCTCGCGCAGCCGCGCCGACCGTTCCGGCCAGCCGCGCCGGGAGAACGCCCAGCTGAACAGCCAGGTCATCACCGGCCACACCGGACCACGCCAGTACTCGCGCGGTTTGAAGTCCATCGAGATCGGCGACGTCGACGGCGGTACCGCGTACCGCAGGTCGGGGTGCCCGCAGAACCGCGGCCCGTCGAACAGGCGCAGCAGCGCGCGTTCCCGCTCGCGGGAGAGCCCGCCGCACAGTAGCGGAGCGAACACCGCGATGGTCTCGGTGTTGACCCACTGTTTGGCGCGCAGGTCGTAGTCGCGGGCGGCGCCATTGCGTTCGTTGGCTGCGGCCACCACCCCGTTGCGGAACCGGTCGGCCCAGGCCCGCAGATCCCGCACGTCCGAGCGGGGCTTGGAATAGTCCTCGCCGATGGTGGCCAGCACGTCGCAGGCCAGCGCGAAGATGGCGCTGACGAAGACATCCTCCACCTCGAAGCTCATCACCTTGGGCAGGATGTCGTCGTCGTAGTTGGCGCGTTTCATCTCCTCGACCAGCCAGATGTAGCGGTCGTATTCGAGGTCGGTGGGGCGCATCGAGTTGTCGGAGACGTGGAGGAGGTCGGCGCGGGTGTAGGGCGGCAGGTCGTCGCCGGGCACCACCCGCGAGTACGGGCCGTCCCACCGGGGCGAGTTGTCCATCCCCGATTCCCAGCCGTGATAGATCGTGATGCGGCCGCGGCCGTTGGGGTCACGGGCATGCGCCAACCAGCGATGCCACCGCATCAGTGAACTCCACCGCCGGTCGATGAACTCGTTGGCCACCGCGCGGGTGGAGCGGCCGTGGCGGCGTGAATGGTCCAGAATGCGTTGCACCGCAATGGCATGCACCGGCGGCTGGGTGATGCCGGAGGTGTCCGGATAGTCCGGCGCACAGTCGGCGAGGCGCGCGCATTCCCAGCGTCGCGGCCCGGGAAAGTATCCGTCGCGGCCGTTGGCGAACACGATGTGCGGGATCATCCCGTTGCTCCACTGGGCGGAGAGCAAGGTGTCCATCTCGATCACCGCGCGTTCGACCGACAGCGGCGCCAGGCCCACCGTCACGAACGCCGCATCCCAGCTCCACATGTGCGGGTACAGGCGGGGTGCGGCGCTGGTCATCGTGCCGAGATCGTTGCCGCGCAGCAGGTACGCGGCACGCGCCGACAACTGCGTTGGGGTGAATCCGAAGCGGGCCACCCGTCGATTCTGCACCGCGGCGCACGATGCCGCCGCGCGAGAATGCGGCGGCGGA
Source organism: Gordonia sp. NPDC003425 (assembly GCF_053588635.1). NCBI lineage: Bacteria > Bacillati > Actinomycetota > Actinomycetes > Mycobacteriales > Gordoniaceae > Gordonia > Gordonia sp. NPDC003425. Next base: position 7,221 of record NZ_JBSFQI010000023.1, on the reverse strand, counting down.
CTACCGTGGCGATCGTGCCCATCGCCTTGATCACCGGAGCCAGCCGCGGCCTCGGCGCGCAGATCGCCCGACAGCTCGCCCGCACCCACGACCTCCTGCTGGGCGGACGCCCCTCACCCGAACTGGATGCGCTGGCCGCCGAACTCGACGGCGCGACGACGTTCGCCGTCGACCTCACCGACCACGACGAGGTCGAGGCGGCCACCGAGACGATCTCCGCGCTCGACGTGCTGGTGCACAGCGCGGGCATCGGATCGAGTCTGCTGCCCGTCGCCGACACCCCGGCCGACGAATGGCGGCGCGTTCTCGAGGTGAATCTGATCGCCGCAGCCGAACTCACCCGGCAGTTGCTCCCGGCGTTACGGGAGACCGGCGGGCACGTGGTCTTCATCAACTCCGGCGCCGGCATGCGGGCCAATCCGCGGTGGTCGGCGTATGCGGCCAGCAAGTTCGGGTTGCGTGCGCTGGCCGATTCACTGCGCGCCGAGGAACCCGGCCTGCGGGTGACGTCGGTGTTTCCCGGCCGCATCGACACCGACATGCAGCGCGAGTTGGTGGCCATCGAGGGCGGCGACTACGACCCGTCGGCGTTTCTGGCGCCGTCGACCGTGGCGGGCGCGGTGGTCAACGCGATCCACACGCCGGCCGACGCGCACCCGACGGAGATCGTGTTGCGCCCGACTGGTCGCGGCTAGAGCTGCTCGCGGTCAGAGCTGCTTGAGGTCAGAGCTGCTTGAGGTCAGAGCTGCTTGAGATCGGCCGGTTCCCACACCGCCCGCATCGAGGCCACCTTGCCGTCGGCGTCGAACACCATGATGTCGACCGGGGTGATCTCGAAGCGCATCCCCGCGGTACCGGTGACCAGGGTGAACTCGAAGACCGCGGTGTCGCCGGCGATCTTGACCCACTTCAGTGTCGCGGTGCGCTCGTCCATCCCGGTGATCACGCCGTAGAACTCGACGAGCTGCTCACGGGTGTCGCGGATCTCGGCGCCGATGGGGTCTTCCACGGTCGCCGACTCGGCGAACAGGTCGGCGAGTTCGTCGGCGGTGCCGCCGGTGAGCAGTTCGACGTAGCGGTGCACCACCGCGTCGATCCGCTGCGACATCTGCACCTGTTGGTCGTCGACGGTCATCGCGCATCTCCCCTGATCCGAAATTGGAACACGTTCTATTTCCGGTCACGGTATCAGCCGAGATGCTCGTAGATGGTCGCGTTGGCGATTCCGCCCGCCTCGCACAGCGGTGCGCCAGTTTTGCAGTGCTCGTGGCGCCCCTACGGCGTCCGCCTACTCCGGTCATCCGCGCGGTATACGACGGCGAGTGCCTGCTGCCCGATTTGATAGGTTCGCCGACAACAGACGCGCGTCCGACGGATCGGCGCGTGGTCGCTTCAGCGTTGCCGTCGGGGAGGGCGCAGATGAACGAGGGGCAGCCCGAGGACCCGTCGCACTGGTCGGCCGTGCCGCCGCCACCCGAATACAGCGGGCCGCCGGGATACGGGGCGCCACCGGGATACGGGGCGCCACCGGGATACGGGGCGCCACCGGGATACGGGGCGCCACCGGGTTACGGGGCGCCACCGGGTTACGGGGCGCCACCGGGTTACGGGGTGCCACCGGGATACGCCGAACCGCAGCCCCAGTGGGGATCCGGGGTCGGAGACCCGCCCGGCCAGGGCGGCGCCTGGTATCCGCCGCCACCCGCCCCCTACCCGGAGGGCAGGCAGTTTGCGCCCGAGTACCGGCCCGCCCCACCCGGGTACGGCGGCGGCGGCTGGCCCCCGCCCCAGATCTCCGCGCACCGTCCGGGCAGCATCCCACTGCGACCGCTCGGCGTCGGCGACATCGTGCAAGCGGTGTTCGCGGTGATCTTCCGCAATCCCCGAACCACCGTGGGCCTGAGTGCCGCGGTGTTCGCGGTGGTGGGCACGGTGACGGTGGTCCTGACCATCGGAGCGCAGCTTCTCTCCTCGACCGTCACGTTCACGCCGGCCCACTACGCCTCCGACTTCGGGGTCCGAACCTTCGCCGGTGCGTTGATCGCCGCCGCGCTGGCCGGGCCGATGGCCTACCTGGTGAATCAGGATGCGATCGGCGCGCGGCCGGGCATCACCGAATGCTGGCGGGCCATCCGTCCGGTGCTCCTCCGGCTGATCGGCACCTACCTCCTGCTGGCCGCCATCGAGATCCTGCTGTTCCTGCCCGGTCTCGCCCTTGCGGTGGCGACCTTCGCCACCATCGGATTCGAAACGGCCGCAATCCTTCCGCTGCTGATCGCGGTTCCAATCGTGATCATGGTGCCGCTGCTCTGGTTCTCGGTGCGCGCGGCCGCGGCATTGCCCAGCGTGGTCATCGAAGGCCTGGGCCCGCTCGACGCACTGCGCCGGTCGTACGCGCTCACCCGCGGATCGTTCTGGCGCTACCTGGCCGTCACGATGCTGATAGGAATCATCGTCAGCATCGTCACCCAGGTGATCGCGGGCGGATTCGGCCTTGTCGGGTCGGCGTTCAGTGGTGACCTCGCCCTCGTCGGCAGCGTGGTGTCCGTCGGCGGAACTGTGCTCGCGCTGGCGGTGGTACAACCGTTCTCCGCCACGTGCTCCGCGGTGATCCACCTCGACGCGCGAGTCCGCCAGGAAGGCTACGACCTGGTGTTGTTCGAGGCCGCGCAACGCCGGACCCCGTGGCAGAACTCGGGTCCGCAGCCACGATGATCCGGTCAGTCCTCGCCCTCGACCCGGACAACGACACCGCCCGCCGCTGGAGTCAGGACGAATTGTCGCGGGCCGAATACCAGCCACCCGACCAGCGATCGGGTGGGGTTCTCGACACCATCCGCGACTGGTTGTCCGACAGATTCGCCGACATCTTCGGTGTCGCCAAGCCGGTGCCGGTGATCATCGCCATCGTCGTCGGCGTTCTCGTGGTGCTTCTCGTCATCTACGCGCTGCGGTTCGTGCGTCGCGTCCCGACGCATGAACGGTCGGACCGCCGACGGGTGCTCGACGAGGCACCCCACTCGGCGAAGCAATTGCGCGCCCGCGCCGAAGAGTTGCTGGCCGCCGGCGACGCGGACGGCTGTGTGCGGGAGGCGATGCGGGCACTCACCCGCCGCGCCGCCGAGCGCGGCCTGCTCACCGACGCCCCGTCGCTCACCGCACACGAGGTGGCCGCGGAGTTGTCGCGGCACTTTCCCGATGATCGTTCCCGCCTCACCGAGGCGGGGAACCTGTTCGACGCCGTGCGCTACGGCGGCAGGCACGCCACCTCCGATCAGGCGAGGTCGCTGCTCGACCTGGAATCCGTTGTGGCCGAACGCTCACCGCACACCGGACCCATCGATCCGGCCGACGCCGGATTCGCGGTGCCGCGGTGAGCGCCCCGGTCGCACCACCGCCGAGCGCGCCGGGCGGCGCCCGGTGGGCGGCGCCACGGGTGGGTCCTCCATCTCGTCGGCGCTGGGTGCGGTGGGTGGTGGGCGTGCTCGCCGCGCTCGTCGTCGTGGCACTGCTGGGCATCCTGCTCGTGTTCGCCGCACCCACCGGTTCGCACCGACCGATGAACGCCGTCCCCTACGATCCGGCCAACGCCGGTCCGGCCGGCACCCGGGCATTGGCCCGGGTGATCGACCAGCACGGCGCGCAGGTGAACGTGGCGCGGGGTCTGGACGCGCTGCGGGAGCAACCGGAACCCACCGCCGACACCACCGTCGTCGTGACCAGACCCAACGACCTCTCCGACGACACCGCGCGCGACCTCCTCGACCGTGTCCGCGATGCGCACCGACTGGTGCTGATCAACCCCTCGGCATTCGTACTGGCGAGGTTGGACCTTCCGGTGACCGAGGCGCGCGGATCGACGGCGTCGTCGGCGAGGGCCGGCTGCCGTAGGGATGGCATCGCACCCACCGACGTCATCTCCAACGACGTGAACGGTTACGCCGCCCTCGACTCGGTCTCCACCAGTTGCTTTCTCACGACCGGCTACCCCGACGAGCCGCCCGGGGCGAACGTGGTGTTCAGCCCGCGCACCGCCGAACGCCCCGAGGTGGTGGTGATGACCGGCGCATCGGTGCTCAACCAGAATCTCGCACGCTACGACAATGCCGGGGTCGCGATCCGTGTGATCGCCGAAACCCCTGCGGTCCTCTGGTATCAACCCCAGATCCGCGATCAGGTGCCGGCGCGGAAGAAGCCCGGTCCGCCGTCGGACGTGCCCAACTGGATCGGTCCCCTGGTGCTGCTGTCCTTCTTCGCGTTGCTGGCCCTGATGTTCTGGCGCGGAAGGCGTTTCGGGCCGGTGGTGGGCGAACCGCTACCCGTGGTGGTCAAGGCGATCGAAACCACAGAATCCCGTGGCCGGATGTATCACCGGGCCGGTGCCGACGCGCGAGCGGCATCCATCCTGCGTATCCGCACCCTCAGCCGCCTCGCCCGCTACTTCGGCCTCCCCTACGATCCGGGGCGTGCGCTCGACGCCCTCGACGTCTCCGACGACGACACCGCGGGGCTTCCCGACGACGCCGATCCGGCACTGCGCGCGATCATCTCGGCGACCGCCGCCGCAGCGCATCGCGATCCTCGCGAGGTCCACGCACTGCTCGCCGGGCCGCTTCCGAGTGGCGACGCCGACCTCTTGGCCTTCTCCGACGAACTGTCCGCCCTCGACCAGAAAGTGCGTCGCACCCCATGACCACGCCGTTCCCGCCCCAGCCCGTTCCCCCGCAACCCGTTCCCCCGCAACCCTTTACCTCCCAGCCGCTGCCCGCGCAGGGATTCGGACCGCACACCCCGCCCGCACCACAGGGCGCTGCCGCGGTCGCCGCACCCGGGCGCGGCGCGCTCAACGCCGTGCGGGTGGAGGTGGCCAAAGCCGTGGTGGGCCAGGACGCGGCCGTGGCCGGAATCCTCATCGCACTACTGTGCCGCGGTCACATCCTGCTCGAAGGTGTCCCCGGCGTTGCCAAGACGCTGCTGGTCCGGGCCACCGCAAGCGCCCTGCACGTGGAGACCACGCGCGTGCAGTTCACCCCGGACCTGATGCCCGGTGACGTCACCGGGTCGCTGATCTTCGACAGCGCCACATCGGAATTCACGTTCCGCGAGGGCCCGGTGTTCACCAATCTGCTCCTCGCCGACGAGATCAACCGGACCCCGCCGAAGACGCAGGCGGCGCTCCTGGAGGCGATGGAGGAACGCCAGGTCACCGTGGACGGTCGGCCGCGGCCGTTGCCGGATCCGTTCCTGGTGGCCGCCACCCAGAACCCGGTGGAATACGAGGGCACCTATCCGCTGCCCGAGGCCCAGCTCGACCGCTTCCTGCTGAAGGTCACCCTGCCGATCCCGCCGCGCGACGACGAGATCACCGTATTGTCCAGGCACGCCGCTGGTTTCGACCCGCACGACCTGGCCGGGGCCGGGCTGCGGCCGGTGGCCTCGGCGGCCGACATCCGCGCGGGCGCCGGCCAGGTCCGGCAGGTGTCGGTGGCGCCGCAGGTCAGTGCCTACATCGTCGACATCGCGCGCGCCACCCGGGTCTCTCCGTCGTTGTCGCTCGGCGTCAGCCCACGCGGCGCCACCGCGCTGCTGTCCACCAGCCGGGCGTGGGCGTGGCTCAACGGCCGTGACTTCGTCACCCCCGACGATGTCAAAGCGCTCGCGCAATCCACTCTGGCGCATCGTCTCTCGCTGCGTCCCGAGGCAGAACTCGAGGGTGTGTCGGTGGCGGCGGTGCTCGACGCCGCGATCGGCTCCGTCCCGGTTCCCCGCTGATGGTGATCACCGGTCGCTTCTTCGCGCTCGTGGCGGCGGGCGCGGTGGTCACGGTGGCGTTCCCGCACTACTGGGTGGTGCTGCTCTGGGTGCTGGGCTGTGTGCTGCTGGCGGTGATCGACGTGGCCGCCGCAGGCCGGGTGCTGTCGCCGATACGTCTGAGCCGGGTGCCCACAGCACCTGTGCTGCTGGGTGATTCCACCACCTCGGCGCTGGTGATCACCAACATCTCACCGCGCCGGTACACCGCTACGGTGCGCGACGCGTGGCAGCCGTCGGCGGGCGCCGGGCGGGAGCTGCACCCGGTGAGCATCGAACCCGGCGAGCACAGCACCGTCGTCACCACCCTCACCCCGGTGCGGCGCGGCGACCGGCTGGCGGTGCGGGTCACCATCCGGCGCCTCGGACCGATGGGGCTGGCCGGTCGCCAGCGCAGCATGCCCGTCCCCGGTTTCGTGCGGGCACTGCCTCCTTTCAACTCACGTAGGCATCTGCCGTCGCGCCTGGCGCAGCTGCGTCAGCTCGACGGACGCTCGGCCGTGCGAATCCGGGGGCAGGGCACCGAATTCGACTCGCTGCGCGACTACGTGGAGGGTGACGACGTCCGCAGCATCGACTGGCGCGCCACCGCGCGCCGCCGGTCGGTGGTGGTGCGCACATGGCAGCCGGAGAAGGATCGCCATGTGGTGATCGTGCTGGACACCTCGCGCACCTCGGCGGGGCGCGTGGGCGACGCTCCCCGGCTCGACGCCGCGATGGACGCCGCGCTGCTGCTGGCATCCCTGGCAACGCATGCCGGCGACCGCGTCGATCTCGTCGCCGGCGACCGGCGGGTACACCGACGGGTGGTCGGCGCGCCGCGCACCACGCTGCTCAGTGACTTCGTGACGGCGATGGCGCCGCTCGAACCGGCTCTGCTGGAGGCGGATTGGTCGATGCTCAGCGCCGAGGTCAGCAAGATCTCCCGGCAGCGCGCGCTGGTGGTGTTGCTCACCCCGCTGGAACCGGCCGCCGTGGAGGAGTCGCTGTTGCCGCCGCTGGCGGTGCTCGCGGGACGGTATCGCGTGGTGGTCGGGTCGGTGGCCGACCCGGAGTTGACCGCCATGGCGCAGCGCGGTGGTGACGCCCGGCAGGTGTACGACGCGGCGGCCGCGGCCCGGACCCTCACGCTGCGGTCGCGCACCTCCACCGCGCTGGGCAGACTCGGCGTCGACGTCGTCGACGCCGACCCGGATCGCCTGCCCGCCGCCCTCGCCGACCACTATCTGCTGCTGAAATCGCGCGGGATGCTCTGAGCCGGACCGTTCGCGCGGCGTCGCCGCGCAGTGACGCTCAGGCGACCGGGATGGCGTATCCGGCTCTTCGAAGTTGAGCGGGCAATTCCGTTCAGCAGTGGAATTGCTGGATGCTGGCCCGCTGGGCGCGGGTGCAGTGGAATCGTATCCGGCG
>NZ_JBSFQI010000022.1:0-62842 GCF_053588635.1 Gordonia sp. NPDC003425 | reverse complement strand
TCCACAGCCACCAGAGTGTCGGTCATGATGCGACCTTCCTGCCCCCGACACACCGAGGGCGGTAAGGCCACTTACACCGTTCTCACGACAGTCCCCGGCTTTACGGCAAGGAGTCGACGATCTCCATTGTCTCCACAGCGACTGTGGTCACTTTGCGGATTAAGCCGACGATGTAGGTCGGGTCGTCGTGTTCGTCGCACCAGTCGTTGGGGTCGTTGACGATCTTGGAGTCCTTGTCAGGCTTGATCTGGTATCGATCGATGATCCACCCCAGAGCGGTCCGTGACCCAAGCAAGTAGCGTTCTGCTTCCTCGGGAATGCCGGAGATCGTCACCTGCGGGTTGTAGATGATTGTTGAGTGGTCTGTCTTGGAGCGCCACTTCATCTTCTGAACGCGCCAGGTATCGAGGTCGTCGGGGCTGTGTACCTTCTTCACTGATACGTCTAATGGGTAGGGCTCGACTTCCTCGTAGCCGGCGTGCAACGAGAGAAGCTGACGGCCGGCGTTGGCGTAGGTGTCGAATTCGTTGCGAGATTCCGGCGTCGGGATGCGTGGCAACATCTTCTTGAGGTCGGCGGCATAGGTGTCACGGTAAGTCGGCGAATGCAGCAGGCCGTAGACGAAGCAGAAGATGTCGTCCTTGGTGACGTCGCCACCGAGCGCCGAACGGTACAGGGATGCGATCTCATCGGTGATGTTGTCGACACGCTGGTAGCCCCACTCGTCGACTCCCGAGTCGTCCGTTGAGAAGTCCAATGTCCCGGCGTCTTCGTCAGGTTTGCAGTATGTGTAGCGAGGGAAGTACTGCCCCGTGTACGTGAAGAACGAGAGGTCAGGCATGTGCCGCGTCGCGAGCGCGGCAAACGTCGTTCCGTCTCGCGGAGCAAGTACTAATATTCCGATATTCGTGTGGTGGGGTGTCGGGAAGATGGTCGGAAGCTTGTAGACCATGTCGTTGAGCTTGCGGTCGAAGTACACCCATCGCTTCTCGAAGGGGCGATAGGTCCCAACCCGTATTGCACCGCTATTGAATTCGTAGGCGACGTTGCGCGCCAGGTCGTGTTTGGTACCGCGGTTCCAGCTGATCTTGGTCGGGTTATTGTCGATGAACTTGTCAACGGCTTTGGCGCGCTCTTTGCGGTCGGATGGTGGCGCGGTCTGGGCAAAGTCGTAGACCTGTTGGTTGTAGAAGTCGATCATGCGGTGCATATTGTCTTGCACCGTGGTCCTGGAAGCGTTATAGCACCATGCGTCACGCGCAGTGGCCAGGCCCCGGGAGTAGGTGTTGAAGACACGGATTCCTGTTCCGTCCTTGTCGCCGATGGCGGGATAGGTGCTGAAGGTGTTGTCACGCTGGTTTATCCAGTCGCCGGCCGCGTTGGGGGTGATGGTCTCCCAGTCGATGGCGGGTAGGGGGTCGGTGTCGAGGATGCGGAGTTTGTCGTCGCGGGTGAGGTGGTCGCCGATGTCGCGGTAGTGGATGGCGGCCGGACCGACATGACTCGGGTCCTTTACGCCGATGAAAATTGCGATCGTCGTCTGTGATCCGGACCCGAAGATTTGTCCTCCTTCTGCCTTCCAATCGGACGCTTTCATGTTTCCACGGAGGTTGTAGACGTAAATAGCGCTGTACTCCGCAGCGAAAGTGAGGCGTACCCCGTCGGGCGTGTTGCCGTCGATCCATCCGCCGTTTGACACGAAGGCGACAATGCCCTGGTCACCGATGCGGTTCGTCGCCCAGCGGAAGGCCCGATAGTAGGAGTCGTAGAGGCTGTTCTTGTTACGCGCTGTCGATCGGTCAGCGTAGGTGTCCTTAATGTGCCCGTCGAGAGTGGGGTACTTGATGTTGGCGTTGTTGTCGTTGGCGCTGTCCTGGCCGACGGAGTAGGGCGGGTTGCCGACGATGACGTTGATCTTGGTGCCGAGCTGGCGGGTGATGCGGTCGTTGTTCGCCGGGAACATCTCGGCGTCCATGGTGTCGTCAGCTTCGCTGATCTGGAAAGTGTCAGCGAGCACGATACCTGGGAACGGCTGATAGTGAGCGGTGTCGGCTTTGCCCGCCAGCGCATGATAGGTGGCTTCGATGTTGACCGCAGCGACGTAGTAGGCCAGGAGCATGATCTCGTTGGCGTGCAGCTCTTCGGTGTATTTGCGGGCCAGGTCGTGCGGTGTGACCAGTCCGGTCTGCATGAGTCTGGTGATGAAAGTGCCGGTGCCGGTGAAGGGGTCGAGGATGTGGACGTTGTCGTCGGTGAGGCCTTTGCCGAAGTGTTCACGGGAGACGGTGTCGGCGGCGTGCAAGATCCAGTCGACGACCTGGACCGGTGTGTAGACGATGCCGAGTTGAGCGGCCTGCTTGGCGAACCCGATCTTGAAGAACCGTTCGTACAGGTCGGCGATGATGCGCTGCTTGCCCTCAGCGCTGGTTACTTGGGAGGCGCGTAGTCGCACCGAGTCGTAGAAGCTGTCGAGGCTGGCTGTCTCTGATTCCAGTCCGCTGTCGCCGAGGGTGTCGACCATGCGTTGCATGACGATCGAGACCGGGTTGTGGGAGGCGAAGTCGTGTTCGCTGAACAAAGCGTCGAAAACGGGTTTGGTGATCAGATGCTGGGAGAGCATGCTGATCGCGTCGTCGGTGCTGATGGAGTCGTTGAGGTTGTCACGCAGCCCAGCAACGAACTTGCCGAACTCGCCTTCGATGGCCGGATTGCCTTGGGCGAGAATCGCTTTGATGCGGGTGATTTGTGCGGCGGAGATGTCGGCAACATCGTGTGCCCAGTCTTCCCAGTAGGTGCGGGTACCGACTTTGTCGACGATGCGGGCGAAGATCGCTTGACGCCACTGCGACAGGGAGAACAACGCCAACTGGGAGGTGAAGTCCGCGTCGCTGGTTGTGGTTGCCTGGCTGTCATCGGACGGGCCGATCGTTTCGGTTTCGTCGCCGCTGGTGGGGCCGATGTGACCGCCCATCAACGAGTCGGTACCGGTGCCGAGCTTCTTGGTGTCGGCGGCGTTGAGGTTGATGGCGTTGACGTGGGCGTCGAAACGTTCGTCGTGGGATCGCAGCGCGTTGAGGACTTCCCACACGACCTTGAATCGTTTGTTGTCCTGCAACGCTTGTGACGGGCTCATCTCGGCCGGTACGGCCACGGGCAGGATGATGTAGCCGTAGTCCTTGTCGTCGGACAGGCGCATGACGCGGCCGACGGCTTGGACGACGTCGACGATCGAGTTGCGTGGGTGCAGGAAGAGGACGGCATCGAGGGCGGGGACGTCGACGCCTTCGGACAGGCAGCGTGCGTTGGTCAGGATGCGGCATTCGTTGTCCGACAGGGGCGCGCTGATGCCTTTGAGCCAGTTGATGCGCGATGTGCGTTCCAGGGCATTGTGGGTGCCGTCGACGTGTTCGACTGAGCAGTACAAGTCCGTGTTGTTGGTTGCGGGGTCGTCGCTGACTTCATCGTCGAGGGTGTCGCGGTAGGCGTCGACTACGGCGGGGAACATTTCGGCGACGGACTTCGAGGTGGCGATATCTTTGGCGAAGGCTACGGCACGGCGCATGGGGTTCTCGCCGGGGTTGAATGTGGAGCCGTCGATCGCGGCGCCGGCGCGTTTGGCCAGCCCGTTCCAGCAGCCGACGATGCGGGTGGCGTCATCGAGGCTCAGTTCGTTTTCGGGGCCGGCGAGTTGTTCCTGCATGGGGCCGGCGACGAGCGACTGATCGACGGTGAGCACCAGGACCTTGTAATCGGTGAGCAGGCCCTTCTCGACAGCCTCGCCGAACCCGAGGTGGTGGAACTCCGGGCCGAACAGTTCCTCGTTGTCCATGGACGCGACCTCGGCGGAATGTTCTTCGGCCTTGTCTTTGAGCTTCTGGTCGTAGATTCGTGGGGTGGCGGTCAGGTACAGGCGTCGAGTCGATCTGAGGAAGTCAGAGTCGTGGACTTTGACGAAGTTGGACTCATCCGCATCTGTGAGCGTGACGCCGGTCGTCCGGTGTGCTTCGTCGCAAAGTACAAGGTCAAAATCCGGGAGCCCTCGGGCTTGGGCGTCGGAGACCACTGGAAGGGACTGGTAGGTGGTGAAAACGACGGTGAGTCCGTCGCTGTCGAGGTCTGCGCTGGTGAGTGACGCTGTCAGCTTCGCTGCGTTGGTGGTGACCGGGATGGCGACGTCGTAGGTGCGGGAGTCCTCAGCCGCTCGTGAGACCTTCTGGTCGGAACATACAGCGAACGCACGCAGCGGCATAGATGTCTGCGCGGTCCACTCACGGAGCGTCTGAGACAGCAGAGAGATCGACGGAACGCAGAACACGATCCGGGCTCGCCCCCCGTTCTCAAGTGCTGTGCGTTCGGCGATCTTCAGCGCGGTGAACGTTTTGCCGGTACCGCACGCCATGATCAGCTTGCCGCGATCGTTTCCACCAGCGAATCCCGTGAAGACCTTGTTGATCGCGGTTTCCTGGTGTTCGCGAGGCTCGTGTCGGGTGATCTGCTCGACTCCGACGGTGAAGTCGTCGTCGGCCCACTCGATCTGCCAGTCGATCGGTGAGTCGGCGAGGAGGTTCAGGCCGATGCGTTGGACGGGTTTGGACTGGTCATGCAACGCGTCTTCGGCGTTCTTCCCCCACCGGTCGGTGGTGGAGATGATGATCCCGCCAGTGAACGGGGATTTGCCGAGCGCGGTGAAAAAGCTGTCGATGTCACTCTTGGCCAGATGGTGGTCAGGTTCGTAGAACTTACATTGGATCGCAGTCAGCTCACCGGTGATCCGGTCGCGTGCCACCAGATCGATCCCGGTGTCAGGCTTGCCAGCACGTCCCTCCCAGTCGATCCACCGGCACACCGAGTCGTAGCGATCAGCAAGCATCGGGTCCAGCTCGAAGTAGCGGACCATCAGCTTCTCGAACTTCGTACCACGCTCCGAGTTCGACGGCGCCTGCCTGAACGCTTCGATGACGTCGTGGATCGATCCCACCGCAGATGACTCCTCACCAATAGGCTGCCTGGCCCATCCATCCTGCCCTGCAGCGCCTTACCTATCCGGCCCGACACTCCGACAACTCATTGACCACCCGAGGCGCTCGTTCGCCTGACCCACGTCGTCCCGGAGCGTCCCAGAACGAGGAATTGGAGAGTAGATTAGAGAGTATCCGCGAAAACAAAGAGGCCCCTCACCTGCGTTCCCGCTGGTGAGGGGCTTTTCAGTGCGCCATCAGGGACTCGAACCCCGAACCCGCTGATTAAGAGTCAGCTGCTCTGCCAATTGAGCTAATGGCGCGTGCCGTGCGAGAGGAAACCTTACAGGCTCACCGGTGCAGAAGTGAAATCGCCTGCTCGGGTGGCCATGACGGCTCTCGCACGGGCCTGCCCGTCAGGCGTTGCCCTTCTTCCACACCGCCCAGGGGACGTTCCAGTCACCGAGTCCGTCGTCGCCGGGCAGCTGAGGACCCACGGTGTTCTTGGCGATCACCACATCTCCACGCAGCGAGTTGTTGAGGAACCACTCCGCGTTGGCGGGACTCACGTTGAGGCAGCCGTTGCTGACGTCGTCCACCCCCTGATCGCCCAACGACCACGGCGCCGAGTGAACGTAGATGCCGCTGAACGAGATTCGCGTCGCGTCGTATACCGTCTCGCGGTAGCCGCCGGGCGAGCTGACCGGCACACCGTAGGTGGACGAGTCCATGATGACGCTCGGCGCGCGTTCGGCTGTGATGTAGATGCCGTTGTTGGTGGGCGTGGAGTCCTTGCCCATCGACGTCGGCATGGTCTTGACCTCCTTGCCGTCGATCGACACGGTGATCATGTGCGTCTTGTCGTCGGCCACCGACACCATGCTCCGGCCGATCTTGAAATCGGTGGTGAGGTCGTTGTCGCCGTAGACGCCGCCACCGAGGTCGATGCCCTTGGTGCGCACCGCCACATGCACTTTGGTGCCGGGCTTCCAGAAGTGTTCCGGACGCCACCGCACCATGCTGTCGTTGAGCCAGTAGAAGGCTCCCTCGACGGGCGGATCGGTGGTGACGGTGATCGCCCGCTGCGCGTTGAGCTTGTTGACGATCGGGGTGTCGAAGTTGATCGCGACGGGCTGGCCGATGCCGACGGTCTCGTTGTCCTCGACCACCGACGATGCGTCGGCCAGTGACTCGGCAGACGCGGTGGTGAACCCGATCTTGCGGGCGCCGTTGCCCTCGACGCCCTGCGCCGCCGCGGTCAGCGTGTAGTCGCCGCCGAAGTCGAGCGCCTGCCCCGAGGTCCAGGTGGACCCATCAGCCGACAGCGCGCCCTGGACCGGACCGTTCGGGCCGGACACGACCACCGAGGTGAGGTTGCCGTTCTGCGCGCTCACGCGGATCGGCGCACCGGGCATCACGCCGACAGCGTGATTGATCATCGGCTTGTCGCCCCAGCCGGTCACCGAGATGTCCGGTTGCGCGAGCGACTGCAACGCCGGAGCGTTGGTCACTGCGTCCGAGTAGGTGGGTTGCTGCGAGCAACCGGCCACCCCGACGACGACGACTCCCGCCGCGGTCAGCGCGCACAGCCCACGCTTCATGCCACGATCTTCCGGACCACCACGACCACGACGAGCGCGCCGGCGGCGGCCAGCGAGTACTTGACGGCCGGCTTGCCGAGAAATGCCTTCACGGTCGACTTCGCGTCCGACGCCAATCGGTCCGGGCTCACCCGCTCGGCGAGTGTGTCGAGCGTGTTGGCGAGGTCCTCCCGGGCCTGCACGATGTCCTGTTCGATACGGTCGGTATCCCCGGCCACTTCTGTCCTCCCACTGCTGTGTACCCACTCGGCCCGAGGTGCCCACCACCTGCGGCCACGACACAATCGGCGCGCTGATCCCCGACGACTTCGGGAGTGCGCGCCGACGATGTCGAACGATGGCACCAGGATACGTCATCGGCACGCGATTTCCGGGCAGAGGCACGTCACACCAGGAACTTTGACCCATATGTCCGACTACCGGGTGTGGTCGGACTCATCCGGGCGATCGACTAGCCTGGCCACATGGCTGGCACCGCACGCCTCGCCGTCGGCGACAAGGCCCCCGGGTTCACGCTCTCCGACGCACACGGCAACCCCATCTCCCTGTCCGACTACGCCGGACGCAAGGTGATCGTCTACTTCTATCCGGCGGCGGGCACACCCGGCTGCACCAAGCAGGCCTGCGACTTTCGCGACAACCTGGCCGAACTCGAGGGTGAAGGCCTCGCGGTGGTCGGCATCTCGCCGGACAAACCCGCGAAGCTGGCGGCGTTCGCCGACGCACAGGGACTCACCTTTCCCCTGCTCAGCGACCCCGACAAGGAGGTCATGACAGCCTGGGGCGCGTTCGGCGAGAAGAAGCTCTACGGCAAGATCGTCAACGGGGTGATCCGGTCGACATTCCTGGTCGACGCCGACGGCACCATCGCGCTCGCGCAGTACAACGTGCGGGCCACCGGACACGTGGCCAAGCTGCGCCGCGACCTGTCGGCCTGACGCCACCGGACCGATGAGCGCCCACTCGCTGGCACCCGATCCCCTGGTCCCGCGTAAACGTCCGACGCAGGAACGCAGCAAACGGAAGTTCTCCGCGATGCTCACCGCAGCCCGCGAATTGCTCACCGAGGTGGGTTTCGAGTCGCTCACCTGCGAAGAAATCGCCGCGCGGGCGGGTGTCCCGATCGGCACCCTCTACCAGTACTTCGCGAACAAGTACGTCATCGTCTGCGAACTCGACCGGCAGGACACCGTCGGGGTGCGCGAGGAGTTGGCCGCGTTCGGCTCGGAGGTGCCGTCGCTGGACTGGCCGATCCTGCTCGAACGCTTTCTCGATCACCTCGCCGCACTCTGGCGCGACGATCCGTCGCGCCGCGCCGTGTGGCTGGCGGTGCAGTCCACACCCGCCACCCGTGCCACCGCGTCGCTCAACGAGCGGGTGCTCGCCGAGCAGGTGGCCCGAATTCTGGCGCCGCTGACACCGTCGCAACGCGAACGGCGCGAGATGATGGCCCAGGTGCTGGTACACACCGCGTATTCGTTGCTGAGCTTCTCGGTCCAGGACGGCCACGACCACCCCGAAACCGTCACCGAACTCAAACGCATGCTCGCCGGCTACCTGATGCTCGAAGAGGCCACCGCCTGAGTCGTGGTCCGAGGCGGCGAGGGTTACGTCGGCTCCTGGCCCACCGACCTTCCCCGGGCTTTCCGACGTTCCCCTAGGAATATCTGGGGGACGAATGCGAAAGTAGGGGAAGGACATTCGTCCCCTACTTTCGGCCCGCCGCCGGGAGCAGTCTGGGGCAGTCTGGGGTGCGAACGCGACGCACCGGCGCCGACTAGCCGTCGCCGGCCGGCTGGTCCTCCAGAATGGCCACGGCCGCGGCGGTGGGCCCGTCGTGCGTCAGGGAGATGTGCACCGCCGCGCCGCGCAGGTGCTCGGCGATCTCGCCCGACAGCCGGATCGCGGGCCGGCCCCAGGTGTCGGTGACCACCTCGATGTCGCTGTGACGGATCAACGGCAACAGCGGTGATCGCGAGAACCGGCTCACCGACCACGCCTTGACCACGGCCTCCTTCGCCGCCCACCGGGCCGCCAGATGACGTGCCTCGTCTCCGGTGCCGGTGGCCGAGTCGCGCCGCTCCCCCACCGTGAACCGGTCGGCGAAGGTGGTCCCCGGCTGGGCGAGTTGCTCGCCGAACTCCGGTATCGACACCACGTCGATACCGACTCCCACGACCGCCATCGTCAGCTCACGCCGGTTGCGGTCGGCCCGTAGGCGCCCGTCGCCGACAGCCGTAGCTCCGGATCGAGCAGCAACTCCGACTCCGCGTCGTGTTCGTCACGGACGGAATCGAATCGGCGGTCGGCGGGCCTGCGGTAGGCCGGTTCGCCGCCACACATCGCGACGAGTCGACGTTGCGCACCGTCACGCTCCCGACGCGCAGACCGCGCCCGGTAGGTGCGCGCCGCCTCCGAATCCAGTGTTGCCACAAACGCTTCCGGATGCACCACCGCGATGAGACCGGAGACGTGCCCGAAACCGAGACTGGTCAGCAGGCCCGCCTTGAGCGGGAACCGGTCTTCGAGCACGAGGGGTTCGCGGGGCCACACCAGGTGCGGGTACTCGCGCATCTGCTCGTCGACACAGTCGAGGCTGCGGTTGGGAGGGATCACCCCGTCGCGCAGTACCTGGCACAGCCCGATCAGCTGAAAGGCCGCCGCCCCGCCCTTCGCGTGGCCGGTGAGTGACTTCTGCGATACGACGAACAACGGTGCCCCGTCGCCCCGGCCGATCGCCGCAGCCAGCCGTTCATGCAACTCCGATTCGTTGGGATCGTTTGCCCGAGTGGAGGTGTCGTGCTTGGAGACCACCGCCACATCGTCGGCGCTCACCCCGAGTGCCGAGAGCGCGGTGGCCAGCGGGGAATCCTGCGCACCGCGTGCCGCTCCCAACGCACCCAGACCCGGAGCGGGAATGGAGGTGTGCACGCCATCACCGAAGCTCTGCGCCCAGGCGACCACGCCGAGGACGGGCAGCCCCATCTGCGCTGCCACGTCGCCGCGGGCCAGCAGAATGGTTCCGCCGCCCTGGGATTCGACGAATCCGCCGCGGCGCCGGTCGTTGGCACGGGAGAAGCGGCGCTCATCGATGCCACGCGCGGCCAGTGCGTCGGATTCCGCGGTCGCCGACATGTCACCGAACCCGACGATGCCCTCGATACCGAGATCGTCGAATCCGCCGGCGACTGCGAACAGGGCCTTGCCGAGACGGATCTTGTCGACGCCCTCCTCGACCGACACGGCCGCGGTGGCGCACGCGGCCACCGGGTGGATCATCGCGCCGTAACTGCCGACATACGACTGGACCACGTGCGCGGCAACGATATTGGGCAACGCCTCCTGCAGGATGTCGTTTGCCTTGGACTCGCCCAGCAGGGTGTTGACGTAGAGCTCGCGCATCGACGTCATCCCGCCCATGCCGGTGCCCTGGGTGTTGGCCACCAGTCCCGGATGCACCCACCGCATCAGTTCGCTCGGGGTGAAGCCCGACGACAGGAAGGCGTCGACGGTCGCCACCAGGTTCCACAGCGCCACCCGGTCGATCGACTCGGCCATGTCGGGGGTGACGCCCCATCGGGTGGGGTCGAACCCGGTCGGGATCTGACCGCCGACCTTGCGGCTCAATTCGAACCGGCGCGGCACGCGGATCTCGGTACCGGCCATCCTGGTGACCGTCCAGTCACCGGACTCCGCGTCGGCCACGATGCGGGTCCGCTCGGGATCGGCCGCGGCGAACGCGCGGGCCTCGGCTTCCGAACTCACCGTGAACGACAGATCGGAGTCGAGGAACACCGACGTCAGCAGCGGCGACGAGTTGTCGACCATGGCACCGTCGTCGCCGTACCGGCGAATTCCGCACCGTGCCACCACCTCGTCGTGGTAGCGCTGCGCGATCTCGGCTTCGGGAACCGGGTCGCCGCTCGCGGTGTCGTACCAGCCGGGTTTGGGCACCGAATCCCAGTGGATCAGCCCCGTATTCCAGGCCAGTTCGAGAACCCCTGCCGCACTGAGCTTCTCGTCGACCTCCATCTCGAAGCGGGTGCGCGCCGATCCATACGGGCCGAGTTCCCCGGCGCCGACGATGACCACGAGGTCCTCGGGGGCGGTGTCGAGCGACGGCCACTCCGGCGTCATCGCCCTGTCCGCGCGTGCGGGAGCCGGCAGTGCGGCCACGGTGGCCGACTCGTCGAGGCCGGCGTCGTCCGCATCGGCGACCAAGTCGGTATCGGCCGCGGCTGCCTTCGCGGCCAGCGACTTCAGATCGATCGACGGATCGAGCCCGCCGGTGAAGTCGGCGACGATGGCAGCTTCGGTTGCGGCCGAGCGCTGTTCGGCCGAGCACAGTCCCAGCAGCCGGGCCGCCATCTCGTCGGTGCTCCACGTGCGCACCCCGGCCGCCTGGACCGCGGTGACCATTCCGTCGTTGTGCCCCATCAGGCCGGTGCCGCGCACCCAGCCGATCAGTGCGTGCGCGAGTGTCGTCTTGGCTCCCCAGGATTCCTCGGCTGCCCATCGGGTGACCAGGGCGTCGAGCGCAGCCTTGCTCTCGCCGTAGGCGCCGTCACCACCGAACATGCCGCGATTGGGGGATCCGGGCAACACCACGTGCAGTCGTGCGGCGAGGTCGTGATCGGAACCGATGTCCGACAGCCCGGCGATGAGACGCTCCACCGACCAGAGCAGCACCTTCATCTCCAGTTCGGCGCGGCCACCGGCCTCGGTGAGGTCCCCGGCCACGCGGGGCGCGGCGAACGGGAACAGCAGCGTCGGCTTCATCGCCGGTTTCACGACGGCGGTGGTGCCACCGAGGTTCTCGGTCTGCTCGGAGCCCAGCCAACCCACCAGGTCGTCGACGTCGGTGTAGGACGCCATGTTGGCCGGCGTCACCCACAACGCCGCGTCGAAGCGGGCATGGGTGCGGTAGAGGTTCTTGTAGAACGCCAGCCGGTCCGAGTCGAGCCGGGAGGTGGTGGCCACCACCGTGGCACCGCCGGCCAGCAGTCCGGCGACCACCGATGCGGCGATCGAGTCCTTGCTGGCGCCGGTGACCACCGCGATGTCGTCGGAGAACTCACCGCGTGCGGGGTGGTCGGCGAGGTGTGCGATTTCCTCGAACGCGCGGGCGTGCACCCCGTTGCCCGCGACGAGTGCCTTGCCCTGCCACCACGTGGCGTGTTGCGCGACCACCGCTCCGGCGCCGGCGAAACGAGCCACCACATCGTCGAATCCGGTGTGCAGCGACTCCTCGTCGCTCAGCCACAGCCGCACCAGATCCTCGCGGGCGGTGGCCCACCGGTCGTCCACCAGCACCACCTTCGCCTCGTCGAAAGCCGGTGCGACGGTGCGCGCCCAGTCGGTGCCGAGCTCGGCGCCGACCCGTTCGGCCACCAGCGCGTCGGCGTTGTCGGCGGCCTGCGGTGCCGAGACCTCTTCGGCGAGGCCGAGTTTGGTGAGGATCGTCTGGGCGGCCGCGGCCAGCACTCCGCTGCGGCCGGTGATCTGCTCGGTGAACTCGCCGAGCGCGGCAGCGTCGACGGTCGCCCCGCCACCGGATTCGGCGGCCGGCTTGGCCACCGCGACACCACGCTGGGCGCCCACCGCGCCGACGGCTCGGTCGATGAGGGCATCGAGCGCACCGACGGTCGACGGCGGGCCGTCGAGCAGATCGCCGAGATCGCCGCCGCGTACGCTCACGCCGTCGCGGGTGCCGAGCGCCAGTGCGATCACGGTATGCGTGCCCCAGCCCGAACCGAGTTGCCAGACCTCGCTCACCCGGTCGGTGATGTAGGACTGACGTTTGCCGACGGGCCCGAGGATCTTGCGGATCTGGTCGGCGACCGCATCGGTGAGCACCGCACCCAGTGGCCGGTACCCGCGGGCAAGTGTGTCGACGGTGGATGCCAGCGCCACCATGTCGGCCTCGGCGGCGCCGTCGATGGCGCCGAGGCCGAGTTCACCGCCGATGTCGAGCAGTAGCTGATTGCGCCGCGACGACACGCCATCGCAGAGGGCCTCGATGGTGTCGGCCGGCCCGATCTGATCGACCCTGATCTTGGTCCACAGCGCGATCACGGCCTGCACCGCATCCGACGGACCGAACGCGAGGTCGTCGGGGCGGGGAGCACCGGCCGGGGCTGCCGGCGCCGGGACGGCGGCGGGGGTATTCGCCGTCCCGGCTCCGGGGGTGGCCGATTCGGCTGCGGCGGCGACGTCATTGTCGGCCGCGGCCGCGTCGACCTGGTCATCGACGATCTCGGGTGCGGAATCGCGGGCGAGGATCACCTCGGAATCACGTTCCAGATTGAGCACCTCGGTGGTCGCCGACGCGTAGTCGTCGAGCTTGAGGGTGTTGGTGGCCAGACCGGTCAGGGTCGGGGCGCCCTTGAGCCCGATCTCGACGAATCGCTGCACGTCCAGGCCGCCGGGCCCGGCGTCGGCGAAGAGCAGGTCTTGCGTCTCGATCCAGCGGACGGGGCTGGCGAACTGCCAGGCCAGCAGCTCGATGAGGATGGTGCGGGCCAGGCGGTGCGGGTCGGCCGACCACGTGTCCCAATCGGCCAGTACCGCATCAAGGGGATCGGAGGGCACCAGCGCTGCGATCTCCTCCACGAACGAGCGGTCGAGGGTGAACAGCCGCGGCACCAGGTTGGGAATGTAGCGGCCCACCAGGATCTGGGGGTCGATGTCGGCGGGCAGCAGTTCGTCGAGCTTGCCGCGGAACTCGGGGACCCCGGCACGCAACACCGTCGAGTGGAAGGGCACGTCGATGCCGGGCACCAGAATGAACGAGCGTTTCCCGCCGAATTCGATACGGCGACGCTCGATCTCGGCCTCGAGGTGTTCCAAACCGCGTACCGTGCCGGCGATCGCGTACTGCGAACCCAGCAGGTTGAGGTTGACCACCTCGAGGAACTCCCCGCACGCCGAACCGATCTCGGCCACAAATGCGGGCACCTGCGCATCGTCCAGCCCGAACTGGCTGGGCCGGATCGCCGCCATACGGTAGTCGCTGCGTCCCAGGTCGTCTCGCGGCACCAGATGATGCATGGCCTCACCGCGCTGGAACACCACCTCCAGCACGGCTTCCAGCGGCAGCACTCCGGCACAGGCGGCGAGCGCGTTGTATTCCCCGACCGAGTGCCCACAGGTGATGGCACCCTCGACGAACCCGCCGGACTCCTCGAGTTCGGCGATCTGCGCGACACCCAGGGTGGCCATCGCCACCTGGGTGAACTGGGTCAGGTAGAGCACGCCCTCGGGATGCGAGTACGTGGTGCCGCCGGCCACGAGCGTGGTGGGGTTGTCGCGCACCACCGCGAGGATCGAGAAGCCGAGCGCGTCGCGGGTGTGCCGGTCGGCTCGATCCCACACCGCGCGTGCGGCTTTCGAGCGTGAACGCGCATCGAGGCCCATACCCTTGCTCTGAATGCCCTGGCCCGGGAAGGCGTAGACGGTGCGCGGGGCGGCCAGCAGACCGGTGGCACTCATCACCAGATCGTCGCCGATCCGGCACGACACCTCCACCACCTCACGTCCGTGGTCGAGACCCACCCGGTCGACACGCACCGTGATCGGGTCACCGGTGCGCACCATGCCCAGATACCGCGCCGTCCAACCGAGCAGGCGGCGCGGAGACGGCGTCGGATTCTTCGAATCGGTGGCGGTGACCACGTGCTGGGCGGCCGCCGACAACCACATGCCGTGCACGATCGGGGCGCCGAGTCCGGCCAGTTTCGCCGCCGACGCATCGGTGTGGATGGGGTTGCGGTCGCCGGACACCGCGGCAAACGCGCCCATGCGGGCCGGGGCCACGATGGTGGCCGCGCGCAATGGTTTGCGGGTGGCCTGCTGTTCGTCGGTGGTCGCTCCCCCGGCCCGGACCGGGTCGGTGAGCTCGGCGGACCCGTGACGACCGCGGATGGCGAAACGTTCTGCCAGCCGTGCGATCTCGCCTTGGGGTCCACTGACCTCGACACTCACGCCGATGACGCGGCCGACCTCGGTGTCGAGAACTCCGGTGGTGCGCGCGGTGACGGTGAGTTCGGCCCCGGCCATCGGGATGGGACCGGTGAGTTCGATCGCGTGGTCGAGGTGCACGAGGTCGAGGAGACCCTCCACGACGGGTGCGCCGTCGTCGGTGCGGGCGGCACCGATCACGCTGAACACGCTCGGCCAGCATGCCCCCACCAGGGTGTCGGGGACGGCGAAGCCGTTGGGCTGCGACGGGGTGGTGGCGTGCAGGTGCGGCGGCAGGGTGTTCGCGGTCACCAGCGCGTGGTCGGCGATGCGGTCGGGGTCCCAGGACACGGTGGTGGTCGCCGTACCGTCGTGAACCTCGGCGAGCGATCCGCCCGCGGCGACCCGCAGGATCGCCGACATCGCGCCGGCGGCATCGGCGCTGTCGACGCGAGGGTTTCCGCCGTCGCGGATCGACGGTCCCACCTGCAGCGGGATGCGTACCGCACTCCCGGAGATCGGCACCACGAGGTCGAAACGGTCGTCGATGACGTGCTCGAGCAGAGACCCGGTGGGCTCGTGTTCGGCACGGCGCGCGTCGACGATCTCCCAGCGATCCCGGTCACCTAGCGCCACAACGGGACTGGGCACCATACGACCCACCCACGAGACGTCGTCGGCGTCGAGGATCGCGGTGAGGACGCCGCCGTCGGCAATGCTGCTGTTGCGTTTACGGACATCGACCGGAGTCGGCCGCACACCGGTGGCGGCGAGGTCGGTGACGACCTGCGCCTCGAAGCGGTCGAGCAGATCGCCCACCGGCTCGTCGACACGCGTGATGCCCGACACGGCGACGGGACCGGGAATGATGCACACCTGATCGGCGCGATACCGCGGATCATGGGCCTGCCACAGCGAATCGCTGCGCCACCACCGCCGGACGTCCTTGTCGATCACCGGTACGAAGTTGACCGGCTTGCCCGGGGTGCGGCACAGGTCGAGGAAGAACGCCACATCGGCGGGGTGCAGGATGTCCACCTCGACTGCGGGGTAGACGCTCGCGAGGGCGTCGATCGCGGCGTGCGGGTCGTCGGTGCTCGCCGGCGAGGCGAACATGGTGGGCACCGGGCCGCGGTCGGCCGGGTGCAGCCGCGCCTCGGTGCGCTGCAGCATCTCGACAAATCGCTGCTGCCAGGTGATGTCGGCCCACGGTAGCTGATCTCGGCGGCCATCGGTGCCGGGAGCGAGTTGCGCGTCGTCGCCCACGGCCAGCGTCGCGTAGCGGTCGAGCCACTCGCGGTAGGTCATCTCCGACACGTCGCCGAAGTACGGCTTGGCGGTGTCGGCGAGCGCGCCGATGATCTCGTCACGACGCTCGGCGACGGCCTCGGCGTCGCCGGCCACCTCGTCGAGCAGTCGGCCGCATCGCGACGCGGTGTTGTCCACCTCGTGGATGTCGGCACCGAGTTGGCTTCGGCCCGAGGCCATTCCGTGGTCGGCGTGTCCGGCGCCGATCCATTCGTCGCAGCCTGCGGTGTCGACCAGCAGTTGTTTCACCTCGGGTGTGGTGGTGGCCTCGGCGGTCGCCATGGCCGCGGTGCCCACCAGGATGCCGTCGAGCGGCATCGTCGGATAGCCGTGGTCGGCGGCCCACGCCCCGGTCAGGTAGGCGCTGGCGCGTTCGGGGGTGCCGATGCCGCCACCGACGCAGATCACCACGTTCGGGCGGGCGCGCAGTTCGCCGTAGGTGGCCAGCAGCAGGTCGTCGAGGTCCTCCCAGGAGTGGTGTCCGCCCGCGCGTCCACCCTCGATCTGGACGATGACCGGGTGGTGGGGCACCTCCGCGGCGATCCGGACGACCGACCGGATCTGCTCCACGGTGCCGGGTTTGAATGCCACGAACCGCAAGCCGGCGTCAACGAACTCGTCGACGAGGGCGACCGCGTCGGCGAGTTCGGGGATGCCCGCGGAAATGATGACGCCGTCGATGGGAGCGCCCTGCGCGCGGGCCTTCTGCACCAGGCGTTTGCCGCCGAGTTGCAGTTTCCACAGGTACGGGTCGAGGAACAGTGCGTTGAACTGCGCCTCGCGTCCGGGTTCGAGGAGGTCGGTCAGCCGGGCGATGTTGCCCGCGAAGATCTCCTCGGTGACCTGCCCGCCACCGGCGAGTTCGGCCCAGTGCCCGGCATTGGCGGCCGCCGCGACGATACCGGGGTCCACGGTGGTGGGCGTCATGCCGGCGAGCAGCATCGGCGAACGACCGGTGAGCCGCGTGAAGGCGGTCTCCACCACCCTACGTCCGTCGGGCAGGGTGGCCAGCGTCGGCGCGAACGCCGACCAGGGCCGGGACACCTCGGGAATTCCGCCGGGGCTGAACAGGTTTCGCTGTCCGCCGCGCGATGCGGCGGCAACCAGGCCCACCCCCTGCCCACGCACCAGCGGTGCGGCCAGACGGGTCGCGAGGTCACCGGGCCCCAGGTCGATCATCCATTTCGCCCCGTCGGCGACCGTGGCGTCGACGGCCGAAACCCAGTCCACCGGATTCACCAGGATGTCGGCCGCGTGCTGTGCGGCCACCTCTGCGTCGATGCCGCAGGCGAGCGCCCATTCGCGGACCAGCTCGACCGCGTCGGCCATGCCGGGATGGTGGAAGGCCACGCTGACCGTCAACGCGTCGAAGATGGGCGCGAAGGGGGCACCGCCGGTGACCTTGCGCTTGCGGGCGTCGGCCTCGGCGGCGGCGATGGTCTCGCACCGGGCGGCGAACGCGGCGAGGTGTCGGGGCGCACCGGACAGCACCACCGACCGCCGGCTGTTGCGGATCGCGACCACCGGCACGGTGCTCGAACCCGCCTCGGCCGCGCCCTGCCCGGTGACGTCCGCGCAGTAGTCGGCGAGGATCGTGTCGATCCGCGCCGGGTCGACACCGCCGATCGCGAGCATCGGGCTGCCGTCGGGACCGGCCGCCAGGCCACGACGCCGCGCGATGAGGGTGCCCGCGGCGCCGATGAGGTGCGCCACCGCCAGCAGCAGTCCCGGACCGGTTTCCGCGGCGTCGCCACGTCCGATGGCGTCGACGGCCAGCGACCCCTGAGAATGCCCGATCACGGCGCGCGGAGTCAGCACCGAGGGGTCGAGTCCCTGTTTGCGGACCGATTCGATGCCGGCGAGCTGGGAGAGCAGCACACCGGGTCCCGAGAGAGCGAAGTCGGCGAGCGCGGCGTCGTCGGGCACGTCGTCGCCGGAGTCGTGTGAGCGTATCCAGGAAATCGGGTGGAATCCGTCGGGCCGCGCCACGGCCAGGGAGTCTGCGACCGGCTCCACAAGTCGTTCGGCGGCGGTGACGACCGTCGACACGCGGTGTTCGAGATCGGCGTCGATCACGAGTTCGGCGAGGGTGGGCAACCACGGCCCTCCCTGCCCGCCGAAGCTGATGGCGTAGGGCTCGCCGGCGGCGATTCGCTCGATCAGGGACTGCGCGGGCTGGCCGATGTTCGCGGCGCCATGTGCTCCGGGGCGGAATTGATCGACGGTCACAGACTCTCCTCGTGGCGGTTGGCTTGTCGGCACGCACATCGGCGAGGTCGGCCAGAGACCCGCGGCGGGGTTCGGCGCCTCGGTTGCGCGATGACGCGAACACGCTTGCACCCCA
The DNA here is from genome assembly GCF_053588635.1 of Gordonia sp. NPDC003425. NCBI lineage: Bacteria > Bacillati > Actinomycetota > Actinomycetes > Mycobacteriales > Gordoniaceae > Gordonia > Gordonia sp. NPDC003425. The sequence continues at coordinate 44,672 of NZ_JBSFQI010000022.1, read as the reverse complement.
ACACTTCTCGCTCGCTCGGGGACACCTGGCGACTCGGCGACGAGTCTGCCTACGTGAACGTGGGACCCATCATGGCACACAAAAGTGAGGGATTCCTCATGTTTGTTGGTGACCCTCGGGTATACCCACGGGTAACCGCGCGGGTAACTTCTCGCCGGACCGGGAGGGCCGCACGAAGCCACGCCATCCGCCCTGCTGGGGCCGAATTCGAGGCCGCAAATGACATGGGCGGGGACACCCCTGGGGACCGTTATCAGATTGTGATGTGATCTGGTGCACTCGTCGTGTCGTCCGCCCGCCGACACTGTCGGCCCGAGGCAGCGACGGCCCGGACAAGGCGCGACCCCAACCCCCGATAGGGTGCAGGGATGACCGAATGCATCTTCTGTCAGATCGTCGACGGGTCGGCGCCGGCACGGAAGGTGTACGAGGACGAGACCGTGATCGGCTTCCTCGACATCCGCCCCGTCGCGCGCGGCCACACGCTGCTGATTCCCCGCACCCATTCGTCGGGCCTGGCCGACCTGGATCCGGAAACAGGCGCAGCCCTCTTCCGTGCCGGACAACGTGTCGCCGCGGCGCTGCGACGCGCGCCGCTTGCATCCGACCGGCCCGCCGACGGCGTCAACCTCGTGGTCAACGACGGGCGCGCCGCCTTTCAGACCGTGTTCCACACACACCTGCACGTCGTCCCCCGCCAGCAGGGCGACAAACTGCGTCTGGCCAGGACACTGGTGGTACGACGCGATCCCGACCCCGACGCCACCGCGGCGGCGCTGCGATCGGCACTGACCAACTCGCCGGAGTCGCCGTGATCGCCGAGCACGGCGAGACGGCCGGGGTCGAGGTACCCGAGGGCGCCGTCGCGGCCCTCGCGAACGCCGAGTGGGTCACCGTGTTCACCGGCGCCGGGATGTCCGCCGAAAGCGGTGTGCCGACCTTCCGTGACGCCCAGACCGGCCTGTGGCGCAACTTCGAGGCCGAAAGTCTGGCCACTCCGGCGGCCTGGCGCGCCGACCCCGCCCTCGTCTGGGGCTGGTATCAGTGGCGCGCCCGCCGGGTACGTGAGGTCGCCCCCAATGCGGGTCACCGCGCGCTCGCCGAGTTCGGCCACGACACCGCGGTGCAGATCGTCACCCAGAACGTCGACGACCTGCACGAACGGGCGGGCAGTTCGGTGATCAGCCACCTGCACGGCAGCCTGTTCGAACCTCGGTGTTCGCGCTGTGGACTCCCCTACGAGGGCACCGACGCCGATCCGGGCACCGCCACCGACGAGTCGCCGGCCGAGCCACCGCTGTGCCCGGTGTGCTTGTCTCCGGTGCGCCCCGGCGTGGTCTGGTTCGGTGAGCCGTTGCCCGCGGATGCCTGGGAACGGGCCCAACGGGTGTTCGACCTCGCCGACGTGATCGTGGTGGTGGGCACCAGTGGCGTGGTGTACCCGGCCGCCGCGCTACCCGAACAAGCCGCCGACCGCGGCGTGCCGTTGATCGAGATCAATCCGGAACCGACGGTCCTCACATCCAGGGCCACACACAGCATCCGGACCACCGCGGCGGTCGGCCTGCCCGCCCTGATCGCCGCCGCGCGGCAGCGCTGATCCCGCGATCACTCCCCTACGGTCAGGTCGATCGGCTCCCACGCGACCGCATCGCGCGACGCCGTCGCCGACACCGATCCCGGCTTGACCCCGCGGGATTCGAGCGCGCGGACCACCGAGGCCAACGCGGTGTCGGCGTCGAGTTCGAACTCCGATTCACGCACGCGGGCGAATTCCCATCCGCACCGACGCAATTCGCGTTCGCGTTCCAGGTCGGAGCGCGCCTGCGCGCCGGTGGTTGTGAATTCGTCTCCGTCGCATTCGACGGCCATCCGCCCGTCCGAACCGGTCACCACGAGGTCGATGGTCCGATTGTTGACCACAACCTTCGGTGTCACGTGATAGCCGAGCGCGGCGAGATGGTTGAACACGCGCTGTTCGAAGAGGCTGTCGAACGGCGGTACGCGACGGTCGCCGGGCACATCGACCGGCATCGGTTCGATGGTCGGCCCCTGATTGGCCTGCATGTAGCCCAGCAGCGAGAAACGCAGGTCGCTGTGGCCGAGATCGTCGAGTGCGATGGAGTGGAAAAGCCACATCTGGTCCATCGCCCTCGACGCGGCGACATTGACGCGCCGCTGTGACTCCGCGCGGGTGAGGGCGTTGACCGCGTCGGGGTCGGACACCACCATCGACAAGAACACCACGTGCCGCTCGTCGCCCTGGAAGTCCGGTGGCGTGCCAACCCGGATACGGCGCTGCCGCCACACCTGTTCGCCGACGCGCTCGCGCAGTCGGCGCGAGATCTCGTCGACCTGTTTGCTGCCCTGCAGCGCGATCACGCCGACGTCGAGGCCGTCGTAGGCGGGATCGGCGAGACAGTCGGCGACCGTCGCGGCGATCGCCTCGGCCTCGGCATCGTTGGTCAGTGACTGCCCCGATCCCGTCGCGATCCCGTCGACCCGCACGGTGCGCAGCGGCTCGAGCCGGTCGGCGCCGAACTGCCGGACCGGGACCAGCGGGGAACCGCGGTAGAACTGTTGCGACGAGTACTCGATGATCTCGGGCATCGACCGGAAGTGTTCGCGCAAGCGGATCAGATGACCGAATCGGCTGCGCAGCAACGCGAACAGGCTCGACCTCGGCGTCAGTCCGTCGCGCAGATAGTGCGGCAGGTCGGGCAACGCGGAATCGAGTTTGGCGAACGCCTCGTCGAGCGAGGTGCCGGTCACCCCGCTGGGTGCGCACTGTTTGTCGTCGCCGACCACGATCACCCGCGGCGCCAGCCACAGCAGGAAGGCGCTGGTGATGTCAGCCTGGCTGGACTCGTCGACGATCACCACGTCGAACGAATTCGGTTCCGGCGCAAGCATGTCGGCAACCTGGCCGGTGGACATGATCCACGCCGGTACCGCCGAGGACGCCTGCACCATGGCATCGCGCGCCGCGGCACGAAACCTGTTGGCGTGCTTGCCCGATCCCTTGCCCAGGTTGATCATGTGGTCGCGATAGGACTGCAGCGCCTGCACCTGCGCGACCGTGGTGCGTTCCAGACAGGCACGCCAGGCGCGAGCGGCGGCGAGCTTGGTGGTCAGTTGCGCGATGTCCACGTCGGCCTCGTCGATGGCCGCCGACAGCCGCGTCTGCGCCTCGGGATCGCTGCGTTGCGCCACCCAACTCCTGGCCCGGCGCCACGACCATGCGCCACCCACCTCGCGCAGCCGCGCCCCCCACTCCGGGTTGTCGGCGGTGTCGGCGAGAAGTGCCGCGAAGTCGGGCGCCTTGCTGCGCAGCCGCAGCATCAGCAGGTCAAGGCCCGCCTGATCCTCGAACTCGGATCTGGCGGTCACCAGGGCGCGGCGCGCGGTCCGGATCGCGTCGGCGTCGGCATTGGCCAGCGCCGCCACCAGCGCGTCTCCCTCCGGTGACGGCCCGTGCTCGAGTTCGGTGGCCAGCCGGTAGGCGTGGTCGGCGAGTTCGTGCTCGGCGAGCACGGCATCGTTGGTGGCCGCGATCGCCGCACCCTGATGCGCCACCTCGGTCACCTCGCCGACGGTGCGGGGCCGCGGTCCGCCGGGGCTGATGGCCTCCAGCTCGCGCACCAGCTGATCCCGGGTGAACAGCAGTTCGGAGACCCAGGCGAGTTGGCTGTCGAGCCGGACGAGGCGATCGAGTTGCGCCGACCGTGAACCGGAGGTGTCCACCTGCACGTGCAGGTCGGCGAGCACCCGGTGCACCTGGTGCACCGCGTCGAGGACGGTGAGGTGATCGGCGACCAGCGCCAGCGACGTCGCATCGGTGGCGGCACGGCCGTCGACGGTGGCGGTGACCCCGGATTCCTCCACCGCGCGCTGCTCGTCGGAACGCAGCAGCCTGCCCCGCCACCGTCCGCCCGAGGCGAAATGCTCGGCGGCGGCGGCGAACACCGCGGACGCTCCCGGCCGCCCGCCCTCGGTGACGACGGTGTGCACACCGATGGACCGATCACGCTGCGCGGCGTCGGCGATCAGTGGTGACAGTGCGGTGACCCGGGACCACAGGTGTGCCGCCTGACCGGAGAGCAGACGGTCGGCCATGTCGACGATCATCGGCGGGAAGCCGGACACCTCGGCACAGGCGATGGCGAGCTGATCGCACGTCGCCTTGATCCGGAGCAGCCGATCGCTGTCGACGTCGGCGAGGATCGACAGTAGCGATCCGCTGCCGACCATGGGTTCGGCGGGACGCTTGGCGATCCGTTCGCAGATCGCGTCCATCTCGACGGTGTCGGGGAGATATTCGTCGAGTGCCGGCAGGCGTTGCGCGAGCCGGGCACTGCTGCCGCCGGTGCGACGCAGCAGTTCGAGAAGCCGGCCGAACTCCGCGTCGTCGAGCGGCGGCAGCGCTCCGTCGAGCGGGCCGGGCAGCCAGTCGAACCGGGCGGCGTCGGCGTTGCACTGCCGCACGACCTGCGCGGCGGTGCCCCGGTAATCGCCGGCAACCCATTCGTGGACCTCGGTCTCGGCCGCCCGCAGGTCCCACAGGCCACGCAGTGCACGTTCTCTGCGGTCGAGTGCCTGCCGTCGCCTGCTGTCGAGATCGTCGATCTCGGCCTCCGCGACACGCGCGGAGTACGTGGACTTGCGTTCGGCGATCGCCCCCACCCCGCCGACGATCGCCTCGTGGCGGTCGGTCGCGACATCGGCGATCGAGATGGTGAGTTCCCGCAACTCCGGGGGCAGGATGTCGCGCAGCACCCGCAGTGCATTGGCCTTCTCGCTGGTGACCAGCACGCGTTGTCCCTTGGCGAGCAGCGCCGCGAGCACGTTCGCGATGGTCTGGGTCTTACCGGTTCCGGGTGGTCCCTCGACCACCACACCGCTGTCGACGCCGAGCTGGGCGAACACGTCGCGCTGCTCGACGTTGGACGGGAGTGGGAACAGCGCGTCGGCCACCAAACGGTCGGCGGGCATCGCGTCGCCGTCGGCCAACGCCGCCAGCCGCTCGTCGGCCTCGATCGGCGCCACCAGCTGCGCCAGCCCGATCGGGACCGGGATGTCGGTGTCGCGCAGCGAGGCGAGGATCGTGTCGTAGAAGCGCAGCGACGCCATGCTGCCGCGTTCGCGCAGCACCACCGCGGGGCGCATGTCGACGGTGATCCGGTGAGCTCCCGGGTGGACCCGCTGCTGCCAGTCGTCGATGAGTTCGCCGGCCTGCGGAATCAGCACGTTGGTGAGCCCCGCCACCCGGCCCCGCACCTTGAGGGTGTCGGCGAGGTCGACGCCGTCGAGTGAGGCCAACAGGTGCATGTCGTGGATCATCGGCACCGACCCGGCGCCGAGGGAGAGCCGGATCGTTCCCGTCTCGGCGTCGCGGTCGGCGACCAGTTCCTGGGTGAGCAGGTGCTCGCGGACCCGGTGGTCTGTGTCGTCCTCGGCGTCGACGACGGTCACCAGGGCGTTGGCCAAGACCAGCTCGTAGGTTTCGGGAGAACTGTGCAGTTCGTCGACCAGGACGGCCAGCTCGTCGTATGCCGGGTCGTCGACAGCACGCTCGATGACCACCTGGCCGGCCGCAGCCGACATACGCACACCGACCGGCGTTGCCCGACCCACCCACAGCACGCCGGGATGCGCGTCGACATCGCTGACCGACACCGAGCGCGAGCGCACCAGCTCCCGCAGGAAGTCCAGCAGCCGGGTCACCTGATCCCGACGGGTATCGGTGACGCAGGGGTCAGGAGCGTCGTCGGACATCGATGGACAACCTCCTGAGGTGAATACCGGATGCTCAACGCTATCAAGGCACCGGTCAGGGGGCCGTCGGGCCGATTGTCGCCGGCCGGCGACTCACCGCGGGGTGTTGCCTCGCAGGGCCGGGTACCCGCCGTCGACGTAGTGCACGTTGGTGTAGCCGAGGTCGGCGATCTGCTCGGCGATCCGCGGCGCCTGCGAGTTCACCGAGACGACGGCGATCTCGGTGTCGCGGTCACGGATCACCGGAAAAGTGCCGGACGGCGTCGGCGCCAGCCGCTCGCACACGTCGGTCGGCTCGACGACCACCGCACCGGGCAGGCTGCCCTGGTGGCGCACAACCTGCGGTCGCGCGTCGACAACCACGGCACGTCCGTGCTCGTAGTGGTCCAGTACTTCGGCTGCTGACATCGAATTCACCACTGACACTGGTGACTCACCATTCCCTGATCGTGCTTCTCGACTTACGTTGTGGGGAAGCCGATTGCGGCCGCGCGGCCCGTCTTCCCTCAACCGAGGTTACGGATTTATCTCAATCTGTAAAGCTCCGCACCACACGTCGCACGTCGCGCTGTGGCTGCGCCGCCGGAGGCGCGGCGGTTCGCTAGCCGCGCCTGCGGCCGGCGACGTGGGGAGTGTTGCGCTTGCCCCAGGTGTCGCCGCGTTTGCCGTGGCCTTCGCGTCCATACCCGCGCTGCCCCTGAGCACCGCGTTTACCGCCGCGAGCGCGCGGCGGGCCCTGGTCGCGCCGGATGTCGATCGGATTCTTGCCGATCCTGGTGTGTCGCAGCGACTCGAGCGTCTCGCGATCGAGATTCTCGGGCAGCTCCACCAGACTGAAGTCGTCGCGGATGCTGATGTTGCCGAAATCACCCCGCGTGAGGCCGCCTTCGTTGGCGATGGCGCCGACGATCGCGCCGGGAGACACCTTGTGTTTACGGCCGACCGCGATGCGATAGGTCGCAAAAGCACCTCCCGCGCCCCGCGGCTTGCGCTCACGGCGTTCCTCGCGACGCCCCTCCGGCGGATCGGGAGCCATCAGGAAGCCGCCGTCGCGGGTCTCCAGCGCAAGCGCGGCGGCGATGTCGGCCATCGCCACATCGTTGTCGCGGGCGTAGTTCTCCACCAGCTGCCGGAACATGTCGAGATTGTCCGACGCCAGGTTCTCGGTGATCGAGTCGGCGAAGCGCGACACCCGCTGCGCGTTGACGTCGTCGACCGACGGCAGCCCGATCTCGGTCAGCGGCTGGCGGGTCGCCCGCTCGATGGCGCGCAGCAGGTGACGCTCGCGCGGTGACACGAACAGCAGGGCATTTCCCGAACGGCCGGCACGGCCCGTGCGGCCGATGCGGTGGACGTAGGACTCGGTGTCGTGCGGGATGTCGTAGTTCACGACGTGCGAGATGCGGTCGACGTCGAGTCCGCGTGCGGCGACGTCGGTGGCCACCAGGATGTCGATCGAACCATCCTTGAGCTGGTTGATGGTGCGTTCGCGTTGCGCCTGCACCATGTCGCCGTTGATCGCGACTGCGGAGAACCCGCGGGCACGCAACTTCTCGGCGAGTTCCTCGGTGGCCTGTTTGGTGCGCACGAACACGATCATCGCGTCGAATGTCTCGACCTCGAGGAAGCGCGTCAGGGCGTCGAGTTTGCGCTGGTGGGAGACCTGCAGATAGCGCTGCGTGATGTTCTGGGCGGTGGCGGTCTTGGACTTGACCGTGATCTCTTGCGCGTCGTGGAGGTAGCGCTGAGCCAGACGCCGGATCGCCGAGGGCATGGTGGCCGAGAACAGGGCCACCTGCTTGCTGTCGGGGGTCTCGGCGAGGATCCGTTCCACATCCTCGGCAAACCCCATGGTCAGCATCTCGTCGGCCTCGTCGAGCACGAGGAAATCGAGCTCGGAGATGTCGAGGGTCCCCTTGTCGAGGTGATCGATCACCCGGCCGGGGGTGCCGACGATCACCTGCGCGCCGCGCTTGAGGCCGGCGAGTTGCACTCCGTAGCTCTGACCGCCGTAGATGGGCAGCACCCGCACCTCGGGCATGTGCGCGGAATAACGACCGAACGCCTCGGCCACCTGCAGCGCGAGTTCACGGGTGGGCGCGAGCACCAGGGCCTGCGGGCGTCGCTGCGACGGGTCGATCCGCGACAGGATCGGGATCGCGAAGGCCGCGGTCTTTCCGGTGCCGGTCTGCGCGAGCCCCACCACGTCGCGTCCCGCGGACAGCGGCGGGATGGTGGCGGCCTGGATCGGCGACGGCGTCTCGTAGCCGACCTCCGCGATGGCGCTACGGACACGGGGGTCGATGTCGAGATCGTCGAAGGTCAGCGTTGCGGCGGGCTCGGTGGGCGACGCGTCGGCAACGGGTGAGTCGGTCATGGCGTGGGTATCGCATTCATCGAGACAACTGTAAACCGCGGGGTGCCCCACAGTGGCATCGAGCGCAGGCGACAACGACCCCAGAATGTGATGCACGCCACTACTGCTGGTAGTCTCGTATCACTTGCCCCCGAAACGCAAGCGTTGCCGCTTGCCCCATTTGCCGTGTTCTGAATCAGGAGCGACATGCAGGAATACACCACCCCGTCGAACCTCACGATCGAGGAGAAGGCCACCACGGTCGACGCGATCCTGCGGCACCGAGAACAGCGGCCGACGTTGCCGGCGCTGCGTCGACGAGTGGCCGGAGAATGGACCACCGTGACGTCCAAGCAGTTCGCCGATGAGGTGGATGCGCTGGCCAAGGGGCTCATCGCCTCGGGTGTGGTGCCCGGCGATCGCGTCGCGATCATGTCGGCCACTCGCTACGAGTGGAGTCTCATCGACTACGCGATCTGGCGAACCGGGGCCGTGACGGTCGCGGTCTACGAGACATCCGCGCCCGACCAGGTCCAATACATCCTCGAGAATTCCGGTACCACCGTCCTGTTCGTCGAGGACGACACCTACCGCGACCGGCTCCGCGAGGTCACCGACGCCGCACCCGAACTGCGCGAGACGTTCGTGATCGACGACGGCGCCGTCGACGACCTCGCTGCGCGCGGCGCCCAGGTGTCCGACACCGAACTCGATCAGCGCCATGCGAACGCGTTGTCGTCGGATGCGGCAACCCTGATCTACACCTCGGGGACCACCGGGCGCCCCAAGGGCGTGGTGCTCACCCACGCCAATTTCCTGGCCGAATGCGCAGCCACCCGCGACGCCGTCGGCCCCGGACTCACCGAAGGCAAGACCACCCTGCTGTTCCTGCCGCTCGCGCACGTCTTCGCCCGCGTCGTTGCCGTCGCGTGCATCGAGAACTCGGTGGTGCTCGGACACACCAGCGACATCCCCAATCTGGTCGCCGACCTGGGGGTGTTCCAGCCGAACTATGTGCTGTCGGTACCGCGGGTGTTCGAGAAGGTCTACAACTCCGCCAAGCAGAAGGCCTACGACGGCGGCAAGGGAGCGATCTTCGAGAAGGCGTCCGACACCGCCATCGAGTACAGCAAGTCACTCGACACCGGCGGCCCCGGACTGCTCCTCAAGGCCCGCCACGCGCTGTTCGATGTCCTGGTCTACAAGAAGCTGCGCGAGGCGCTCGGCGGCAATTGCGAAGGCGCGATCTCCGGTGGCGCTCCGCTCGGCGCGCGGCTCGGGCACTTCTTCCGCGGTGCCGGCATCCCCGTGTACGAGGGGTACGGACTGTCGGAGACCACCGCAGCGGTCACCGCCAACAACGAGGCACACATCAAGGTGGGCTCGGTGGGTCGACCGATCCCCGGTATGAGCGTCGGCATAGGCGACGATGGCGAAGTGCTCCTGAAGGGGCCGGTGGTGTTCACCGAGTACTGGCATAACCCGGACGCCACCGCCGACGCCATTCGTGACGGCTGGTTCCACACCGGCGACATCGGCCACCTCGACGACGGGTTCCTGTTCATCACCGGCCGCAAGAAGGAGCTTATCGTCACCGCCGGCGGCAAGAACGTCTCACCCGCGCAGCTCGAGGACAGTATCCGGGCGCATCCACTGGTCAGTCAGTGTCTGGTGGTGGGCGACAACAAGCCGTTCATCGCCGCTCTGATCACCTTGGACCCCGAGGCGCTGCCCGGATGGCTCGAGCGTCATCACCTGCCCGAGGACACGTCGCTGGCCGATCTCGCCACCAACGACAAGTTGCGCGCGGAGATCGACACCGCCGTTGCCGACGCCAACTCCAAGGTGTCCAAGGCCGAGGCGATCAAGAAGTTCGCCGTGCTCGACACCGACTTCACCATCGAATCCGGGGAACTCACGCCGACGATGAAGCTCAAGCGCAACATCATCCACTCCTCCTACCAGCAGGCGATCGCCGACCTGTACACCTGAGGCGCTAAACCGCCTGCGCGGTAGCGCATTACACTCGCGAGTGGCCCGGACCCAGTCCGGGCCACTCGTCGTTTGTACGCACGGAGGAGGAGACATGCCGATGAGTGAACCCGGATCGCCGGGCGACATGACGGTCGCCGTACACAGCGGCAACGACGACTCCGGCCCGTCAATCCGGACACCGATCACGATGGCGAACTCGTATCACCTGTCCGCGGAGCCCGAGAAGGCCGACTGGTCGGGCACCGACAGCCTGCTCTACACCCGCAACTCCGGCGTCAATCAGCTTGCGCTGCAACGCAAACTGGCAGCGATGGACGGCGGGGAGGATGCCGTCGCGCTGGCGTCCGGGGTGGCCGCGTTGCACGCGGTGTTCTTCACGCTGCTGCAATCGGGCGACCACGTGGTGGTCTCCGACACCACCTACGAGGCCACCTGGAAGCTGTGGACGGAGCTGCTACCACGCAAGTACGGCATCGATGCCACGTTCGTCGACGTCGCCGATCCCGCGGCGGTCGCCCACGCGCTACGCCCGACGACCCGTCTGGTGATCACCGAGGCGATCGCCAATCCGACCACCAAGGTCGCCGACATTGCCGTTCTTGCCCATATCGCCCATTCCGCGGGCGCGCTGCTGATGGTCGATTCGACCTACACTCCCCCGCCGCTCTACCGGCCGCTGCGTGACGGTGCCGATCTGGTGGTGCATTCGCTGACCAAGTACATCAACGGGCACGGCGACGCGATGGGCGGCGCGGTGATCGGTCGCCGCGCCCTGATCTCTGACATCAAATCGCAGGCGATGGTCGACGTCGGCGGGGTGATCTCGCCGTTCAACGCCTGGCTCATCGAGCGCGGGTCGGTGACACTGCCGCTACGGCTCGCGCAACACCAATCCTCGGCGCAGGCGGTGGCCGAGTTCCTCGACGCAGACCCCCGCGTCGCCTTCGTCGCCTATCCGGGGCTGGCGACGCATCCACAGCATGAACTGGCGACCAAGCAGTTCGGCGGCCGCGGGTTCGGGGGCATGATGGCGCTCGCCGTCGACGGCGACCCGGCCACCCAGAACCGGTTTGTCTCCCACCTGCGCATCATCACCTCGGCAGTGTCGCTGGGGCACGACGAATCGCTGATTGTGCATGTCGGCACCGATGGGCCGCGAGTGGCCGCCTATCCCGAACCGTTTCGCCGGCTCGGGCACCTGCGGCTGTCGGTGGGACTCGAGGACGCCGTCGACCTCATCGCCGACCTGCGACGCGCGCTCGACCTGACGTTCGCGTGACCTGCCGGATTCAGCCCGCGGTCCACGCTCGCGCGATGTCGAGGCGCTGCCAGCCGCCCTGCGGACCGGACTTGTCGAGCGGGTAACCGCCCGGCAGCGCGGTGCGGGCGAGCGGGTCCCGCAACTGCGCGGTGGACCAGCCCGGATGGGCGGCGCGGATCAGATTTTCCGCACCCGCGGGCACCTGCACGGGCGTCACCGGCCCGGTCGGCAGGAAGGAATACGTCGAGCGCTGCCGGTAGCTGCTCAGCGCGTCCGCGGTGCCGACGTAGGGCTGCTGGCAGGCCACGATCCGGCCAATCGGCGCGCCGACGCGGGCGGCGAGCACGGTGCGCAGTTCGGTGCGGGCCTGCGCGAGGAGAGTGGCGAAGTGCGGGTCGGCGATCACCTCACTGGCGATGGCCTCGCCCATCATCCGGCCGCCGATCACGTCGAGCGGGTAGTGCACGCCCAGCACGATGCGGTGATACCCGTATTCGGCCCCGCGGGCCAGCACCTGCGGACCGACTTCGGGGAGCATGGTGGCGATGAGGAAGGCCTGCGTGTATCCCCACGTGGTGTGCCCGGAGGGGTACGACCCGCTACCGCGGACCGACTCGTAGAGGTCGGGCCGACCGTCGCCGTAATGCCGGATGAGGCCGGGCGCGACCTCGAACGGCCGCTTGTAGTCGAAGTGCTTCTTCTCCTTCGACGTGGAGACCCGCTCACCCACGAGCGCATTCTCACCGAGCAGCAGTTGCGAGGTCTTCGGCAACTGACCGGCCTGCAGGGCGTCGTAGAACGCCGGGGAGAGTCGGGAGCCCAGCGCATTGAAGATCGCCGGTCCCCCGATCGCGTAGTTGTCGTCGACGGCGTACTCGGCGACCGGCGGCGACGCGGTGTTGTTGGTGATCACCGTCTCGGCCAGGTTCTGCTGCTTGACCAGCGGCGAGAGGGTGCTGAAGGCGTCCAGGACGCCGATGTGATCCGACGGTGCCGGCGTGGCGAAGGGATCGGACTTCTCCGCAGCACCGAAGCCGGAGTCGGCGCTGACCTTGGTGGGCGCGAACGCGCAGGTGGACGGCGCCGCAGCGGCGTGCCCGGGAACGAGCAGCCCGATCGCGGCGAGCAGGGTGACGACGAGCGTGGCTATCGGTCGGCGGCGCGCTGGACCCATCAACTACCCCTCTGCACGATGCCGCGGGCTCGAACCGGGCATCCGGTGGACTGCAACCTCCCCACGAGACCATGCCCGATCGACGAGGCGTCGACGCCACAGTGAACTCTTGGTGCCGACATCGGTGGTACCGATGGTGTGCCCTCACCGCACTTCGTAGAGAATGCCCCGACCGATGGCTTCGCGGATCACCGGCAGTGCGGCGTCGGAAAGTGCGGTGGCATCGACGTCATGCACTCCGGCGAGGAGTTCTATCAGCATCAACAGCGGCACCTCGCCGCGACAGCCCGCGAGCAGTGCGCGCGACACCTCGTCGACGCCGAGTACGGCTCCCGGGCCGCCCGGGCGCCGCACCGAGGCCCCGATCTCCTGCCAGCCGTCGTCGCCCGGCAACGACTGCGACTCGAGGAACACCGGCGCCGTCCTCAGCCGGGCGTCGAGCAGTTCGGCGTCGCTGACAGCGCGAAGGTAGGTGCGGCGGTCGAGGAATGCCTTGGCCTCCGGACCGGTCATCTCCTCGCCGGCGCCGGTGATCTCCTCGCACACCACGTCGGGCGCGCTGCGAGTGCCGCGTCGATCGCGAAGGGTGATGACGCCCATGCCGATTCCGGTGATGTTCTCGGCGGCGAACCAGTCCAGCCAGTCGGCGCCGCGGGCAGCCACCTGGTCGGGGTCCTCGCCCGCGTCGGACAGCCACAGCGAGATGTAGTCGACCGGATCGGCGAGTTCACGTTGCACCACCCATGCGTCGAGGCCGGTGTCGGCGACCCAGCCGCCCACGCGGTCACGCCAGTCGGCGCCGTCGTGCACGATCCAGTTGGCGAGTAGTTGCGCGGTGCCACCCGGCCGCAGGTGGTCGGGTAATTCCCGGATGAGCTGGGCGCACAACGCATCACCGGCCATGCCCGAATCGCGGTACTCGTAGTCCTGGCTTCCGGCGCCGACGACGAACGGCGGATTGGAGACGACGAGATCGAAACGCTCGTCGCCGACGGGTGCGAAGAGGCTACCCGCGCGCAGATCCCAGCTCATGCCGTTGAGTCGGGCGGTGGCCGCCGCCAGCGCCAGGGCGCGCGGGTTGGTGTCGGTGGCCACGATGCGCTCCGCATGCGTGCCGAGGTGCAGCGACTGGATGCCACATCCGGTGCCGATGTCCAACGCCGACTCGACCGCGTCACGAATGATGGCGCGCGCCAACGAGATCGACGCGCCGCCGATCCCGAGCACATGGTCGGGGCGAACCGGTCCGCTGCGCATCGCGGCATCCTGGTCGGAGACGACGAGGTAGTCGCGGACATCGTCGGCGTGGGGCCGTATGTCGAGGACGGCGCGGACCTCGCCGACGGCGATCTCCTCGACGACGCCGTTGTCGATCAGCGTGCGCGCCCCGGTGGCCGGGAACGCGTCGGCCACCGCGTCGCGGTTCTCGGTGGAACCGAGCAGGAAAAGCCTGATCAGGGTCGCCAGCGCGCGATCTTCGGAGGGCGCATGTCGGGTGGCACGCAGCGCCGGCCACCAGATGCCGCGACCGAGAGCCGAATTCGCATGCTCGCCGAGCAGGGCGGCGACGCCGTCCGAATCGTAGTGCGCGGCGCGCAGATCCGCGCCGATGAGATCGACCACGTGCAAGTCGGTCAGCGGGAGACGCAGTGAGGTGCCGTCGCTCATCCGATCTTCCGATACTTCTTGTGCATTGCCTGCTTGGACACACCCAGCAGAGTGCCGATCTCGGCCCACGACAGACCGGCGTTGCGTGCCCTGCGCACCGCGATCGCTTCCTCACGGACGAGTTCGTTGCGGGTGGCAGCGATCCGGGCGAGCTGTTCGATCGGGTTGTCGGGGTCGTTCGCCCCGTCGACGGCGGTGTTCACGGTGTCCATCGTGCCGCGGAATCACCCTGAACGTCAACCACAGTTGACGTTCTGGGGCGTCGGATCGCGAGGACGCACACGCTACTCGCCGTCGAGGTCGGCCAGGGCGGCCCGCGCGTGCTCGAGTTCATCACGGAGTTCGGCGACGCGACGTTCTGCGCTCGCGCGCGCCGAGGTTATGACACCGTCGACGGCCGAGATCGCGGCGTCGTCGCCGAGTTCCCGCATCGCGCGTGCGACTCGGGCGGCGGAGACCTCTACCGGCTTTCCCTGCTTCTTCGAACCCCGCGACACCGACACCGACCAGGCACCCATGTCCGAGGATGTGATCGCGACGGTCACAGCCGGCGCCGACTGCTTGTCACGACGTGAAGCAGGCCGCGGCGGCGCGCTTTTCGAGTTCGCCGCGGGTTGTGAACTCGCAGTGGGTTTCGAACTCGCAGTGGATTTCGAACTCGCCGTGGGTTTCGCACTCGCCGTGGGTTTCAACCCACTGGGGTCCGGCGCGTCGACTGCCGTCCGAGTCGGCCGACGACGCGTCTTGGTGGTGCTGCTCGCCGTCGCCGCGCGAGTCATGCGTAGTTCCTCGGCCTCGAACGGCAACTCGTCGTCGACGCCCTTCGGCCTCAGCGTGACCGTCGACCCGTCGATGCCGATGACACGGGCCGACGTTCCGGCGTCGAGCCCCAGGGACGGCATCGGTTCACGGAGGTAGACGGTGACCCGTTTACCTGCGGCCAGCCCGGCAACGAGGGTCGCGAGGTCGTCGGCGGTCAGGCCATCAGCCAGTCCATCAGCCTTCCGGCCACTTACATGGTGCACACTCACCGGACCATGTTCGCACACGTGTGCGACACTTCTCATCTCGCGCGATTCTGGGTGCCGTTGGAGAATCTGGGTGCTGCAGCACCCTACTTCTCCAGCGCCACCCAGCTTTCGTGCGCGAGGGGGTTTGGTGCGCGAGGGGGGACTTGAACCCCCACGTCGTAAGACACTGGAACCTAAATCCAGCGCGTCTGCCAATTCCGCCACTCGCGCGTGCGCGGTCAAGCGTACCGGCCGCACGGCGATAGCCGCTGGCCAGGTACCGTCGAAGACATGTCTACGACACCGCGTCGCACCCGCAGACACCGGCCGGCACTGCTGGTGCTGTCGGTGGTGGCGGCCGTGGTGTGCCTGTTGATGGCGTGGTGGCAGTGGAATCGTTTCGAATCGTCGAGCGGCACCGGCCAGAACCTGGGCTACGCCCTGCAGTGGCCGGCGTTCGCCGCGGCCTGCATCTGGGCCTATCGTCGCTTCGTGGTGCTCGAGTCCAACCCCGACGAGGTCGAAAAGCTCAAGCCCAAAGGTATGACCGAAATTCCCGACGGCATCCTCCCCGACCGCGCCAACACCCCGAGCGCCTCGTCTTTTGCCACCCGGTCCGCGCCCGACGACGACGAGACACTGCGCGAGTACAACACTTATCTGGCGGCACTCGGTGACGCGGACCGTCCTCGCGACCACACCGCCGGCACCCCCACTCAGAAACACACGGAGGAACAACACAGGTGACCGACACCACGCAGACAACCACGCCCGTCGCCAAGGTCCGCAGCGCGCTACTGCGTTATCGGGTCATGGCGTGGATCACCGGCGTCTGGCTGCTGCTGCTGGTGGCCGAATTGATCCTGCGGTACGGATTCGACATCCGTGTGCTCGACTTCGTTCCGCCGGTGCACGGCTGGATCTACTTCATCTACCTGATCTGCGCGATCGACCTCGGCATCAAGGTGCGGTGGTCGGTGCCGAAGATCATCGTCACCGCGATCGCCGGCACCATCCCGTTCCTGTCGTTCTGGTTCGAACACATCCGGACCAAGGAAGTAAAGACGCAGTTCAACCTCCACTAAGGGTCCCGCAGCACCGCGTTCACCGTCGCCCGGCTCACTGACAGGTGTGCGCATCGTCCAACTGGCGAACTTCTACGGTGAGCGCTCCGGTGGATTACGCACAGCCGTCGACCGCTGGGGCGCGGGTTACGTGGCCGCAGGCCACGAGGCGGTGCTGGTGGTGCCGGGAGGCGAACCGTCCGAACAACTCACGCCGTCGGGTGTCCTCAAGATCTGTGTGCCTGCCCGGCGTTTGCCGTTCTCGGGCGGGTACCGGCTGGCCTCGCCGCGCCGCGTCGCCGATGTGCTGGGACATCTGCGTCCCGACGCCATCGAGGTGTCCGACAGGTTGACCCTGCGCGGATTCGGAGCCTGGGCACGCCGACGCGATGTCCACGCCACGATGGTCTCGCATGAGCGGCTCGATCGACTACTCGGTCTTGTGTTACCTCGCCCGATGGCACGCGCCGCGGCCGACCGTGCGAATGCCGCCACCGCACGGGCCTTCGATGCCGTCGTCTGCACCACCGGTTTCGCCGCGGCCGAGTTCGAACGTATCGGCGCCGACAATCTTGTCCGCGCCCCGCTCGGCGTCGACCTCGAGCAGTTCGATCCCCGCCACCTGGACCCGGAACTGGCGACCCGCTGGACCGACGACGGCGCCACGCTGCTCGGGCACTGTGGGCGGCTGTCGGTGGAGAAGCGTGCCGACCGCAGCATCGCGGCGGCGGCGCGGCTGCACCGCGCGGGTGTGCCGATCCACCTGGTGGTCGCCGGCGACGGCCCCATGCGCCCGGCTTTGCAGCATGCCGCGAGGGGGTTGCCGATTACCTTTCTCGGACACCTCGCCGACCGCACGCAGGTGGCGTCGCTACTGGCCAGCACCGACATCTCCCTCGCGCCCGGACCGCACGAGACCTTCTGCTTGTCGGCGCTGGAGTCGCTGGCGTCGGGAACGCCCGTCGTCGGATCGCGCTCGTCAGCGGTGGCCGGCATGGTCGACGACTCCTGCGGCGCCCTCGCCGCCAACTCCGGAGCCGGGTTCGCCGCCGCGATCGAACAGGTGATGGCGATGCCCCGGCACGAACGCGAGCAGGCGGCGCGGCGACGAGCGTCGCAGTTCCGCTGGCCCGACTCGGTGTCGCGGATGCTGGCGGTGCACGGTGGTGTCCTCGCCGGGGGGTGAGCCACAGTTGAGCGTCCCCTCGCCGGTTGAGCGGCCCCTCGCCGGTTGAGGGTCCCCTCGCCGGTTGAGCGTCCCCCCGCCGGGTGAGGGTCCCCTCGCCGGTTGAGCGTCCCCCCGCCGGGTGAGCGTCCCCTCGCCGGTTGAGCGTCCCCTCGCCGGTTGAGCGTCCCCTCGCCGGGTGAGCGTCCCCCCGCCGGGTGAGCGTCCCCTCGCCGGGTGAGCGTCCCCCCGCCGGTTGCGCGTCCCCTCGCCGGGTGAGGCGACCTCCGCGGGTTGAGCTTGTCGAAACCCCTCGACGGCGGGTGATCTCGACAAGCTCGATCAGCGGGAGGGGTGCGCTCGATCAGCGGAAAACACGACGTGATCAATGAAGACAAGGGCCACCGAGCAGTAGGAGCAGGCAAGCTCGACGCCGAACCGGGCACGCTCGACGCCGAACCGGGCACGCTCGACGGGCGGGTGGGCACGCTCGACGCGGAACCGGGCACGCTCGACGCCGAAGTGGACACGCTCGACGGGGATCTGGACACGCTCGACGGGGATCTGGACACGCTCGACGGGGATCTGGGCACGCGCGACGCCGAATTGGACACGCTCGACGGGGATCTGGGCACGCTCGACGCGGAACCGGGCACGCTCGACGCGGATGTGGGCACGCTCGACGGGAGCGGGTCAGCGGGCGGCGAGGGCGCGCAGCGCCGGCACCAGCTGCGCCAGGGCCTTGCCGCGATGGCTCAGCGCATCCTTCTCCGCCGCCGACAGCTCCGCCGCCGACCTCCCGGCCGCGGCGGGGTCGTCCGGGCGGAACAGCGGGTCGTAGCCGAAACCGTTCTCGCCGTGCGGTTCCCGAAGAATCACTCCGCGCCATTCACCGCGCACCACCGTCTCCTCCCCGGACGGCAGCACCAGAGCGCACACCGACACGAACGCCGCGCCCCGGCGTTCGTCGGGGACATCGGAGATCTGGTCGAGCAGCAGGGCGTTGTTGGCCGCGTCGTCGCCATGACTACCGCTCCACCGCGCCGAGAGCACACCCGGCATCCCGTTCAGAGCATCCACCGCGATACCGGAATCATCTGCCAGACAAGGCAATCCGGTCGCACGCGCACCGGAGCGGGCCTTGATGAGCGCATTGTCGGCGAACGTCGCGCCGGTCTCGGGTTCCTCCGGGTACTCCGGCACCGCGTCGAGTCCCACCACGTCGAGTCCGGTGATGCCGGCGGCGTCGACCACCCGTTGCAGTTCGGCGAGCTTCTTGCGGTTTCGGCTCGCCAGCAGAATCCTCGACATCGGTCGCGGCTCAGACCGGCTGCGGCAGCTCACCCGGGTACGGAGCGGCGAGCGCCTCCCGCTGGGCGACGAACAATTTATCCGTGCCGACCTCGGCGATGTCGAGAAGCTTGTCGAGGGTGCCGCGCGGGAAGGTGGCACCCTCACCGGTGCCCTGCACCTCCACGAGGGTGCCCGCGTCGGTGGCCACCACATTCATGTCGACCTCGGCCCGCGAATCCTCCTCGTAGGGCAGGTCGAGACGCACCCGACCATCCACCACACCGACGCTGACCGCGGCGATCATGCACGACAGCGGTTGCGGATCCGAAAGCTTGCCCGCCGCCTTGAGCCACGTGACCGCGTCGGCGAGCGCCACATACGCGCCGGTGATCGCTGCGGTACGGGTACCGCCGTCGGCCTGCAGCACGTCGCAGTCGAGTGCGATGGTGTTCTCGCCGAGGGCGGCGAGGTCGATGCATGCCCGCAGCGAACGGCCGATCAGGCGGCTGATCTCGTGGGTGCGGCCACCGATCTTTCCCTTCACCGACTCGCGTCGCGAGCGTTCGTGGGTGGCGGCCGGCAGCATCGCGTACTCGGCGGTGAGCCAGCCCAGTCCGGACCCGCGACGCCACGGCGGCACGCCGTCGGTGACGCTCGCGGTGCACATCACGCGGGTCTGACCGAACTCGATGAGCACCGAACCCGCCGGATTCGAGGTGAATCCCCGGGTGATGGTGATCGGACGAAGTTCGTCGTCGGCCCTGCCGTCAGCTCGTGTGGTCACGATCTCACTGTAGAGATCAACCGAGCAGGTCGAACACCTGCCCCTGATGCACCAGATCGACCGGACCGCTGAACGTACTGCGGGCCTCGGCGAGGATCGCCTGGGCATCCGACCACGGCGCGACATGGGTGATGGCCAGTGACTTGGCGTTCGCCTTGGTGGCCATCTCCCCCGCCTCGATCCCCGACATGTGCAGGTGGGGCGGCCGTTCCGAAGGCGCGTGCGTCCATGACGCCTCGCACAGGAAGATGTCGGCGTCGGCGGCCAGATCCACCAGCTCGTCGCACGGGCCGCTGTCGCCGCTGAACGCGACGACCTGGCCCTGCGGTCCGGTGATCCGGAGCCCGAAAGTGGCCGGCGGATGATCCACCCGTACCGGATGGATGGTCATGCCGCCGAGCGTGATCTCGATACCGTCGCTCCACTCGTGCGGATCGAACGTGTCGCCGACATCGTCGATCTGTCCGGCGAATTCGCTCGAACCCGCGCCGATGCGCAGTGCGGTTCCGGGCGGGCCGTACAGCGGCGCCTTGCCGACCGCGGGGACCGGGGCGTAACGACGCCACACCAGCATGGCGGGCAGATCGAGGCAGTGATCGGCGTGCAGATGACTGAGTACGACGGCGACGGAGTTGGGGTCGGCGAAACGCTGCAGTTCGCCGAACACACCGGGCCCACAATCCACCAGCACCGGCTGTTCGCCCGGAACGGTGAAGAGATATCCCGAACACGCCGCCCCCGGGCCGCCGACACTGCCCGAACACCCCAGGACCGTCAGACGCATACGCCCTACCATGCCACGCCGCCGGTGGCCGGAGACCACGTACCGGTCACAAGTGCCGTACAGACCGATTGCGTGCCCGTCCGATCACGTTTCTGTCCGATCGCGTTTCTATGCGTGGTCGACGCGCACGTGCGCGACAGGTCGCACCACCGGCCCCAGGAAACGACTCGACAAGCGCGCGAAGAACTCGGGATCGCCGGTCGCTTCGAATACCCGGTCGGCCTCGCGGTCGGTGTGCGGATGCAGCATGTCCGATTCGGTGAGCACGCGGAACAGATCCTTGGCCGTCTCCTCGGCGCTCGACACCAGCGTCACCTCGTCGCCCATCGCGAGCTGGATGACTCCCGACAGCAACGGATAGTGCGTGCACCCGAGCACGAGGGTGTCCACATTCGCTTCCTGCAGCGGTTCCAGATAGCCCTGGGCCAGCCCCAGGATCTGCCTGCCGCTGGTGATGCCGCGTTCGACGAAGTCGACGAAGCGGGGACACGCCACGGCGGTGATCTCCACGTCGCGAGCCGCGGCGAACGAATCCTGGTAGGCGCGTGACGCGATCGTGGCCGAGGTCCCGATGACCCCGATACGGCCGGTCTTGGTGGCCACCACCGCACGCCGCACCGCGGGCAGGATCACCTCGATCACCGGGATCGGGGCGTAACGCTCGCGTGCGTCGCGCAGGCACGCCGACGAGGCGGTGTTGCACGCGATGACGATGGCCTTGACCCCGCGGCCGGCGAGGTCGTCGCCGATGGCCAGCGCGTGACGGCGGATCTCGGGGATGGTCAACGGGCCGTAGGGCCCGTTGGCGGTATCGCCGATGTAGATGATGTCCTCGTCGGGCAGCAGGTCGATGACGGCGCGCGCAACGGTGAGACCGCCGACGCCGGAATCGAAGATACCGATGGGCGCGTCGGGACGGGTGTGGGCGTCTATGACCGCACCCCCGGTCCCGCGGCAGAGGAGGACCGTGACGTGCGGCGATCACGATCGGCGAGAAACCAGGCGGCCAGCACACCGCCGACAGCGCCGAACAGGTGGCCCTGCCACGACACCCCGACCTCGCCGGGAAACAGTCCCCAAAGCACCGATCCGTACACGACGAAGAGCAGCACGCCGAGTGCCACCTGCCAGAAATCGCGGTTGAACAGGCCGCGCACCAGCAGGAACGTCAGCCAGCCGAAGATGATCCC
The DNA here is from genome assembly GCF_053588635.1 of Gordonia sp. NPDC003425. Classification (NCBI taxonomy): domain Bacteria; kingdom Bacillati; phylum Actinomycetota; class Actinomycetes; order Mycobacteriales; family Gordoniaceae; genus Gordonia; species Gordonia sp. NPDC003425. The sequence continues at coordinate 23,153 of NZ_JBSFQI010000022.1, read as the reverse complement.
GGATGCGCCGACGGTGACGGTATACGGCGGGGCGAACAGCCACACCCCCACACCCGACACCACCCAGACGATGGCGGTGACGATCAGGAAGCGGCGGGTCATCAGAAGCAGGAAACCGAGCACCACACCGGGTATGAGGTTGGCGAACAGGTGCTCGAAGTTCGCGTGCAGAAACGGCGCCCACAGGATGCCGTCGAGGCCGTCGACCTGTCGTGGTTCGATGCCCGCCTGGTCGAGGTCGTAGTGGGTGGCCGCATCGATGGCCTCGATCACCACCAGCAACGCGACGATCGCTGCCATGACGATCACCGACCGCTGCCACAGCGGGCGGGGGCCGCCGGCGGTGGATGTGGTGCGGTTCGGGGTCATCGGGGTTCCTGTCGGGGCGGGATGGGGTGCTGTCGACGGGCGGATGTCACGGGACCCGGTCAGGCCCAGAGTTGCCCGTCGAGTGCCTCCTCGGCATCGTCCAGGCTACCGGTGTAGGCGCCGGTCGACAGATACTTCCAGCCCGCGTCGGGGATCACCAGTCCGATATCGGCGCGCCGACCCTCCTTCATCGCCGTACGGCCCAGGCCGCGCGCCGCCTGCAGGATGGCGCCGGTGGAGATGCCCGCGAAGATGCCCTCGGTGTCGATCAGTTCACGGACCCGGGCCACGGCATCGACACCCTGCACCGAGTAGCGCCGGGTGAGCACCGCGTCGTCGTAGAGCTCCGGGACGAAGCCCTCGTCGATGTTGCGCAGGCCGTACACCTCATCGCCGTAGCGCGGTTCGGCCGCGACGATCTCGACGTCCGGGTTCTGCTCACGCAGGTAGCGCCCCACCCCCATGAGCGTGCCGGTGGTGCCGAGCCCCGCGACGAAGTGGGTGATCTCGGGGAGGTCGACGTAGAGCTCCGGACCGGTGCCCTCGTAGTGGGCCAACATGTTGGCGCGATTGCCGTACTGATAGAGCATCACCCAGTCGGGATGCTCGGCGGCGAGTTCCTTGGCCACCCGCACAGCGGTGTTGGAGCCACCCGCAGCGGGCGACGAGATCACCTGCGCGCCGAACATCGTCAGCAGTTGCCGACGCTCCTCGGAGGTGTTCTCGGGCATCACGCAGATGAGTTGATAGCCCTTGAGTTTCGCCGCCATGGCCAGCGATATCCCGGTGTTTCCGCTGGTGGGTTCGAGGATGATCGAGCCCGGCCGCAGCAGCCCGTCGGCCTCGGCCTGCTCGATCATTCGCAGCGCAGGACGGTCCTTGATCGATCCGGTGGGGTTGCGGTCCTCCAGCTTTGCCCACAGCCGCACATGCGGGCCGCCGCCGCCGGGTTCTCCGGGGTCGGTGTCGTCCCACCGTGGCGAGAGTCGCTGCAGGCCGATCAGCGGGGTGTGCCCCACCGACTCGATGAGTGAGTTGTACCGCGCCACCGGTCTACTGGCCGCCGGCCACGGCGGGCAGGATGGTCACGTCGTCGCCGTCGGCAACGGCGGTGTCGAGACCGCCGGAGAACCTGACGTCCTCGTCGTTGACGTAGATGTTGACGAAGCGGTGCAGTTTCACCGCGCCGCTGCGATCCTGGGCCACCAGCCGCTCCTTGATTCCCGGATTCGACGCGTCGAGGTTGTCGATGATCTCGGCGAGTGTGGTGCCGGTGGCATCCACCCGCTTCTCACCTCCGGTGTGGGTACGCAGGATGGTGGGGATGGACACGGTGACGGGCATGGATGTCAACTCCTGATCTCGATGGGTTCTTCGGTGACCTCGCCATCGACGATGCGATAGCTGCGGACCTCGGCGTTGTCGGCGTCACGGGTGGACACCAGGACGTAGTGGGCGTCGGGTTCACCGGCGTAGGAGATGTCGGTGCGACTCGGGTACGCCTCGGTGGCGGTGTGCGAGTGGTAGATGACGACGGGTTCCTCGTCGTTGCGTTGCATCTCGCGCCACACCGAGAGCTGCTCGGCGGAGTCGAACCGGTAGAAGGTGGGTGACCTCTCGGCGTTGACCATTGCGATGAACCGTTCCGGACGATCCGAGCCCTCGGGCCCGGCGATCACGCCACAGGCCTCGTCGGGGTGGTCGGCGCGCGCATGCGCAATCATGGCGTCCACCAGTTCCTGGCTGATCTGCAGCACCTCCGGCCCTTCCCCGGTGGACGGTCCACCGTTTCCGCAACTGCCATTTCCCGAGACTCAACGAGCCGCGCCGTGCACCTTATTCCATCGGCACGTCATCGCATTCCATCGCCACTTCACCGCCGGGCGAGGCCGCCGACGAAGTCCATCTCGGCGGCGAACGCCGCCGCGACGGTGTCGGCGGGGATGGGCGCAGCCGTGTGCAGACCCCATGAGAGACACCCGGAGTAGGAGACTGCGACCACGCTGATGCGTACGTTGCCGCCGAGGGTGCCCACCGGGTGCAGCCGCAGCAGGGGCGCGCCACCAAACCGGAGTTCGGTCCGTGGCCCGCGCAGGCTGCTGCTGACGGCACCGATGATCCGCTGGTGATCGGCGTACCGCATGAACAGGCGCATCATCAGACGCCCGCGTGGTGCCGGCGGGGCGCCGCCACGGCGTGCTGCCGCGATGGCCGGTGCCGCGCGGGAGTGGATCGTGGCGAGTCGCGCGCCACCGTCGTCGACGCGCAGCGGGACGGACACCAGCACATTCGTCAGCGCGTTGCCCTCTCCACGATGCCGGTCCACCGCGATGGGCACCGACACTCGCACCTCGGTGGGCGGCTGCTCGCCGAGTGCGCGCAGTCCGGCGGCGATGGCGGCCGCGGCGGCGCTGAGTACCGCGTCGTTCACGGTGGCGCCCACCGACCGGGCACCGGCAGCCACCGCGTCGAGGTCGACGTCGCCGAACCGCACGGCGTGCAGGCCACGGATCTCGCCGAGAAGCGCACCCCGCGGGACCCGTGACCCGTGGAACATCTGCGTCCACTGCCCGACAGCACCCGGTCGGCCGCGGTGGGCGGACGGCTCGGGTGTCGAGCCGATCGACCGGCCCTGCTCGTCCGTCGGGGGGATCGCGTCGGCAAGCCCCGCCATCAGCGTCGCCGCCGCCAACCCGTCGGCCAGGCTGTGGTGGATACGTACCAGCATCCCCGCTCTACCCGGGGCCACCCGGGGCTCGAACAGCACTTCCCACAACGGATGGGCGTGATCCATCGCCGTGATCATGCGCTGCACGGCGAGATCACTCAGGGTCATCGAATCAACCACGCGCACATGGTGTTCGGGCACGATGCGGGTGTCGCGCCACCACCAGGTGCGGCCGCTGGTATCGGGTCGCTGACCCAGTCGGGTGATACGCGCCGCACGAGCAGCAAGCATCTCGCGTGCGGCGCCGATGTCGACGTCGCCCTCCGACGACACGAAACCGCCGGGCCCCAGTTCTCCCGCAATCACGAAGGCGTTCACCCGGCTGACGGAATCGAAGACGAGGTTGGCCGCGTCGGCGGCGGAGATCGGTTCGTCGGCCATGGCCGCGGTCCGGTCAGCCGCGCGCCGACGGGACGATGTCGGCGTAGGTGGGCACCCCGGCCACCGGGGTCGCCGCGAGGACCGCCTTGACGATGGCCCGCTGGGTCACCGCGGTGGCCACCCGGCACACGTCGACCAGTACCGCCGCCTCGGGGTTCATCCCCGGGGGCACCAACGGCGTCGAATCGGCCGGGACGGCTCCGGTGGCCACCGCGAAGATCGTGTCGCCGTCCAGCGGCGAATGCACCGGGTGGATCGCCCGGGCCAGTCCGTCGTGCGCCGACATCGCCACCCGGCGCACCGATGCCGCCGACAGCGTGGCATCGGTGGCCACCACCCCGATCGTGGTGTTGAGCACCGTGTGGGTGGTGGTGAACTCGGCGATCCGCGCGACGTCGGCGGCGGCGGGTCGGCGCAGCCCGTACCGGTCGAGGTCGGCGCCCGACGCACCCCACGGCAGTCCGGTGGCCGGATCGATCACCGATCCGACCGGGTTGGCGACGATCACCGCGCCCACCGTGATGCCCGCACCCGGACCGGACTCGATGCGCGTCGACGCGGTTCCCACCCCACCCTTGAGGCCGCCCGCACGGGCTCCGGTGCCCGCACCCACACTGCCCTGCGCGACGTCCGCGCCCGCGGCGGCGAGGGCTTGTCGCCCGAAGTCGGCGTCGGGGCGGCGATCCCATGCGCCCACCGGGAGGTCGAAGATCACCGCGGCGGGCACGATGGGCACCACGTGTCCCACGGCGTCCATCGGCAGCCCCCGGCCCTGGATCTCGAGCGCCGACAACACGCCGTCGGCGGCGGCGAGACCGTACGCGCTGCCGCCGGTCAGCACGATCGCATGTGCGGTGGTCACCGTGTTACTCGGATCGAGCAGGTCGGTCTCACGCGTGCCCGGCCCGCCGCCGCGCACGTCGACCGCCACCGTCGGCGGCACCGACGCCCCCGCCGGGGTGTCAACGGTGATCACGGTGGTTCCGGTGGCCCAACCGGTACCCGGCGGGTCGTCGGGCCCACCGATCCCGATCGACGCGTCCGGGTCGAGCCGATGGTGGTGCCCGACGCCGATCCCGGCCACGTCGGTGATCCGGTCGCGCAGCGTCACCTCACTCACATCAGGGCCTCGACCAGCAACTCCTGCATCACGGTCAGCCAGTGGTAGACGTCGAGGTGTCCGGCGTGCGGGTCGTCGGCGGGCAGATGATCGGGGGTGTCCTCGGAGATCCCCAGCATCGCACCGAGCGCCAGTCGCACGTCATTGAGCGCCGTCAGCCAGGCCATCGCCTGGTCCTCGCTGAGCACCACATCGCCGCCGCCGTCGGGCAGCGTGTCGAGCATCGTGGTGGCCGCAGCCAGCTTGGCGTCGATGATCTTGGGCTCGTTGACGCTGCGCAGCGCCGCGTTGAGCCGGCCGTTGACGACGTCGGCGGACAGTTCGGCGTCCTGATCGGGCCGGTGGAAGTCGGGCAGCAACCGGCCCAGCGTGGCGTCGGTGGGAGCGCTGGTGTGCCCGGTGCGGATTCCGGTGAGTTCGGCCAGTTCGTCGCGGGGTGCGCTGCTCTCGCGATCGTTGAGCAATTCGCACATCGACGACACCAGCGAGGCCAACAGTTCGGCCTCGTGGGCTTCGAGGTTGCTGGTGATTCGCACCGACCGGCCCCGGCCCTTACGTTTCCAGACGCGCATGCTGACCCTCTCCGCGCCGTCGGTCAGCTGTCGCGCTGCATCGTCGCCCACAGGCCGGCGGCATGCAGCTTGGCCACGTCGGCTTCCACCTTGTCGCGATCGCCCGAGGACACCACCGCCTTGCCCTCGGTGTGTACCTGCATCATCAGCTGGTTCGCCCTCGACTCGGAGTATCCGAACACCTTCTGGAACACGAACGTCACGTAACGCATCAGATTCACCGGATCGTCCCAGACGATGGTCACCCACGGGCGGTCGAGCCCAACGGCACCGTCGGCGACCGACGGTTCGGCCACCGCCGTGCCGGTGTGGGATCCCCCGTCGCCGGGAGTAGCCTCGTGCGCACGAATGTCGTCAGGCGCCATACAACCTAGGGTAAGGGATCGTGACCTTCCGCAACACCGCGCTGCTCACCGACCAGTACGAACTCACCATGGTCGCGGCCGCCCTGCGCCAGCCCGTAGCGCAGCGGAAATGTGTGTTCGAAGTGTTCGCCCGGCGCCTGCCCGACGGCCGGCGCTACGGGGTGGTCGCGGGCACCGGGCGGGTCGTGGAGGAATTGGCCGGCTTCCGCTTCGGCGACGACGAGATCGCGGTGGTCCAACGTTTCCTCGATCCCGAGGCCGTCGCATGGCTGCGCGACTATCGCTTCTCCGGTGACATCGACGGCTACCGGGAAGGCGAACTGTACTTCCCCGGCTCGCCGATCCTGACGGTGCGCGGCAGCTTCGCCGACGCCGTGGTGCTCGAGACGCTGATCCTGTCGATCCTCAATCACGACAGTGCGATCGCATCGGCGGCGGCGCGCATGGTCAGCGCAGCCGGGTCGCGCCCGATCATCGAGATGGGATCGCGGCGCACCCACGAACGCGCCGCGGTGGCCAGCGCACGCGCCGCCTATCTGGCCGGCGTGGCGGCCACCTCGAATCTCGAGGCCGCCCGCAGCTACGGCGTCCCCAGCGCGGGCACCGCCGCCCACTCCTTCACGCTGGGCTTCACCAGACCCGACGGACCCGACGAGAAGGCGGCATTCGCCGCGCAGATCGAGGCACTCGGCGTGGGTACCACCCTGCTCGTCGACACCTTCGACATCACCCAGGGGGTGCGCAACGCCATCGAGGTGGCCGGACCCGAACTCGGTGCGGTGCGTATCGATTCCGGCGATCTCGGCGTCCTCGCCCGCCAGGTTCGCGACCAGCTCGACGACCTCGGCGCCCCGAACACCAAGATCGTGGTCTCCGGCGATCTCGACGAGTACGCGATCGCGTCGCTGCGCGCCGAACCGGTCGACACCTACGGGGTGGGCACCTCGCTGGTCACCGGCAGCGGAGCACCCACCGCCGGGATGGTCTACAAGCTCGTCGAGGTCGACGGCATCCCGGTGGCGAAACGCTCCAGCCACAAGGAGTCCCACGGCGGCGCCAAGACCGCGCTACGGGCCGCTCGCGCGTCGGGAACCATCGTCGAGGAGATCGTCTACCCCACCGCGGGCCAACCGCCGAGTGCCAATGGCCACACCCTGCGTCCCCTGCAGATTCCGTTGGTGCGCGGCGGCGAGCCGGTCGCCGACCTGCCGACCCTGGCCGACGGGCGTACCCACCTCGCGGCCGGACTGGTGAGCCTCCCATGGGAGGGCCTCGGTCTGTCCCATGGCGACCCCGCCGTCCCCACCCGATACGCGCTCGGATGAGCGGGCTGCACCACCGAATCACCGCACCGATGCCCCGGCCCCAGCGAGCACAGGAGAACCGATGAGCAGCACCCACTTCCCCGACGCCGACTCCGCCGCGGACGCGCTGATCGTCGTCGACGTCCAGAACGACTTCTGTGAGGGCGGTGCGCTCGGGGTGCGCGGCGGCAACGCCGTCGCCCGGTCGCTCGCGTCCCTGACCGGCGACTATGCCTCGGTGGTGGCCACCCGCGACTACCACATCGATCCCGGCGACCACTTCTCCGAGAATCCCGACTTCGTCGACTCGTGGCCGCCGCATTGCCGCGTGGGCACCGACGGTGTGGCGTTTGCTCCCGACTTCGACACCTCGCGCGTGCAGGAGGTGTTCTCCAAGGGCGAGTACGCCGCCGCCTACTCGGGCTTCGAGGGCGCCGCACAGGACGGCACCACGCTCACGCAGTGGTTACGTGATCACGACGTGACGTCGGTGGACGTGGTGGGGATCGCCACCGATCACTGTGTGCGGGCCACCGCGCTCGACGCCGCCGGCGAAGGGTTCGCCACGCGGGTACTGCTCAACTTCACCGCCGCGGTGGCGCCGGAGACCACCCGCAAGGCGCTCGCCGAGTTGCGTGACGCCGGGGTCACGCTGGTCGGCGACCTGCTCTACGACGGTCAGACCTCCGACACGTGACCGACCTGCCATCGGTGCCCGACCTGCTCGACGCGGCGGTCACCGCCCTCTCGGGTGCCCGGCGCGACGGCCAGGTCCGGATGGCCACCGCGGTGGCGCACGCCATCGACACCCACGAGCATCTCGCCGTGCAGGCGGGCACCGGGACCGGTAAGTCGCTGGCGTACCTGGTGCCCGCGATCCGGCATGCCATGGAATCCGGTCACACCGTGGTGGTGTCCACGGCGACGATCGCACTGCAACGACAGCTCATCGAGCGTGACCTGCCGCGGCTGGCCGGGGCGCTGGCGGGTCAGCTGGGCCGCGAACCCACCTTCGCCATCCTGAAGGGCCGCGCAAACTATCTGTGCCTCAACAAGATCCACTCCGGCACCGCCGACGAGCCGGACACCGAGCTGTTCGATCCGTTCGAGTTGTCGCGGACCGGCCGTGACGTCACCCGGCTGCGGGAGTGGTCCTCGGACACCGACACCGGCGATCGCGACGACCTCTCCCCCGGGGTCGCCGACCGGTCGTGGCGACAGGTGAGCGTGACGTCGCGGGAATGCCTGGGCGCGACGAACTGCTCCTACGGCGAGGATTGCTTTGCCGAGCAGGCCCGCCGCCGCTCCGGGCAGGTCGACGTGGTGGTCACCAACCACGCACTGCTGGCGATCGACGCGATGAGCCCGGCGAACATCCTGCCCGAGCACGACGTGGTGGTGATCGACGAGGCGCACGAACTCGTCGACCGCATCACCTCCGTGTCGACCGCCGAGGTGTCGGCGGCGGCGATCGCCCAGGTGTCACGGCGCTGCGGCAAACTCATCGACGAGGAGACCACCGACGGCCTGCTCGGGGCGGGCGAGGCACTCGGCGAGATGCTCGCCGACGCCCCGGAACGCGAGTGGACGTCGCTGCCGTCGTCGGCCGCGCTGACGCTGGCCGCGTTGCGCGACCGGCTGTGGCAGGCACGCAACGCGATCGGCCCGGTCCGCGCGCCGGGTTCCTCGGACGATCCGGGTGCCGCCGCGGCCCGGTCGGCGGCGCTGACCTCGCTCGACGACCTGCACGACACCGTGGTCCGGATACTCGGCGCGTTCGACGAACCCGACGCCGCCAAGCGACGTGATGTGGTCTGGGTGTCCCAGCAGCGGGTCGGCCGCTCGGCCGACACCCGTGCGGTGCTGCACATCGCGCCGCTGTCGGTCGGCGGGCTGCTGCGCGCCACACTGTTCGCCAAAGCCACGGTGATCCTCACGTCGGCCACCCTGACGGTCGGCGGCTCCTTCGACGCGCTGGCCGCCACATGGGGGTTGCCCGCCGCCGGCCGCGGCACCGACACTCCCGCCGCCGATGCCCGCGCGGTCACCGCGTCCGGTGCGGAGGTGCCGGCCGATTCGGCGTCGGTGCGCTGGACGGGGCTCGACGCCGGCTCGCCCTTCGACTACCCCCGATCGGCCATCCTCTATGTGGCCCGCCACCTGCCACGGCCCGGGCGCGACGCGATGGCACCGGCCGTGCTCGACGAACTCACCTCCCTCGTCGAGGCCGCCGGCGGCCGCACGCTGGGGCTGTTCTCGTCGATGCGTGCGGCGCGCGAGGCCAGCGAGGTGCTGCGCGAGCGGTGCGACCTGCCGATCCTGTGTCAGGGAGACGACACGACGTCGGCGCTGGTGCGGCGATTCGCCGAGGACCCGCAGACGTGCCTGTTCGGCACGCTGTCACTGTGGCAGGGCGTCGACGTGCCCGGCCCCTCGCTGTCGCTGGTGGTGATCGACCGCATCCCCTTCCCCCGGCCCGACGACCCGCTGCTCACCGCCCGCCAGCGCGCGGTGACCGCCGCCGGCGGCAACGGATTCCTGTCGGTTGCGGCCAACCACGCGGCGCTGCTGCTCGCCCAGGGTGCGGGGCGTTTGCTGCGGTCGGTGGACGATCGAGGTGTGGTGGCGGTCCTCGACTCGCGGTTGGCCACCGCCGGGTACGGCGGCTACCTGTTGGCGTCCATGCCGCCGTTCTGGCGGACCACCGATCCCGCCGTGGTGCGGGCTGCGCTCGGCAGACTCGGGGCCGTACCGCTACGGTGAGAGCAACGGAGTCAACGGAGTATCCACGCCGAGCACGGGTCGGCGACGAGAGGGGGCCGCAGTGATCGGCCGGATGGGCATCGACGACATCCAACCATTGGTCTCCGAAGGGCAGGTCCCCGCGAAATGCGTTGTTGGAGAACTCATTCCGATCAGCGCGACGGCCTGGCGCGAGGGGCATGACGCGCTCGGGGTGACCCTGCACGTGGAGACGCCGCGCCGCGACACCATGAAGATCCCGATGGTGGCCTCCATCGAGCCCGATCAGTACAACGCGGCGATCGTGCCCGACGCGGTCGGTTACTGGTCGTTTCGCATCGAGGCCTGGAGTGACCCGTACGAGACGTGGCGGTCGGGGATTCTGAAGAAGATCGACGCCGGGCAGGGTCCCGAGGATCTGGCCAACGACCTCGAGATCGGCGCGCGCATCCTGGTGCGGGCCATCGAACTCGACGGCGACGCGGCTCGTGAACTGCTCACCGACGCCATCCACGACCTGCGTTCCACCCGCCGCCGGGTGGAGAACCGGGTCAGTCTCGCCGTCTCCGACGACGTGCAGGACCTGATGCGCGAGCGCCCGGTGCGCGATCTGGTCACCAAGAGCCGGATGTACCGGATCTGGGTCGACCGGCGCCGCGCCCTGTTCGGGTCGTGGTATGAGATGTTCCCCCGTTCCACCGGCGGCTGGGACGGCGAGGGCCATCCGGTACACGGAACGTTCCTCACCGCGGCGCAGGATCTGTCCCGGATCGCCGACATGGGCTTCGACGTGGTGTACCTGCCGCCCATCCACCCGATCGGCGCGGTGAACCGCAAGGGCCCCAACAACACTCTCGTCGCCGGACCCGACGATGTGGGATCGCCGTGGGCCATCGGGTCGGCCGAGGGCGGGCACGACGCCATCCACCCGCAGCTCGGTTCGGAAGAGGACTTCGCCTATTTCGTCGGCCGCGCCCGCGAACTCGGCATGGAGGTGGCACTCGACCTCGCCCTGCAATGCGCCCCCGACCATCCGTGGGCGATCGACCATCCGGACTGGTTCACCACCCTGCCCGACGGCACCATCGCCTACGCCGAGAACCCGCCCAAGAAGTACCAGGACATCTACCCGCTCAACTTCGACAACGACCGCAACGGCATCTACCGCGCGGTGCTGAAGGTGGCCTTGCACTGGGTGGGCTTGGGGGTCAAGATCTTCCGGGTCGACAATCCGCACACCAAGCCGCCCAACTTCTGGCAGTGGCTGATCAGTGAGATCAAGAAGCGCGATCCCGATGTGCTGTTCTTGTCGGAGGCGTTCACCCGTCCGGCGCGCCTCTACGGGCTGGCACGGATCGGCTTCACGCAGTCCTACACCTACTTCACGTGGAAGACCGCCAAGTGGGAGCTCGAGGAGTTCGGGCGCGAGATCGCCGCGCACGCCGACGAGGCGCGGCCCAACCTCTTCGTGAACACCCCCGACATCCTGCATGAGAGCCTGCAGCACGGCGGGCCGGGCATGTTCGCGCTGCGCGCGGCGCTGGCCGCGACCCTGGCGCCGTCGTGGGGGGTGTACAGCGGCTACGAACTCTACGAGCATGTCGCGGTGCGCGAGGGCAGCGAAGAGTACCTCGACTCGGAGAAATACGAACTGCGCCCGCGTGACTACAAGGCCGCCACCAGCCGCGGTGAGTCCCTCGAGCCGTTCATCACCACGCTCAACCACATCCGGCGACGCCACCCCGCGTTACAGCAGTTGCGCAACATCACCTTTCACCATCTCGACAATCCCGCGCTCATCGCGTTCTCCAAGCTCGATCCGGTCTCGGGTGATCGCGTGGTGGTGGTGGTCAACATCAATCCGTTCGGGCCCGAGGAATCGACGCTGTGGCTCGACATGCCTGCCGTCGGCTTCGACTGGCAGGATCGTTTCGTCGCCCGCGATGAGGTGACCGGCCAGGAATTCGGTTGGGGCCAGGCCAATTACGTACGGCTCGAGCCGTGGCGGGCAGTGGCGCACATCGTGGCGCTGCCGCCGATGGAGTCCGCCGCGGCCGTCCGACTCTCCTATCGTGTGCAGTGAGGATCATCCAGTGAGTGCGTCAGTTCCCCCGCAGCCCTACGCTTCCGACCACGATGTGCGTCGACTGTTCGCGGTGACCCACCCCGACCCCCATGCGTTCCTCGGCGCCCACGACGCACCCGACGGATACACCATCCTGCGGACCCTGCGGCCCAACGCGATCGCGGTGTCGGCGGTGATCGGCGGCGTCGACCATCCGATGATGCGCCAGACCGACGACCTGTTCGTCGTCGCGGTGCCCATCGCCGGCCTGATCGACTACCGCTACCGGGTGATCTACCCGGACGGGCACGGCGGCACCGACGAGTTCGTGGTGGCCGACGGATACCGCTTTCTGCCCAGCCTCGGCGAGATGGACCTGCACCTGTTCTCCGAGGGCCGTCACGAAGCGCTGTGGGACGTCCTCGGCGCTCGCGCGGTCAGCTACACCACCCCCGACGGCGAGGTGTCGGGGACGGCGTTCTCGGTGTGGGCCCCCAATGCCCACGGCGTGGTGGTGGTCGGCGATTTCGACGCCTGGTCGGGACGGGCCACCCCGATGCGCTCGCTGGGTTCGTCAGGGGTGTGGGAGGTGTTCGTGCCCGATGTCGGCGACGGCACGCTCTACAAGTTCCGGGTGCACGGCGCCGACGGGGTGATCCGCGACAAGGCCGATCCGATGGCACGGCGCACCGAGAAGCCGCCGTCGACCGCGTCGGTGGTCAGCGTGTCGGACTACGAGTGGTCCGACGACGCGTGGATCGATCGCCGGGTGCGGTCGAGGTCCGACCAGGAGCCGATGAGCATCTACGAAGTGCACCTGGCCTCCTGGCGGTTCGGACTCGACTACCGCGAAGTGGCCCACCAGCTCGCCGATTATGTGGTGGAGAAGGGTTTCACCCACGTCGAGTTCCTGCCGGTCGCCGAGCATCCGTTCGGCGGTTCGTGGGGCTACCAGGTGACCTCGTACTACGCGCCCACCGCACGATTCGGGACGCCCGACGACTTCCGGTATCTGGTGGACCACCTGCACTCGCGCGGCATCGCGATCCTCGTCGACTGGGTGCCCGCCCACTTCCCCAAGGACGAATGGGCGCTCGCACGGTTCGACGGGACCGCCCTCTACGAGCACGCCGACCCACTGCGTGGCGAGCAACTGGACTGGGGCACATACGTTTTCGATTTCGGTCGACGCGAGGTGCGCAACTTCCTGGTGGCCAACGCGCTGTACTGGTTCGATGAGTTCCACATCGACGGACTGCGGGTGGACGCCGTCGCGTCGATGCTCTACCTCGACTATTCACGGCCGGCCGGCCAGTGGCGGCCCAACGTGTTCGGCGGGCGCGAGAACCTCGAGGCCGTGCAGTTCTTGCAGGAGACCAACGCGACGGTGCACAAACTGTTCCCCGGTGTCATCACGGTGGCCGAGGAATCCACCGCGTGGCCCGGCGTGACGCGGATGACCGACCTCGGCGGGCTCGGATTCAGCTTCAAGTGGAACATGGGCTGGATGCACGACACGCTCGGCTACCTCGGCCGCGACCAGGTGCACCGCAGTTTCCACCATCACGAGATCACGTTCTCACTCATGTACGCGTGGAGCGAGAACTTCGTGCTGCCCCTCTCCCACGACGAGGTGGTGCACGGCAAGGGCACCCTGTGGAGCCGGATGCCCGGCGACTCGTGGACCAAGGCGGCCGGTGTGCGGGTGTTCCTGGCCTACATGTGGAGCCATCCGGGCAAACAGTTGCTGTTCATGGGCCAGGAGTTCGGCCAGAGCGCCGAGTGGGCCGACAACCGCAGCCTCGACTGGAATCAGCTCGACGGGTGGGAGGGCGAGCTGCATTCGGGAATCTCGTCGCTGGTCACCGACCTCAACCGGATCTACCGCGAGTCGCCGTCGCTCTACACCCAGGACACCCTGCCCCAGGGCTACGAGTGGATCGACGCCAACGACACCGCCAACAACGTCATCAGCTTCCTGCGGTTCGGCTCCGACGGCTCGGTGATGGCCTGTCTGTTCAACTTCTCGGGTGTCGATCGCTCCAGCTACCGGGTGGGCCTGCCGCGGGCGGGTACCTGGAGCGAGGTGCTCAACACCGACGCCGCGCACTATTCCGGTGCCGGCAAGGGCAACCTGGGGTCCGTGGAGGCCGACGGCGAGGGCTGGCACGGCCGGCCCGTGTCGGCGTCGGTGATGCTGCCGGCGAACTCCGCGATCTGGCTGGCCCCGGTCGACACGCCGAACAACCGGCCGTGACCGCTCAGTAGAGGGCGCTGGCCAGTTTGCGGCGGGCGGCCACCACGAACGGCTCCGCCGGATCGAACAGCTCGAACAGTTCCAGCAGCCGGGTGCGGGCCCGGGTACGGTCGTCGCCGGCGGTGGCCTTGATCACCCCGATGATCCGGTCGAAGGCGGCGTCGGGCTGTTGTGCGAGCAGCAGCACGTCGGCGGCGGCGAGCTGGGCGTCCACGTCGTGCGGTGCCGCGGTGTCCACGATCGACGGATCGTGGGCCTGGGCGCGCAGCACGAATTCCAGGTTGCGGGTGGCCGAGGCCGCCTCGACATTGCCCGGCTCGGCGGCGACGATGGCGCGATAATCGGCCAGCGCACCGTCGAAATCCCCGGCATTGAGCTTGTCCTCGGCCGCCACCATCCGCGGGTCCTCGGGCTCGGATGCCGGCACGGCGTCGTCGACACCGGTCAATGCGCTGCCCACCTGCGCGAGGATCTCGTCGATCCAGGCCGTGATCTCCTGCTCGGAGCGCACACCGTTGAAGGCGGCCACCGGCTGCCCGGCCGCGACCGCCACCACCATCGGAATCGACTGCACCCGGAACGCCTGGGCGATCCGGGGATTGGCGTCGACGTCGATCTTGGCCAGCACCCACGCGCCTGCGGCCTGCCCGGCCAGGCGTTCGAGCACCGGCGAGAGCTGCTTGCAGGGGCCGCACCATTCGGCCCACAGGTCGATCACCACGAGTTGGCGGGTCGACCGGGCGAGCACCTCGGTCTCGAAGGTCTCCTCGGTGACATCGAGGACTCCACCGCCGGTGGTCGGTGGGGTGGTGCCGGGCGCGGACGTGGCCGCCGGCGGTGGTCGATGTGCCTGGGCGCGCTGGGCGTCGGCGCGTTCCTTGAGTGCGGAGAGGTCGACGGCGCCGGACATCGCCACCGCTGCGGAAGCCTGCTGACGTGCGGCCGCGGCCTGTGCGCGCGTGCCGCTTCCCTGAGGACGGGAGGAAGGTCGAGTCACCCTCCTAGTGTGTCACGACGCCCGCACCTGGCCCACCGCACCATCACTCGCTCTGCCGAACCGGCCGCGGACGCACCACGGGCGCGGCCACCATGGCGAAGACAAGTGCGGCCAGCACCGGCACCAGCCCGGTCGACAACGTCGACCGTGCGGCGATGAATCCGACGACGGCCGGTCCCGACAGCATGCCGAGGTAGCCGCATCCCACCACCGCCGAGATCGCCGCACCGCTCGATTCGGTGGTGAGATTGCCTGCGGCGGTGAAGATCTGCGGAATCAGACCGGCCAATCCCACCCCGAACAGGGTCCAGCCCGCGATCGCGACAGCGGTCACGGGAGCAAGCAGGGCCGTTGCCATCCCCACGATGCCGAGCAGCGAGCCGTACCGGATCACCGCGACGGGGCCGAGGGCGCCGGCGATGGGATCGATACCGAACCGGGCGACGGTCATCGCGGCACTGAACGAGCCGAAGGCCAGCGCTCCGACGGCATCGCGAGTGCCGAACGTCTCCACCACGTGCAACGCGCTCCAGTCGTAGGCGGTGCCCTCGGCCAGCATCAGCGCGAACGCCACGGCCGCCAGGATCACCAGCCGGCGCACGTCGACGCCGCGCCACCACCGACGCGGTGCCGCACCGGCCTGCCCGGCGTGCACCACCGGGGTGGCACCGGTATGCACGCCGCCCACGCGTTCGTGCTCTGCGCGCATCAGGTGACGAGACGATGCCGCGACCACCACCAGTCCGGCGGCCGCGCCGACGGCAACCGTGGCCACCACACCGACGTCGGCCCACAGCGTCGCCGCCACCACCGCCGACCCCACCAGTCCGCCGAGTGAGAAGAAGCCGTGAAAGGCCGACATGATCGGCCGCGCGTAGGCGCGTTCGACGACAACCGCCTGGGCGTTCATGGAGACGTCGAGGCTTCCGTTGACGAATCCGAACGCGGCGAGCGAGGCGGCCAGGGTGGCGGTATCGGTGGCCAGTGCGGGTCCGAGCATCACCGCGCACAGGGCCGTCGCGGCGATCACGGTGGTCAGCCTTGACCCGTAACGGTCCAGCGCGCGGCCGGTGACCTGCATGCCCACGAACGCCGAGCCACCCAGCAGCAGGAGCAGCGCGCCGAGCTGCTGGTGGTCGGTGCCGGTGCGGGCGGTGATCACCGGAATGTGGGCCACCCAGAGGGCGGCCAGGAATCCGTTCAGGCAGAAGATTGCGGCGACGGCCCGACGGGCCGCGGGCAGCGGATGACGCACGGCGGCCGCCTCAGGACAGATGCCGCATCACCCGGTCGACTTTTCCCGTCATCTCGTCGGTGTGCCCGGGCCGGATATCGGCCTTGAGCACGAGACCCACCCGCGGAGCGTGCGCGGCGACCGCGTCGGTGGCGCGTTTCACCACGTCCATCACCTCGTCCCAGTCGCCCTCGAGGTAGGTGAACATCGACGTGGTCTGATGCGGCAGACCGCAGTCGCGGACCACCTCGACCGCGGCGGCGACGGCCTTGCTCATCCCGCCGTCGGCGTCGACGGCATCTCCACCGGAGGGGGTCAGGCTGAAGGCGACGATCATCTCCCGTGCCCGCCTACGCGGCGACCCGGACCTCGCCGTCGCCCGACTGCGCGGGCGAGAGCTCGGCGAGATGACCGGCACGCGCGGCCCACCACTCGAAGACGATGGTGCCGAACGGCGGGATGCTCGACACCAGCGCGAGCAGGGCGACCCACCGGTTCCACTTCAACGACACCGCGGTCGCGAGCGCGATCAGCACGAATGCGACGAAGACGATGCCGTGCACCATGCCCGGATACCGCACCGCCTCGGTGTGGCCGAGGACCCACTTGAAGTACATGGCGATCAGTAGCGCGAGCCACGTGATCGCTTCGAGGATGGCGACGAACCGGAACCGCTTGGCGGGTGTGGACAGGTTGAACAACTGGGTCATGCCTTCCATTGTGCCGAAATGCCGCGTGGCCTACGACGATGTGTCGTAGGCCACGTGCGTCGAGCGAACCGGCAGATGGTGACCCGGATCAGGATGCGGGCACGCGCAGGATCAGGCCGTCGCCCTGCCCGCCGGCACCGCACAGCGCGGCGGCACCCACACCGCCACCGCGACGCCCCAGCTCCAACGCGAGGTGCAACGCGATCCGAGCACCCGAGCTGCCGATGGGATGGCCGACGGCGATCGCCCCGCCGTTGACGTTGACGATCTCCGGATCGATTCCCAGCGCGCGGGTCGAGGCCAGTCCCACCGCGGCGAACGCCTCGTTGATCTCGACGAGGTCGAGGTCCTTGGGGGTGATTCCGGCACGCGCACAGGCCTTCTCGATCGCATTCGCCGGCTGCAGCTGCAACGACGAATCCGGACCGGCCACCACGCCGTGCGGACCGATCTCGGCCAGCGGGGTGAGGCCGAGCTCGTCGGCCTTGGCCTTGCTCATCACCACCACCGCGGCGGCCCCGTCGGAGATCTGCGACGAGTTGCCCGCGGTGATCGTGCCGTCCTTGCGGAACGCCGGACGCAGTCCGGCCAGGCTGTCGACGGTGGTGTCGGCGCGGATGCCCTCGTCCTCGACGAACTCGACCGGGTCGCCCTTGCGCTGCGGAATGGCCACCGGCACCACCTCGTCGGCGAACACGCCGTTCTTCCATGCCGTGGCGGCGAGCTGGTGGCTACGCGCAGCGAACTCGTCCTGCTCGGCGCGGCTGAAACCGCGGGTGTCGTTGCCCTGCTCGGTGAGCGCGCCCATCGGCTGATCGGTGAAGGCGTCGTAGAGTCCGTCGAAGGCCGTGTGGTCCACCAGCTCGGTGTTGCCGTACTTGAATCCCGAACGGCTGCCGGGCAGCAGATGCGGTGCCTGCGTCATCGACTCCTGACCTCCGGCCACGATGCAGTCGAACTCCCCGGCCCGGATCAGCTGATCGGCCAGCGCAATGGCGTCGATCCCCGACAGGCACATCTTGTTGATCGTCAGCGCCGGTACATCCCACCCGATGCCCGCCTTGATCGAGGTCTGGCGGGCGGGCATCTGACCGGCGCCGGCGGTGAGCACCTGGCCCATGATGACGTACTCGACGGCCGAGGCCGGTACGCCGCCACGCTCGAGTGCTCCCTTGATGGCGATGGCGCCCAGATCGACGCCGCTGAATCCCTTGAGCGAGCCCAGCAGACGGCCGAACGGCGTGCGGGCACCGGCGACGATGACCGAGGTCGGTTGATCGGAAGCCGCGGGCATGTTTACCTCCAGAAAAGCGATGTGTGCGCCGCCAACCGAGCGGTCGCTCTGTCGTTCATTCTCCACCACGCTACCGTTAGCTCATGACCACCTCATCATCAGACCCCGCGCAGGCAGCGGGCGGCGCCACCGCCCTGATCTCCGACCTCGTCGTCGCCGTCGATCACGTCGGTATCGCTGTCCCCGATCTGGAGGCGGCGAAGAAGTGGTACGGCGACAACCTGGGATTCGTCACACATCACCAGGAGACCAACACCGAGCAGGGCGTCGAGGAGGCGATGATCGGCCCGGCCGCAGTGGGCGGCGGCACCGTCATCCAGCTCCTCGCACCGCTGACCCCCGAGTCGACCATCGCGAAGTTCATCGGACGCAGCGGCCCCGGCCTGCAACAGCTGGCGCTGCGGGTCACCGATGTCGACGCGGTGGCGCAACGCCTCACCGACGCCGGGGTACGCGTGCTGTATCCGCAGGCCAAGCACGGCACCGCGGATTCCCGGGTCAACTTCGTCCACCCCAAGGACGCCGGCGGCGTGCTGCTGGAATTGGTGGAACCCGCCCACTGAGCCCGGTGACCGGCAGCAGCCACGCCGGTCAGAGTGCGGCGATAGACTGTCGTGCATGGCAGCGCAGGTACCGAGGCAGCAGCTACCGTTCGCCGTCGTCATGCGTGGATACGACCGCGAGCAGGTCGCCGACACGATGCGGCGTTTCGATGCCGAGATGCGGGTTCTCGCGGCCGACCGCGACGCCGCGACGGCCAATGCCCACGAGCTCGCGGCGCACCTGCAGGACGCACGTGACCAGATCGAGGATCTGCGTCGGGAGGTCGACACCCTGTCGGTGCCGCCGACCACCGCTCAGGGAATGAGCGAACGACTCAGCCGGATGCTGCAGCTCGCGTCCGACGAGTCGTCGGAGATGCGCGCCGAAGCATCCGCCGAGGCTGCCGAGACCTTGTCGGTGGCACGACAGGAGGCCGCACAACTCGTCTCCGATTCCCACGCCGAGGCCGACCGGATTCTCGCCGAGGCACGCCACCGCGCGGCGGGCATCGTGGCCGAGGCCGAGGAGAAGGCCACCGAACTGCGCGACGAGGCCGACGCGGTGAACGCGAAGTCCAAGGCCGACGCCGAGGAAGACGACCGACTGCGCGACGAACGGCGGGCGGCGATGGAGGCCGAACACACCAAGACCATGACCGCCGCCCGCGAGGAGGCGCAGCGGATGGTCGCCAAGGCACAGGCCGAGGCCGCCGAACTCGAGCGCGAGAGTGCGCAGACCAGAGCCGAGATGCAGCGGCAGCACGAGGCGGACCTCGCCGATCAACGACGGGTGGCGCTCGGCGAGGCGCAGACCATTCGACAGACCGCGCTGGAGATCGCCACCGAACGGCTGGCCCGTTCGCGCGAGCTGGCCGCGCGCGCCGACGAGGCGCGGGCGGGAGTTCTCGACGAGTTCGAGGAGATCCGTACCAAACTCGGCGAGTTCCCCGAGATTCTCCGGCGTCCCGGCGACGTCGACTACACCGCCATGTCCGACGCCGACGATCTCGACGAGCTCAACCGCGTGCTGTCGGAACGGTCACGGGTCGGCGCCGAGGACTGACCGGTCAGAAGAGCCGGAACTCGGTGCTTTCGGCACCCCGGAGCGCGTCGTAGTCGAGCACCACGCACCGGATTCCCCGGTCGGTGGCCAGCGTGCGGGCCTGCGGTTTGATCTGCTGGGCAGCGAACACTCCGCTCACCGGCGCGAGCAACGGGTCGCGATTGAGCAACTCGAGATAGCGGGTGAGCTGCTCGACACCGTCGATCTCGCCGCGACGTTTGATCTCCACCGCCACGGTGGCACCGTCGGCGTCGCGGCAGAGCAGATCCACCGGGCCGATCGCGGTCATGTATTCGCGTCGCACCAGACTGTGGCCGGGTCCGAGTGTCTCCACGTGCTCGGCCAGCAACTCCTGCAGGTGCGCCTCGACGCCGTCCTTCACCAGCCCGGGATCCACACCGAGGTCGTGACTCGAGTCGTGGTCGATCGAGGCGATGGTGATCCGCAGTTCCTCGCCCGCCTTGTTCGTGACCACCCAGTACGCCGCGACCGAGTCGTGCACCGCGGCAACCTCGTCGGGCACCTCCGTCTCGGTCAGCCGGCACGGCGGGCTCATCCAGTTCAGCGGCTTGTATGCGCGGTCGTCGGCGTGCACACTCACCGACCCGTCCGACTTGATCAGCAACAACCGCTTGGCCATCGGCAGATGGGCGGTCAACCGCCCCACATAGTCCACTTGGCATTCCGCGATCACCAGACGCACAGACCGCAGCTTATCGGGCGCGCACTCCGCGCCCGCACCCCCGTCATGTCATGATCTCTCGTCGGGTGCTCGGCTCAGCGGTTGCGGTAGTCCTTGAGCAGGAACTCCTCGGCGTCCTCCACCGCATCGGCCATGGCGGAATGCACATGCGGCAGTGTCGGATCGAGGCCGAGATAGGCATCGGGCACGGCCAGCTGCGGCACCACGGTGTCGTGGCGATGCCGTTCCACACTCGCCCGGATCTCGCCGTCGGGATCGACCAGGATTGCCCGACGGCCCGAGGAGTCGGCGGTGTTCTTCATCGCGAGCATCATCGTGCGCGCCACCGGATCGATCACACCGACCCGGGAGATGTCGATGATCACCACCCCGACCTTGTCGTCGTCGAGGTCCTTCTCGACCCGGCGGAACGCACGTTCGGCGCCGGCGAACGTCAGATCTCCCTGCAGCTCATAGACGCGTACCCGATCTCGGCAGGTGCGCAGGTAGCTGCGTTCGATCTCCGACCAGTCATCGCTGATCGGGAACTCCCCGATGTCGTACACCGAGCGCACGGTGATCCGGCTTCCCCGGGTGACGTTGAACATGTGCAGTCCGAGGTCGGTCGACAGGTGCCGGCAGGTGTCGACGCCGCGCACGCTGTTGCCGTGCTCATCGAGCCGTGGTGAGTAGACACCGATGCCCAGTTGACCCGGCAGCACCGCGAGGATGCCGCCCCCGACGCCACTCTTGGCGGGCAGGCCCACCGATGTCACCCAGTCGCCGGCCCCGTCGTACATCCCGCACGTGGTCATCACCGAGAGCACGCGTTGCGCCACCTCCTGGGTGAAGGCGTGTCGCCCCGTGCGGGGGTTGACTCCGCCGCAGGCGATCGTGGTGCCCATGACGGCGAGATCGTCGGCGGTGACCTCGATCGAGCATTGCCGATAGTAGAGCTCCAGTGCGGCGTCGGGATCGGTGTCCAGGGCGCCGAAACTGTCGAGCATGTAGGCGATGGCCCGATTGCGCGATCCGGTGGCGGCCTCGGACGCGAAAACCTCCTCGTTCATGGTCAACCGGCGTCCGGCACACGCCGAGTAGAAGTCGAGGACCTCACCGAAGACCTCACCGACCACACCCGGCCCCACGTCACCCACCGGCGGCAACAGCAGCGACGCGGCCACGATGGCACCGGCGTTGATCATCGGATTACGTGGGCGTCGGCGCGAGTCGACGCTGATCTCGTTGAACGCCTCTCCCGACGGTTCCACCCCGATCCGCTCGTCCACCGCGGCCGGCCCGAGTCGGCCGAGTGCCAGTGCGTATGTCAGCGGCTTGGACACCGACTGAATGGTGAAGACAACGTCGGTGTCGCCGAGCGAATAGGTGTACCCGTCGTGCACGCACACGGTGAGCGCGTAGCCGTCGGGGTCGACGGTCGAGAGTTCGGGAATGTAGTCGGCGACGGTTCCGGACCTGTCGTCGGCACAATCGTCCATGATCTTGCGGAGGTAGCCGTCCACATGAGAGATCGTCACGGCTCGACGGTAGTCCCCCGCGCCGCCAAGATGGCGGACGCGGTTCGGACCCGGCGATGTTCGATCCTCGAACGCGACGATGTGACGCGGTGATCTCCGGTACGGTTCACGCCGGACAGGCATCATGGAGTCGTGCCCGCCGAACTCTGCGGGCGCGACACGATCCGAACGGAGCGCAGCACAATGGCATCCCGGCCGAACTTTCTGGTGGCCTATCTCGCAACACCGGGAGGCGAGGATGCCCTAGCGCTCGGCGGGCAACTCGCCGAGTGCTTCGACACCGATCTTCGGGTCTGCATGGTGGTGCCGCCGGTGCGCAGCAACGACGCGACCGCTCCCCTCGGAGATTTCGTCGAGATCGTGGATCGTCAGACCACCGAGTCGCTGGATGAGGCGCGCGCCGAACTCCCCGACGACGTGGCCGCCGACGCGTACGTCGCCACCTACGAGAACACCGCGGACGGAATCGCTTCGGAGGCACGCCGTTTGGACTCGGCGGCCATCGTCGTCGGCGGTTCGGGCGGCGGCATTCTCGGACGGCACTCGCTCGGATCTGTGGTGAACGGGTTGCTGCACGTCGCCACCACCCCGGTGGTGGTCGCCCCCCGCGGTATGCGGGAGGTTGCGACGCCGATACGGCGGGTCACCTGCGCGGTGGGCAGCGGCCCCGGAAATCCGGCCCTCATCCGTGCCGCCATCCGCGCGTGTGTGCGCGCCGATCTCGAACTACGCCTGCTTTCGCTGGTCTCCCTCGACGACCGGGAGACTGCAGCCTCCCAACTCGACGAGCTGGTGGCTGCGGTGCGCCCCCAACTACCCGACGGACACCCGGTGACCGCTGTACTCGGCGCCGGCCACACGGTGGAGGACGCGGTGGGCTCTCTCGAGTGGGATCCGGGCGATTTTCTCTTCGTCGGATCGTCACGGCTCGCTCGTCCGCTGCACATGTTCCTCGGCACCACCGCCGCGAAGATGATGCGGGTGTTGGCGGTCCCCGTGGTGGTCGTGCCACGCGACGCCTGAGCCGATCACCCGCGCGACCCCAGAACGCACAAAGCAGTGTGGCCCCTCGCGAAATGCGAAGGGCCACACTGGAAATTGTGTTCGGCGGTGTCCTACTCTCCCACACTGGTTAGGGTGCAGTACCATTGGCGCTGGAGGGCTTAGCTTCCGGGTTCGGAATGGGGCCG